>JAOTZH010000003.1 GCA_029861425.1 Gemmatimonadota bacterium
ACTTGCTCTGTCCGACCGGGTTCTCGGTGCGCTGGAACGGGAGGCGGGATCTCGAAAGCATCAGCTTCAAATGGGATGACACGCCGCACGAAGCGGTGGCGTCGCACTTCGGAAGCGGCGTGCTCACCTTCACCCCGGGGTACCTCTTCCGAACGACGAAGGATCACAACATGTGGGTGAAGGGTGCCCCGAACATGCCCAAGGACGGGATCGTCCCCCTCGAGGGTGTGATAGAGACCGACTGGGCCCCATTCTCTTTCACGATGAACTGGAAGATCACACGTCCCAAGCACTGGATTCGGTTCGACAAGGGCGAACCGATCGCGCGGCTCGTGCCGTTCCCGCGCCATTACCTCGAGAGCTACCGGCCGCGGATGGCTCCGATCGCGAGCGACACCCGGATCTTCACCCAGTATGAGCAATGGAGAGAGTCACGCTCGCAGTTCATCGAGGACCTCGCCGCGCAGGAGGAGGAAGCGGTCCAGTCCGGCTGGCAACGGACATACGTGCGCGGCGAAAACATGCGGGGAACCAAGATGCAGGATCACCAGACGAAGCTGCATCTGCGGGAGTTCATCCCACCAGGCGACTGAGTCCCGCTGCATGGCCCGCCGAGGTTCGCCTGGACAGGCTAACTGTAGCTCGCTAGTCCCGGGAGGGGACTTGCCGTCGAGACAGTCGTGCCAAACACTACTCCCATAGTCGTGCCAGCATTCATAGTCGAGTGAGCGTTGCCCGAAACGGGCAGACTCGAGTCGTGTGGGGGGGTGGTGAAGATGAGGATACGAGAGCTCCCGGATCTCATGGATGTCGCACCGGCTCCGCGACCCGTTCTCCGCGCGCGGGAGCCCCGACCGAGTTCGGTCAGACCCGCCCCAACGTTCCTGCTGGTCGCCGGTCTGGCGGTCCTGGCCCTCGTGGACTGGCGGGCGACACTCGGCGTCGCCCTGGTCTGCGTCGCCCGAGACGTACAGCTCCGAAACACTCTCAGAGGCGTCCTCCCGATCAGGGGCCGCTAGCGCGCTCCCTCCATTGGGGCAGCTATATCCGCGGGGGGGCGATTACGAGGTGGGCGGGCTAAGGGAGATGCATATGAGCGATAGACGGATAGCGCGACCGTTGTTGACCAGGCGCGAGCTGTCTTTCAGGCAGCGCCTCGACTACCTCGAGTTGGGTCTCCGGGCCGAAGTCGGGCTCGAGGAGGCCATCCGACTCCTATCGCCGCGCGACAGTCACGAAGCCGACCCCAGTCACCTCGAGCGCCTCTATCGTTCCGTAAGACGGCTCGACGGCGCATGGCTGACCGTCCATGCCGATCTGACCTCCTTTATATCGGGGGATCTCAAAGTCAGACCGCCCGCGCGGTGCGTCAGTCGCAGAGTGGACGAGCGGACAGCGCTGCTCTCGTCCATGCCTGGGGACGTGCTCCCTTCGGTCGTGCTGACTCTGGCGGGAGACATCATCGATCGATGGGCCTCGACTCGGCCATGTGGTGGACTCGAAGAGGAGAGGGGCGCGGCCGAGCGGCATCGCTCGGGACTGGATGCACGCGAGATGTGAGGATTTCGGACCTTGACGATAGACCGGCGTCGGAAGGCGGCAGGGACCGCCGTTCGGGCGAACAGACGAGGGCACCCGACGGGTTAGGGGGGCGGACGTGGACACGAAAGAGATGTGCGATCGGGCGGCGATTCGTAACGCACTGGCGCCGCGAGAGCGCCAGGTACTCACAGAGCTTCTGGACGGGCGCACCGAAGCGACGATCGCCCGTCGTCTGGCGATCTCCCCACACACGGTGCACGCACATATACGGAGCGTCTATTTAAAGCTGAGGGTCCACAATCGGGTCGAGCTAGTCCGGCGAGTCCTTTCACACCACGAAACTGCCTGAAGATCGGGACATAATGTCGGATACTGAACCATGGTGTAAGGAAAGTTCGGGGTCGGGCCACTAACAGTCTGGAGCCAGGGTGGCGAGGGGAGTGAGAGGTGGCGTGAACCAGGGGAAGGGCGATGGACACGAGAGAGCTCACCGAGCGGGCGGCGCAGCGAATCCCATTGGGCCCCCGCGAGATGGAAGTCCTGGAGAAACTGCTTGACGGAGAGACGGAACGGGCGATCGGCCGGGCCCTCGACATTTCCACCCATACCGTTCACTCCCACGCCCGCAGTCTCTATCTGAAGTTCGATGTCCATAGCCGCCTCGAGCTCTTCCGGACCCTTGTCCTGAACAGCGGATAGCGGACGGCCACACCCCGTAAACTGCCGGTACGCCCCCCCCAAGACAGTCGCCCGAACCGGCTACTCCGCACGTGTCAGACTCTCATCACTAGGCCATATATGCGGCTTGCGAGCGACATATGCGGTCCGGACACTATCTGCGTGGCTGGCGGGGACAACCCTCGCCTCTGTGAGGGGCTGGGGGATGGGGGGGCCGGGTGGATCACGGACACGACGCAGACAGGCCCGCTCGCAAAGTCGCGAGGAGGGACGCGAGTCTCCGGGAGCGACTCGACTACCTCGAGTCCGGGCTGGCCACGGAGCTGGGACTGCGCGAGGCCGTGCGGAGACTGGGTCTCCAGGGACTCAAGGCCGAAGAGCCCTGCCAACGGGACCGCCTCGAGGTCCGTATCCGTCGACTCGAAACCGCCTGCGACGACGTACACGACGATCTGATCTCCTACCTCAGTCGGGACGGAAAGCTCAGACGGCTGGCGTCGGCGGACTCCGAGATGATCCGCGCGCGCGCCCAGCAGTTGATCGGCCTTCCGAGCGACTCCGTTCCCTACGAGATCCTGGAGATCGCCAAGGAGCTGGTTGAGGCGTGGGGTCTCGCGTATTTGGAGGCAGAGGCTCGGGGCAGCCCCGAAAGTGCATCGCCATCCGAGGGGCACCCCGACCGCATCGAGAGCGAGAGGCCCAGCGCGAACGCGCCCCCCACGCGTCCTGGTATCGGTCGCACCGCATGAGCCGCGGCCGCCGTGGTGATCTGGACTCCGGGGAGCTCTACGAGACTCTCAGGAGCCGGGCGTCGCCGGAAGAGAATACGCCGCCCCGACGAGCCGTCTTTCTGACACTCGCCTGTCTGCTGGCCGCGATGACAGTGAGCCTGACGGACCTCGGCTCCGCCGCCCGCTACTCGAGCTTCGTCTGGATCCTGGCGATTCTGCCGGTCTTCCTGCTGTCCTATTACCGGGGTTGGCAGGGGGCCAGCCTCGCGGCCGTCTTCGGCATGCTCGCCCTGACTGCCGTCGAGGTGATCGGCCGCGTTCAGGGTGGTGCGATCGACTGGTGGCTCGTCGGTACGGCGACGACGCTACTGGTCCCGATCACCATCGGTTCGGGCATGGTGAGCGAGGTCCTCCGGCGGCAGCGGGCACTCGCCATGGAAATGGCGTATGGCGACCCTATGACGAACGTCGCGAACCGGCGGTGGCTCCGGGAGGCCGTCGCCCAGGCGATCAAGGAGGCGCAGGAGAACAACGTAGGTGTCGGCCTGATCTTCCTGGATCTCGTGGACTTCAAGCGGGTGAACGACCGCCATGGTCATGTGGTAGGGGATGAGGCCCTCCGACAGCTCGCCGACAGGCTGGTGGGCGGCTGCCGTGGTGGCGACTCGGTCGCTCGCGTGGGGGGAGACGAGTTCGTCATCTGTTGCGCCCGCCTGACTTCGATCGACACGGCGGTGAGGATCGCCAACCGTACGCTGGATTCCCTCTCGCACCCGGTCCGCGCCGCCGGACACGAGATCTATCTCAGGGCCCGCATCGGCGTAGCGTGGTACCCTGAGCACGCCGCGACCTTCGATGAGCTCCTCTCGCATGCGGATCCCGCGTCGACCGGGCGCGGAAAGCCCGCTGGAGGCGAGATCGTGGTCTTCAACCCGACCGAGGACGCGTCCGCCGAGGACCGCCAGCTGATCGAGCGCGACCTGCGTCAGGCCGTGAGGAACGACGGCCTGTTCCTCGCGCTGCAGCCCATCGTCACCGCCGGCAGCACGTCGATCGTCGGTGCCGAAGCGCTCGCGAGACTCGACCACCCGCGTCTGGGCATGGTACAGGCACATGCGTTCGTCGCCACCGCCCGGGCCACCGGGCTGATCTACGAGCTCGACATGGCGGTCCTCGACATGGCCATACGACAGGCTCGGCCAGACAAAGGCGCGGGGCTCGAATGGCTCGCCGTCAACGTGTCCTACGAATCGCTGTCGACGTACGGCTTCCTCCAGGAGCTCGAGAGGTTGCTCGACGTGCACGAGCTACCCGCCGAGCGACTCGTCGTCGAGGTCTCGACTGGCCCGGCGATCCGGAACTCGGACTGGATCACTGCCACCCTCCAGTCGGTCCGGGGCCTCGGCGTCCGTCTGGCGCTCGACAATTTCGGACCCCGCACGTTCTCGCTCGCGTACCTGGAAGACGTCGAGGCCGACTTCATCAAACTGGATCGATCTCTCGTCCAGGGGGTCGGCTCGATCCCGCAGAACGAGCGGGTGGCGCGCGGGATCATCGGGCTGGCCGATGCACTGGACATCACCACCACGGCGGTCGGTGTCGAAACTCCCGAACAGCTCTGCTGGTTGCGTGACAACGGGTGCACACTCCTCCAGGGATTCCTCACCGGGCACCCGATCCGGGCATCGGACTGGGCGACGGCGACCGCGGACCAGGCAGTCGCCGGATGACCTCGCCGAAAGAGGCTAGTGGCTGTCGGCTAGCGACTATCGGCGATCGCGAGCCGATAGTCAGGACGAGCCACGGATCTGGTTCCCCGCGATCCAGACCGATTCGATCGATCTGAGGTTGGCGATGTCGGACAGGGGGTCGGCTCCAAGGATCAGGAAGTCCGCCCACTTGCCCGGCGTCAGCGTGCCGATGTCGTCGCGACCGATGCAACGTGCCGCGTCGCCGGTCGCCGCGACCAGGATATCCGCGGGTGACATACCCGCTTCCGCCATCAGCGCCAGCTCCATGTGCTCGTAGAAGCCCTGGAAGCGCCCGGGCGGCCCCGTGTCGGTGCCCATGGCGATCGTCACGCCCGCGTCCGAGAGGGCTTTCACGTTCGACTGGGCCTGGCGAAGGGCGGCCTTGTAGGCCTGGGCGGTCGCGCTGTTGCGGACGCGTTCCTGGCGTTCCGGGGCCTGGAGCGCTTCGACTACCGCGGGATCGGCCTCCGCGAGGAAGAACGGGTCGGAAAAGAAGTCCGGAGTGTCCTCGTAGACGAACGTGGTGACTTCGCGGGCTAGCGTCGGCGAGTAGCAGACGTCCGCCTCGACCAGAGCCCGCGCCAGCTCACCGTCGACGTCGGTGTCACGAACGCTGTGGACTACGAAGTCGACCCCCGCGGCCAGCAGGCCCTTCGCGTCGTCCAGGTAGAAAAGGTGCGCCGCGACAGGGAGCCCCACCTCGTGGGCGCGGTCGATGACCGCCTGGTAGATCTCGGGGGTCATCTTCGCCGTGGCTCCCAGGTTGTCGTCGACGCGGATCTTGATGAAGTCTGCACCGAGCGCCGCGTTGCCGTCGATCATCTCGCGGACGGCGCTCTCGGTCTCGCCGGCGACGACGGCCCCGGCGACGTACAGGCGCGCCCGGTCGAGATCGGCCGAGTCCTGCTCATCCCGCACGACGACGCCCTCCTCGGCATCTCCCCCCAGGCTCAGAACGGTCGTAACTCCGTAGCGTGCGTAGAGCCCCAGCTGGGCGAGCACGTTCTCGCGCGAGTAGTGGCCGGCCTCGAGTCCGCGTGTGTCCCCCACGTGGCCGTGGGCATTGATCAGGCCGGGCACGAGGTAGCGTCCGGTGACGTCGATGATCGCCGCTCCCTCGGGGACGGTTACCTCATCCGCCCCTCCCACCGCGGCAATCCGCCCGTCGGCCCCCACCACCATGACGCCATTCACGATGGGGCCACCACCACCGCCATCCACGATCGTGGCGCCGACGTAGGCTCTCCCGCTTCTTTCGTCCGACGCGGTCGTGGGCGCCTCCTCCGTGGGGGCGCACGCCGTGACGACGAGCAGAGTCGCTGTAGAGACGCGGTTGCTAACAGACACGCTTTCCTCCCTAGTCGGATCGGATGTGGTCGAAGCAACGTCGACACCGCTCCGGGCGCCGGCCAGACCCGCTGCGGAGGTCGACCACCTACCCCGCCATCTCCGCCTCGAGTCGCGTCGCCACCTCGGGCGAGAACTCCAGTTGCGTCGCGAGGCTCGAGAGGATCGACCGCTCGCGCTCCGAGACGTCCCTATCTTCGAGCGCCCCCTCCAGCGCCGCCCGATACACCTGGTGCTTCTGACGGTCCCGGTACTCCGGGTTTCACTCCGCACGCACTCTCAAGCCCGCGGCCGGAGAGGCCGTCATTCGAACCGCCGTGGGGCGTTCATCGGGCGATATCAGCCGGGGCTGACGCCCTGCGCTCCCGACGCCGCGCGGGTGGGCGGGCCTCCTCTAGACTGTGAGGAGGGGTCGGTTCTCGAAGGGCTGCTCGCGATAGGTCGAGTTGCCGAATCGTGTGAGGGCCTGGATCTCGCCGAGGACGCGGACGGCGCCCGTCTTCTCCGCGGTGCGGGCCGACGGCCGGTTCGACGGAGAGATCGCGCGCCAACCCAGGTCGAATCCCGCTTCCCGGGTCCACGCGAGTCGCGCGCCGGTCAGCGCAGTCCCGATCCCCGCGCTGCGCTCCCGCCGAATCACGAAGAGATCCCACAGGTAGGCAGCACTGTCGGGGAGGGCGAGCGGCAGCCCCTCGATCGACGGGTCGATCCGGGTGGACATCCATGTGTACCCGATCACCCGGTCACCTCTCCAGGCCAGCAGGCACGCACGCCCCGATCGAGCTCGAAGCTCGAACTGGCGACGGACGGCGCTCGTCAACAGCGGGGCGACCGCATCCCACTCGTCCGCAAAGGCCGACACCCGGACTCCCTCGGGCACGCGGGCCTCGATCAGCTCGTCGATCCGCTGCTCGATGACGAGATACCGCTCCCGGCGGTACACCCTGCCCGCCAACCCCCGGGCCACCCTGGACACGAGCTCGCGGGTCCCGGCCGTCTCCCGTCCGACCCGAAGATCACGAACCACGCGCTGGAGGGTTCCCGGCTCGGCTCGCTCGACGGAGGACTCGACGGACAGGGGTCGGCGCTCGCTCAACGAGGGCCGGGGACCAGGCCCTCCGGGATCGTCTGCCCGGGTCCCTCGAAGTCGGTCGTGATCGCCGCGATCCACCAGCGGACGCCATCGAACGAGAGCTCGATGCTGTCGAGCCCGCGGATCTGTCTCGGTGGGGTCGTCCCGCCGACGAGCGGCTCGAACACCACCCAGGCGTGTGCGAGCCCCCCGAACTCGTCGACTCGTTTCGCGGCGATGGTCTCGTAGAAACCCTTGTCTTCCAGCTCGGCGTCCCTGAAGAAGTCTCGCCAATCCTGGATGAAGCCATCCACGGACATCACACGCATCGGCTGGTTCCCCCGCGGAGAGAAGACGATCACGGCTTCCTCCAGGAAGACCTCCCGGAACATCTCCCAGTCGGGTTCGGGGCCCGGGCCGAACGAGACCATCTCGTAGAGCGCGTCGATCAGCTGGCCGGGGTCGAGCGCGGCCTGGTCGATCGAGGGTCGGTCTCGGACATCCTGGGCTCTGAGGGCGGACACGCCCCCGCTCGCTATGAGGACGAAGGCCAGGAGCGTCGTGGAGAATCGTCCCGGGATGGTTTCACTCATGATCCTCTCCATGCGGACGGCGCGCTGGCCACCCGGCCTAGAAGGGGTTGGTCGCGAAGACGGCGAACTCCGGCACGAACCCCCGGCTGTCGACCTTCAGAGCGCCGATGATCGCGTCCGCGATCTCCCGGGCCCGAAGCTTCTTGGGCGACGGCGGTTGGTCGAAGCCGAGCTTCGACGCGAACTCGGTCATGACCTCGCTCGGGTTCACCAGCATTACGCGCACATCGTGTCGTCTCAGCTCATCTCGCCAGCACTCCGTCATGCCCCGGAGAGCGAACTTCGAAGAGCTGTATGCGGTGGACATCTGGCCACCGCGGAGCCCGGACGTCGACGAGATGTTGATCAACTCGCCGGACCCCTGCGCGATGAACTGCTTCGCCGCTTCGCGCCCCATCAGGAACGCACCGAACACGTTCGTCCGATAGACACTCTCGAGCTCTTCGAGCTCCATCTCGACGAGCGGTTTGAAGAGCCCGATGCCCGCGTTGTTTACGAGGATGTCGAGTCGCCCGTGCTTCTGCACGACTGTCGCGACCGTCGCGATGGCGTCGGCTTCGACGCCCACGTCCCCGGCGATCCAGTCGACCCCCAGTTCGTTTGCCCTGGTTTCCAGGACGTCCGCCCGACGCCCCGTGATCGTGACGCGGGCGCCATTCTCCTTCAGCGCCTCCGCGATTGCGGCCCCGATGCCTTCGCTGCCGCCCGTGATGAGCGCCACGCTTCCGTTCAAGTCCATTTGAGGCTCCTGTCTATCGGTCGAGAGAACGAAAAGGAGGCGTTAGGTTGTCCCCCGCAATCGCGCGCGCCTGTCGCGCCTCGAAAAACGTCCGTTTGTGGCACATCAGGAGTTCCTTCATGAAGGCTGTCGCCGAGCCAACTCCCAGCGCCGAGTCCGCGATACCGGCGATCCCGCACCTGATCGGAGGGGAGCGTGTGTCCGGAACCTCCGGACGCAGCGTGGCCGTGTTCGAGCCCGCCACGGGCAGACATTCGGGAGAGCTGCCGCTGGCCAGCGTGAAGGAAGTCGACGTCGCGGTGGCCTCGGCGCAGGCCGCATTCGGGCAGTGGCGCGACGTCAGCATCGCACGACGCACGAAGCTCATGTACGCGTTCCGGAACCTCGTGGCCGACAACGCCGAAGAGATCGCCCGTCGGTTGACGGCAGAGCACGGAAAGGTGTTGAGCGACGCCCTCGGAGAGGTCGCGCGCGGCCTCGAGAACATCGAGTTCGCCTGTGGGCTCGCCGAGCACCTCAAGGGGACGTACAACGAGCATGCGTCGACCGGGGTCGACGTGTACTCCGTGAGAAGGCCACTCGGAGTCGTCGCCGGGATCACGCCGTTCAACTTCCCCGCGATGGTTCCTCTGTGGATGCTCCCGAACGCGATCGCCTGTGGAAACACGTTCGTGCTCAAGCCGTCGGAACGGGATCCCTCGGCCCCGACCTTCATCGCCGAGCTGTTTCACGAGGCCGGTTTTCCGCCGGGGGTCCTGAACGTCGTGCATGGAGACAAGGTCGCGGTCGACCGGCTGCTCGAGCACCCCGAGGTGAAGGCCGTGAGCTTCGTCGGTTCGACGCCGATCGCCAGGTACGTCTACGAGACCGCCGCGTCTCATGGGAAGCGCGTCCAGGCGCTAGCCGGCGCCAAGAACCACCTGGTGGTATTGCCCGACGCCGATATCGATCTTGCGGCCGACTCGGCCGTTTCCGCCGCCTATGGCTCCGCCGGCGAGCGCTGCATGGCGATCTCGGTCGCGGTCGCGGTCGGCGATGCCGCCGACCCGCTGGTCGACGCGATCGCCGCCCGACTGGAGAAGCTGCGAATCGGTCCCGGAACCGACCCCGACTCCGAGATGGGCCCGCTGATCACGCGCGAGCACCGCGACCGCGTCGCTGAGTACGTGGGGATCGGCGATTCGGAGGGAGCCACGGTCGTCGTCGACGGACGTGACGCGGAGTTCGAGGGCGACGGTTTCTTCCTCGGCGTCACGTTGTTGGATCACGTGACGGCCGACATGAGGGTCTACCAGGACGAGATCTTCGGTCCCGTTCTGAGCGTCGTCCGGGTCGAGTCTTATCACGATGCCGTCGACCTGATGAAGAACAACCAGTGGGGAAACGGAGCGGCGATCTTCACGCGGGACGGAGGAGCCGCCCGGCAGTTTCAAGAGGATGCCGACGCCGGGATGGTGGGAATCAACGTGCCGATCCCGGTCCCGGTCGGATATCACTCCTTCGGCGGCTGGAAGGACTCGGCGTTCGGAGACACCACGATGTACGGACCCGAAGGCATCCACTTCTACACCCGGCCGAAGGTGATGACCTCGCGGTGGCCGGACCCGTCGCGCAGCGCCGTCGATCTGGGGTTCCCGACAAACCGCTGAGCCGGCTGGAGACGGCCGGCGGGACCCTCTTTCGCGCGGGAGTCGCGTTTCCGACGTTGGATTGGTCGGGTCCGAGTGTCGCTAGAGAAGGAGGGTGCCATGGAGGTCGATCGCCGCAAATTTCTCGCTTCCATTGGTGCCGGCGCGCTGGCCGTCATGTCGCACGAGGACCGTGCGGAGGCCCTGGAGCATTACATGGTCGACGTGCTCGACGGCGAGGATCCGCTCCACGGCGATCATGACCACGACCACGTTCCCGCGAACGCCCCCCGCACCGAGGACTTGTCCGAGCGACTCCTGGACGAGAACGAACTGCTTCGGGATGCGGCCGACGCCGAGGCGGAGCTCGCCGACCACGACGACCACGAGGCCGAGCAGGAGGCACAGGAGCAGCGGCCTCCGCGCGGGGTCGGGAATCTGTTCCGCCCCGGCGACGGCGAGTTCGAGCCCATGCCCGACAACGCGACGCTGGAGGACTTCTTCCGGCTACGCTTCGCGCCGGCGAACCACGTGCTCCAGAGCGCGACGCACGCGCTCGAGGACGGACAGCCCGAGGAGAACATCATCGCGGGCCTCCTGCACGACACCGTGCAGAACCTGATGAAGGTCGACCACGGGTGGTGGGGGGCACAGCTCTACGAACCCTACGTCTCAGAGTACATCAGCTGGGGCATCAGGTATCACGCCGCGCTCCGCTTCTATCCGGATGACCAGTACGGATACGAGTATCCCGAGCTCTACAACCGGATCTTCGGCGAGGATTACGTCCCGCCGGACTACATCCGCCAGCAGTACGAGTTCGCGAAGACACACCCGCTCTACGTGTCCGCCCGCATGATCTGCGTGAACGACACCTACGCGTTTACGGAGGGTCAGGAGGTCTCGCTAGACCCGTTCATCGACATGATCGGACGCCACTTCAAGCAGCCGAAGGAAGGGTTGGGGTACGACAACAGCCCGGTGGCGCACATGTGGCGAACGATCGCGATGCCGAACAACCCGCTCTGAGCGAGTCCGCCGCCGGCCACACGTCACCCTCAACCGGTCCTCGCCGACGTCGTAGCAACGAGCAGGAGGCCATGACAACCGACGTGCTGATCGGCGAGACCGAATACTTCCCGGGTCTGGGGCCCGTCTCCTTCGAAGGCCCGGGGTCCGATAACCCGCTCGCCTTCGCCTGGTACGATGCGGAGATGATCGTGGGGGGACGCGCCTTGCGCGACCACCTCCGGTTCTCGATCGCCTACTGGCACAGTCTGGTGGGAGGGGGGCAGGACCCGTTCGGGGCATCGACCCGTCCGATGGCCTGGAACGAAGCGTCCGATCCGATGCGTGCGGCCCGCGACCGTCTGGACGCCGCGTTCGAGCTGATCACGAAGCTCGGTGTGCCGTTCTACTGCTTCCACGACCGCGACCTCGCGCCCGAGGGCGGATCGGTCGACGAGTCGGCCGATCGCCTCGCGGAGATGGTAGAGCTGGCGCGTGGAAAGCAGGACGCATCGGGAGTGCGTCTGTTGTGGGGGACGGCGAATCTCTTCTCCCATCCACGCTACATGAACGGGGCGGCGACGAACCCCGACTTTCAGGTGCTGGCGTACGCGGCGGCACAGGTGAAGGCCGCCCTGGATGCGACGGTGGCGCTGGGGGGCGAGAACTACGTGTTCTGGGGAGGGCGCGAAGGGTATTTCTCGCTCCTCAACACGGACATGGAGCGCGAGCTCGACCACCTCGCGGGATTTCTCCGGCGCGCGCGGGATTATGGTCGCTCGATCGGGTTCGAGGGCGCGTATCTGATCGAACCAAAGCCGATGGAGCCCACGAAGCACCAGTATGACTTCGACGTCGCGACGGTGATCGCCTTCCTGCGTCAGCACGACCTGACCGACGACTTCAAGCTCAACATCGAGAACAACCACGCGACTCTGGCCGGGCACACGTTCGCGCACGAAGTCGAGATCGCGGGGTCGGCGGGGCTGCTCGGGAGCCTGGACGTGAACCAGGGCGACCCGCAGAACGGTTGGGACACCGATGAGTTCCTCCACGATCTGCGCGATACGGTCGAGATGTGCCTGGCTCTGATGCGACATGGGGGGCTGGGGTCCGGCGGGATGAACTTCGACGCCAAGATCCGGCGGAGCTCGACCGACCCGGAGGACATCTTCATCGCCCACATCCACTCGATGGACACGATCGCCCGGGCGTTCATCGTCGCGAGTCGGATTCTCGAGGAGTCCGACTTTCTGGAGCTCAGACGCGAGCGCTACGCAAGCTATGATTCCGGCGCCGGAGCGCGGTACCAGGCGGGTGAGCTGGACCTCGCCGACCTCGCGCGCCTGGCTGGTGAGCTGGGAGAGCCCCCTCTGAAGAGCGGACAGCAGGAGCGCTACGAGCAACTCCTGAGCCGCTACCTGACCCGTTGATGTCGGGGTGTCGAGGTTGAATCTCGCGGCTGGCGGAACGCCCTTGTTCGGGGGGCTCGACGTCTCCACACAGGGCTGCAAGCTCGTCGTCATCGATCTCGAAGCCGCGGACGTGATCCACGTGGATCGCGTGGGTTATGACGAGGACCTGCCGCAATACGGCACGAGAGACGGAGTGATCGCGGATGCGCCCGAGGGTGTCTCGGAGTCCGATCCGCGGATGTGGATCGATGCCGTCGAGATGATCCTGGCCAGGCTCGCGTCGTCCGGGGTGCCGGGGGATCGGATCGGGGCCCTCGGCGTGTCGGGTCAGCAGCACGGTCTCGTCGCTCTGGACGCTACAGGCGGTCTGGCCCGGCCGACCAGCAAGCTCTGGAACGATTTCTCCACGGCCGAGGAGTGCGCCCTCCTGACCGCGGCGGTCGGCGGAGTCGACGAGATGATCGCCGAGGTAGCCAATAGCCAGCGGACCGGCTATACGGCCGGGAAGATCTATCACCTGGTCCGCCACGAGCCGGAGGCGTATGCCCGCGCGGCGACGCTCTTCATCGTCAAGGACTTCGTGAACTGGTTCCTCACGGGCGGGGTCGACGGCGGCGTTCGAGCGATGGAGCCCGGCGATGCCTCCGGAACGGCTCTGTGGAACCCGGCGACGGGACGGTGGTCTGAGAGACTGCTGAGCGCGATCGATCCGGGGCTGGCGGACAAGCTGCCACCGGTGGGGTCGTCCGATCGCCCGATCGGCCGGTTGGCGCCCGCGCTGGCCGATCGGTTCGGTCTTGCCCGCGACTGCCTCGTGGCCCCCGGATCGGGCGACAACATGTGCGCCGCTGTCGGCACGGGGAACGTCTGCGAAGGCGTCGTCACGATCAGCCTCGGTACGAGTGGGACCGCCGGCACGTATCGTGAAGAGCCCTTCGTCGATCCGGCGGGTGAAATCGCCTCCTATCGGGACGCGACCGGCGGATACCTGCCGCTACTCTGCGTGTCCAACCTCGCGAACGGATACAACGAGCTCCTGCGGCTGCACGGCCTGACCCACGACGCCTTCGACGAGATCGTCGAGGCCGTCCCTCCCGCGAACGACGGGCGAGTCCTGATCCCATGGTACGCCGGCGAGCGGACGCCGGACGTTCCGAACGCGTCGCCGATCTACTTCGGCTTCGACCTCGAGAGTCTGGAACTCGCTCCATTGTGCCGGGCGGTCCTGGAGGGACATGTGCTCAACCTGCACGCCGGATTCTCGGGCATGCCGATCGACCTGCGGCGGGTCTCCGAGATGCGCTTGACTGGCGGGTTGGCACGATCGCCAGGGTGGTGTCAGACGATCGCCGACGTGTTCGATACCCCGGTCGTGCGGGTGGCGGGGGAGGGGGCGGCGCTCGGCGCGGCCCTGACGGCGGCCTGGGTCTGGCTCGCCGACCAGGGCCGGGCGGCTCCGATCGATCAGGTCGTCGACCCCTTCGTCAAGCTGGAGGGTGCAAGTCGGAAGGATCCGCGCGCCGAGCATCGGGAGGTCTACGAGCGGCTGCGGCAGCTTTACGCCGCATTGAGCGGTCGGATCAGAGGGCTGGAATCCGCCGATCCGTTCGAGCTGCGTGCCGCTTTGCTGGGCTCGCGATCCGCCAGCTGATCTCCTCCTCCGCGAGCCGGGTCGTGGAGCCCTCAGCTTGCGCCGCTAATGTCGAGATCGGCTTGCTTGAGCTTCTCGCCGAGCTCCCGCGCCAGGTTCCGATACAGAGCGACGCCGATATCGGGACGCTGACGGACGAGTCGCTCGAGTGGCTCGCGACCGAGGGTCCCCGCTTCCACCGGCTCGCTCGCCACCGCGGTCGCAGAATGCGGCGCCCTCGTGAGCAGCGCGACCTCCCCGACACACCCACCCGGTCCGACCTCGCCCACGGCTCCATCCTCGCCTTCGATCGTGACGCGTCCCTCCGTCACCAGGAACATGCGGTCGCCGGGCTCCCCCCGTTCGAACAACCGTTCTCCGGTTTCGAGGCGGGTATACTCGAGTAGCCCCTCGATCCGGCCGGCCTGCTCTTCGGTGAGGTCGGAGCAGAGAAGGACATCCTCCAGAGCCCTTCGGATGCGCGGCCGCCTCTCCTGCTGACGGAGCTGTTCAAGCACGACTTCGGTGACCGTCATGGCCGCGGCGGGCAGCTCATCGGACGGTACGACGGCAGGCTGGAGGAGACGCCACATCTTCACGACATCTCTCCTCTCGACCGCGTGGAACGAGTGGGCTGGCAGGTACGCCGCGGGTCTGTAGTCCAGCTCGAGAAGGGTGCGCTGCAGGCTGGGTGCATTCGCCGCCACGTCGATCTCGATCGTAACGAGGTCCCACTCCTCCACGGCCCGGCGTCCGAGGTCGGCGAGCAGCTGACGGGCGACCGCTTGATCGACCTGAATCAGCTCGAAGATCCGCAGATGAAGGTCCTGCCGATCGAGGATGAAGCCGACGGCGCCCACCACCCTGCCCCCGTCCCTGGCGATGAGGTAGTGCGCGTGAGTCGCGAGAAGCTTGAACCGACCGTAGTGAAGCTGGAGCGGTCCGAACACCTCGCGGTTCCGTACCCTGCCGCGTTCGATCCTCAAGAGCGACGTGTACCCTTCCGCCTGTAGCTTTTCGATCTGTACGTCCCCGCCGTGCGGATAGGGCGCTGCCTGCTCGTCGACGATCACGTCGAGGTCGAGCCCGACGTTTTCCATCGCGAGGCCCGCGAGCGCATACGCCTCCGGGATGATTCGCGGGTGGTTGTTCCGCAGGGACAGCGCATCGCCAAAATGGCGCATGTACAAAACGGCGTGCTCACGTGAATTCGAGAACACGAGGCCGTTCGGCAGCATGCCGACGGGTGCGAACTCGTGCCTCGTCGCGAGACGGCACGCGTAGGGGTGAATCGTCCGGGCTTCGACGATCCCGACGTGCAGTCGATCCTTGACTCGATCCAGTCGAGCGCGCATGAGGTGCGTCGCGACCCCCTGGTTTCGGAATTCCGGGTGTACCACCAGCCGGCCGAGCTCGCCGATCAGGTCCGAATAGGCACCGATCTCGAGCATGACGGACGCGGTTCCAACGAGCCGACCGCTAGCGTCCTCCGCGACGAACATGAGGGTGCCTTCCGAGAGGATCATCTTCCGGATGCTCAGATCCTCGTAGTACTGGGGGTACATGTACCCGTCCCCGTAGCCGGCAATGAAGAGCTCGATGATGGCGCCGGCGTCGGCCTCCGTTGCCTCGCGGATCTGAACGGGAGACCGGTCGTCACTCAACGGACTTCCGCTCCCGGATCGCCCGCCCGCCGACCCTCACGACCTCGATCATCCACGCCGCACCCGTCCGGAGAGCTTGCTCGTCGAAGTCGAAGCGGCTCGAGTGAGCGGGGAAGCCGGCCCCTCCCTCCACCTGCGAGCCGACGCGGATGTAGCAGCCGGGGATCTGCTCCAGGAAGTAGGCGAAGTCCTCGCCACCCATGTTCGCCTGCGTCAGCTCCGTCACCCGACCCGGGGCGCACACGGCGCGTGCCGCCTCGCGGGCCAGCTCGGTTGCGCCCGAAGTGTTGCTCACGACGGGCGTGCCGGATCTGAAATCGATCTCCACCCGCGCCCCGTGGAGCCTCCCCACCGACGTGGCGATCCGCTCGACGGCGGCCTTGAAGCTCTGACGCGACGCCTCGTCCTGGGTCCTGATCGTCCCTTCGAGAACCGCCCGACCGGCGATCGCATTGCCGACCGTGCCCGCGTCGAAGCGACCCACGGAGACCACGGCGGGGCTGGCCGGATTCACCTCACGCGAGACGATGGTCTGGATCGCCATCACCATGAGACTGCCGACGACCACCGCATCCACGCTCTCGTGAGGGCGCGCGGCGTGCCCGCCCCGCCCCGAGATGTCGATGCAAAACGCGTCCGTCGACGCGCTCACGGCTCCCTCGGTGACGACGAGGGTGCCCGGGGAAAAGTGACGGTCGAGATGCGCACCGAAGATCAACTCGACATCCTCGAGCACACCCTCATCGACCATGGCCTTCGCCCCCGCGCCCTTCTCCTCAGCCGGCTGAAAGATCAGCCGGATCGCGCAAGGAAGGTCGTCCATTCGACTGAGGACCTCGGCCGCGCCGAGGAGCATCGACACGTGACCGTCGTGCCCACACGCGTGCATGACTCCCGGTGTCTCGGACGCGAAGGGGAGTCCGGTTTCTTCATGTATGGGGAGGGCGTCGAGGTCGGCGCGAAGAGCGATCAAGGGGGCCCCCTCCGGACCCGCGATTTCGGCGACGACGCCGGTGTCGCACAGACGTCGGTGCGGGATCCCGAGGGCATCGAGCGCCTCGCCGACTTTGCCGGCGGTACGGTGCTCCTCCCAGCTCAGCTCGGGGTGGCGGTGAAGATCACGACGTACCGTAACCATGCGCTCGAAGATGGGCGCTTCGATCAAGCCGGCGATCTGCTGCGCGGACATCGTACCCCCAGGGTGAAAACACGGTCTGGGGGCGCAAGCCGCGTTCCCGCTGTCGGGGGCCGGTGCTGGGGTCTCAAGTGCCTGTGAATAAAGCGGATATGGGGATGCGGACTCGCCGGCGCCGGCTGCTATCTCCCGCATGAGCGCGTCATTTCGTCCCCGTTAGGGACAGGGAGTCCCGAATCGTGCGACCGGTGGGGCCCTGTCCGGGAACTACCGGGCAGGAGCCTTCGTTCCCACATTGCGCGTTCGCGCTCGGTCTGCTCACTGACACGGAGGTCTCTCTGCCGGCCCTGGGGACAGCGAAGTTCACCGATCCGCACCTGACTGCGAAGGGAGACCGTCGTGCGACGGTCCGGCTCGACTCGCTCGATACGCTCTGGTTCAACACCGGGACGCTCTGCAACATCGAGTGTGCCAACTGCTATATCGAGTCGAGCCCGACGAATGACCGCCTGGCGTACCTGTCCCTCGGCGAGGTTCGGACGTACCTGAACGAGATCGCGGACTCGGCGTTGGCGACGCGCGAAATCGGCTTCACGGGGGGAGAACCCTTCATGAACCCGGAGCTGATCCCGATGCTTCGCGAGGTCCTCGGCCGGAGGTTCGAGGCGCTCGTCCTGACCAACGCCATGCAGCCACTCCAACGTCCTGCCGTGAAGTCCGCTCTCCTCGAACTGAAGGCAGAGCTGGAGGCGCGCGGGAACGGCGCTCTGGATCACCTGACCTTCCGGGTGAGCCTGGATCACCACCGCGCGGAGCTGCATGACCGGGAGCGTGGGGATGGGTCCTGGCCAACGGCCGTCGCCGGTCTGGAGTGGCTGCGCGACCACGGCTTTCGGCTGAACGTCGCCGGGCGGACCTGCTGGGGTGAGGAAGAGGCCGCGGCGCGCGTCGGGTACGCCCACTTCTTCGCCGACCATGATCTCCCGATCGATGCGAATCACCCTGGGGAGCTCGTCCTGTTCCCGGAAATGGACGAGTCGGCGGACGTGCCGGAAATCACGGTCGATTGCTGGGATATCCTCGGCCAGAGTCCGTCCGATGTGATGTGCGCGTCGAGCCGCATGGTCGTGAAGCGGACGGGCGACGACCGGCCGGCGGTGCTTGCCTGCACGCTTCTGCCCTACGACGAGGCGTTCGAGCTCGGCTCTACGCTGGCGGAAGCGGACGTCGAGGTCCCGCTGAACCACACGCACTGCTCGAAGTTCTGTGTTCTCGGCGGCGGGAGCTGCAGCGCCTGACGCGACTCAGACGCTCCTGCGACTCGCCTGCACCGCTTCGTCCAGTCGCTGGAGGAACCTCGAACGGTCGCGTCTCTCGAAAGGCTTCGGTCCACCCGTGGTCAGCCCGGCTTCGCGCAGGTCGGCCATCATGTCGCGCGTCGCGACGGCCTCTCCGATCGTGTCGTCAGTGAAGACCCGCCCTCGCGGACTGATGACGCGTGAGCCTTTCTCGAGGCATCGTGCGGCCAGGTGGACATCCTCGGTGATCGCGATGTCTCCTGGACCCACCTCCTCGACGATGCGGTCGTCGGCGGCGTCCAGCTTGCCTTCATCCTTCACGAGCACGAATTCGACGCGGCCGTCGTCGGGCACCCGAATCCAGGAGGCCGCGACGACGAGCACCCGGAGGTCGTAGCGTTTGGCCACGCGATAGACCTCCTGCTTCACCGGGCAGGCGTCGCCGTCGACGGCGACCAGGGGGCTGTCGTTCCGCGCGGGGTCGTTCAGGGGCCACGCCCATCCCGGCCCACGGGAGCCGGACCCTCGAGCTCCCTGACCCAGATGTTCCGATAGCTGACGGGGTTCCCGTGGTCCTGTAGCAGAATGGGCGCGCGATCGCCGTGGGCTTCGTACTCGGGCTCCCCGATGAAGACCGTGGGTCCATCGAGGACAGCGTGGTTCTGTATCAGCACTCCGTTGTGAAAGACGGTCATCGTCGCTGGAGCGAGGACCGACCCGTCGTCGCCGAATCGTGGGGCCGCGAAGACGATGTCGTAGCTCTGCCATTCGCCCGGTCCGCGCGACGCGTTCACGAGCGGCACGTGCTGTTTGTAGATCGACCCGGCCTGACCGTTCGAGTACGTCCGGTTCTCGTATGAATCGAGCACCTGGAGCTCGTAGCGTTCCATGAAAAAGACGCCACTGTTCCCCCGACCCTGACCTTCGCCGGACGCCCCGGCCGGGGACCGCCACTCGATGTGGAGCTGAACACTCCCGAAACCGCGCCGCGTCCGCAGGTTCCCGGACCGGGGGACGACGGTCAGTGCGTCACCCTCGATGAGCCAGCCGGCGGTCGAGCCATCCTCGTTGCTCCAGGCGGAGAGGTCCGACCCGTCGAACAGGACGATCGCGTCCGACGGGGGCGCGCCGGCGGTACCGGGGGCGACCACGATCGGCTCGGGCTCCCAGACCTCGGTGTCCTCTGGTCGCTCCTGCGACACCGCGCCCAGCGGCGTCGCGCCGATAACCGCGCCCAGCACGAGCGCCTTCATACCGACGGGAGGGCCCAGGGGGCCCGATAATCCGGGAACAGAAGGGCGTTGGCGTCGGCATCGCCCGGGAACGACTGCGTGGCGTCGTCCCATGTCAGGCGACGGCCCGTCTTGAACGCGATGTTGCCCAGGTGGGCGGTGATCCCCGCCCTGGCGGCGACTGCGGCGTTGCACAGCGGCTGCTCGCGGCTCTTCATGCATTCGACGAAATTCCTCGTGTGGGCGTCGAGCCCGCCGTCGTCGATGCGCCGCTGCGCCGGAAACGCGGTCGTCATGTTCTGGACGTTGCCGTCGACGTTCTCGGTCTCCGGCAGCACCTCCCATTTCCCCCGATCGACGATCACGGTCCCCAGGTTTCCGATGAACGCGACTCCGTGGTCGCGCTGGTAGGGGCCGAGGTCGATCCCCGTGGCGTGTTCCCAGAGCATGGCGTAGTCCTCGAACTCGAACGCCGCCTGAAGCGTATCCGGCGTTTCCGAAGCGTCATCGGGATAGGCGAACTTCCCGCCGTTGGCCGTGACTCCCTTCGGTCCCGCGTCGCCCATGCCGTAGTGCACCATGTCGATCATGTGCACCCCCCAGTCCGTCATCAGACCGCCCGCGTAGTCCCAGAACCACCGGAAGTTGAAGTGGAACCGGTTCGGGTTGAAGGGCCGCGCCGGCGCCGGACCAAGCCACATGTCGTAGTCCACTCCGTCCGGAACGTCCTCGTCCGGCTTCACCGGGATGGCCTTCATCCAGCCCTGGTAGGCCCACGCCTTCACGAGCCGGATGCGGCCGATCGCGCCGGACTGGATGTACTCGGCCGCCTCGGTCCAGTGTCCCCCGCTCCGCTGCCACTGACCGACCTGGACGACCGTCCCGTACCGCTCGGCCGCCGCGACCATGAGCCCACATTCGCCGATGGAGTTCGCGAGCGGCTTTTCGACGTACACGTCCTTCCCGGCCTCGCAGGCCATGACCATCATCAGACAATGCCAGTGGTCAGGCGTCCCGATGATCACGGCGTCGATATCGGGATCGTCCAGCACGCGTCGGAAGTCGGAGTGCAATGCCGGCCGAGTCTCCGTCTGCTCCTCGACTTCGTCCGCGCGCGTGTTCAGGACGGAGTCGTCGACGTCGCACAGGGCCGTGCACTCTACCTCGGGCACCTTGAGAATCGAGCGGAGGTCGGCAAACCCCATCCCGTTGCACCCGATGACGCCGACCCGAATCACATCGCTGCGGGCCACGCCCGCGGTCTTGGCACGCAGCACGTTCGGGAACGCCAGGGCCCCGGCGGCTACCAGGCCGGAGTCCTTCAAGAACCGCCTTCGCGACGTCATGTCCGTCTCCCGTGTCTTGGCACGCACAACGGTTCGGCTCAGCTTGGGAACGCTACGGGTACTCGAGCCGGGAGAACAGCATGCGCCGTTCATTGGTCCTCTTCGTCTGCCTTTTCGTCCAGACCGCCGTTCTCGCGGCGCAGGATCTCGTCCTCACGAACGCGAACGTGGTGGACGTCGCCGCGGGGACGATCCTCGAGGGCGCGACGGTCGTCGTGTCCGACGGACGCATCCGGACGATCGCTTCCGGGGACCTCGAGCTGCCGCCGGGCACCGAGGTGGTCGACCTGATGGGTCGGTTCCTCGCTCCGGGGCTCTTCGACGCTCATGTGCACGTCGGCGACGCGGCGAGCGCGCGACGGGCCCTCGAGACCGGGGTCACGACGATGCGGAGTATGGGGACGTCCCATTACGTCGACGTCGGGATACGCGATCTACAGGCTGCCGGGCACCTCGAGGCCCCCCAGCTTCTGGCCGCCGGATACCATGTTCGTCCGCCCGCCGCGGAAGCGTTCTTCCAGGACCATCCGGAGCTCGGTCACCTGTTCGGGCAGGAGATCAAGGGAGACGAGGCGGTCCGCGCCATGACCCGCGCGATCGTCTCCCGAGGCGTCGATTTCGTGAAGACGAACGCTACCGAGCGGGCGGGTCTGCCGGACACGGACCCGCGGAAGGAGTTCTACTCCGAGGCCGAGCTCGCCGCGATCGTCGAAGAGGCTGCGGCTGGAGGTATCGGGGTGGCTGCCCACGCGCACGGGGACGCGGGTGCCCGGTCGGCGGTTCGGGCGGGAGTGAGGAGCATCGAGCACGGTACCTACATGAGCCCGGCGACTCTGGAGCTCATGGTCGAGCGCGGGACCTTCCTCGTCCCCACCATCGCGGTCGTCCGGGACCTGACGATTCCGGGCGGCAGCTACGATAATCCCGTCCTGAACGTACGGGGCCGGCACATGCTGCCGCGGGTCCAGGACATGGCGAGAAACGCCCACGGGATAGGCGTGAAGATCGTGGCGGCGACCGATACGGGGTACGGTCCGGAGAACGTGACGACCCTCGCCCACGAGCTCATGGAGCTGGTGGGGATCGGGATGTCGCCGCTCGAAGCGCTGCGCGCGGCCACGACGACGGCCGCGGACCTTTTCGGTCTGACGGACCGGACGGGCCGGGTCGAGGAGGGACTCGAGGCGGACCTCATCGTGCTCGAGCGGAATCCTCTCGAGGACATCGGCGTGATGCAGGACGTGCTGATGGTGGTCAACGATGGGAAGGTCGTCGTCCAGCGGGGAGATTGGCCCGCACGGCGAACGGTCTCGTAGGCCAGGAGCCTCGAGCATGAAGACCCGTCGGATCGGGACGCGAGCGGCGACGCTCCTCGTCGGGGCGGCCCTGGCCGGGTGTGGGGAGGGGGCGATTCCCGACGTCGACCGATTCGACGTCTATCTGGCGGGGGTCCCCACGGCGAGGATCGTGTCCGACACCACGGTCGCCGACGGCTTCACCGACCCGGCGGAACGCCGGTTCCTGATCGAGTTGCGCGATCCTCGCACGGCGGAGTGGACGCCGGCTCGAGCAGTGACGGGAGGCCAGATTGCGAGCGGCGCGGCGATGTCGGAGATCGGGTTCGGCCTCCCCCTGCCGGCGATCCTCGCGGAGACCGATGCCTGGGTGGCGGAAAACCCGGATCGGTTCATCTGGCCCGGCACGATCACGTCTTATGTGCCACATCGAGAGCTGACCGGGTCCGTCGACGGTCGGCCGACGTCGGCGACCTACTGGGCGGCACAGGAAGAATCGTCACCGACCGACGTGGTGCTGGACGATTCCGGGCGTCTGATCGCGGCCGTGAATCCCTCGGTCGACCTCGTACTCGTGCGCCGCGGATATGAGGACCTCACCACCGTCGGTCGCTGGCGCGCGGCAGGCGTCTCCCGACCGGAGTACGGATTCACCGAGCTCGAGGAGCGCGTCGAGATGTCGGATGGCGTCGGCCTCGCGACGCTCGTCTATCTGCCGTCGGGTGACGTCGACGGTCCGTACCCGACGATCTTCATCCGGACGCCCTACGGCATCACCGATCTCGTGGGTCAGTACTTCCACTACCCGGCGCGCGGGTTCGCGCTCGTGCTACAGGCGGTGCGAGGGACGGCGTACTGGGACCCGGATCGGCGCTCGGAGGGCATCTGGGACCCGATGGTGAACGAGCCCCGCGACGGTGCGGACGCCCTCGCCTGGATCGTCGAGCAGCCCTGGTCGGACGGCAACATCTGCATGCAGGGCGGTTCGTACGTCGGCTACACCCAGTGGTCGGCCTCCATGGCGGACAACCCGGCCCTCAAGTGCACGGTCCCCGAGAGCTCGATGGGCACCGCGTTCAGCGACCAGCCGTTCATGGGCGGCGGGTTCGTCGAAGGCCTCGCGTACTACATGTTCTGGATGCTGGACATCGAGATCCTCCCCGAAAGGACGTGGACCGAGATCCTGCACCACCGGCCGATTGCCGATATGGACGTGTTCGCCACGGGTCGGGACATCCGGCAGTGGAACGAGATGGTCGACCACTGGCGGAACGATGCGTTCTGGAAGCGGCAGGACTGGTACGCCGACGAGGGTGAGAGATCCTTCGGGACGCTCCAGATCAGCGGGTGGTTCGATGACGACTATCCGGGGACACAGAGCAACTGGGAGCTGATGCAGCGACGCTCGAGCGCCCCGCAGCACCTGGTCGTCGGTCCCTGGAGGCACGGATACAACCGTGATCGGCGGTTGAACGGCCTCAGCTTCGGGGTGGACGCGCTTCGCGACGATATCTGGCTGCTCAAGCAGCGGTGGTACGACCATTTCCTGAAAGGCATCGACAACGGTGTTGGCGGGACGGTCGTCGACTACTTCGTGCTCGGGGACAATGAATGGCGGCAGGCCCGCAACTGGCCGCCGGAAGAATCCGTCGAGGAGCGCTGGTACTTCCACAGCGACGGCGCCGCGGCCGGGTCCGCCGGGGGCGTCCTGACCACCGCTCCGCCGGAGATCGAACAGCGGGTCGATACCTACGTGTACGATCCGACGGACCCGCCCACGAACTGGACCGATTTCGACGGCATGACGCAGTGGGAGGACATCCAGAGCTTCCCCGCCGACTTCGCGGAGATGGAGGCTCGTGACGACGTCGCCGTGTTCACCTCCGACCCGCTCGCCGAGGACCTGACGATCGCGGGTCCGATCGTGGTCGAGCTCCACGCGTCCACGGACGTCCCGGACACGGACTGGTGGGCCCACATCTCGGACGTCCAGCCCGACGGGCGGTCGATTCGGCTGTCGACCGGCCTGATCAGGGCCCGGTTCCGAGGCCTGGACGACCCGGTGTTCAAGATCTCCGGCTCGAACTTCGAGACGGAAGAGCTCCTGTCGGGCGACCCGTCTCGGGTCGTGCGCTACGAGATCGGTCTTCCGGCGGTCGCGAACACGTTCAAAGCCGGCCACCGGATCCGGATCGCCGTCATGAACGCGCTCGACAACTACTCGTTCCCGAACTCGAACACCGGCGAGCACGAGGCCCACGTGACGACGACGCGCCCGGGGACGATGTCGCTCCATCATTCCCCCGGGCGCGCCAGCCACGTCCGCTTTCACGTCCTTCCGCGGTAGCGCGAACGCACGGGCGACCGCGGTCGCCTGCCGTTTACGGAGTGCCGATCAGCTCCTGCAACAGCGCCTCGGCCTTGTAGACGCTCCTCAGCGCCTCGGTGATCCCGGCCGAATGCACGCCCACCGTGCGCCCCGAGCCCGTCCGGAACAGGAACTCGTTCGGCAGCTGCTCGATGTTCCCGTCGAACGCGATCCCGACGACGCGCGCATCCTGGTCGATCATGGGGCTGCCGCTGTTTCCGCCCGTGATATCGTTCGTCGTCACGAAGTCGAGTGGCGCGTCCAGGTTCACGTCGGCCCGGTTGGCCTCCCAGGCGGCCGGCAGCGTCCAGGGCATCTCGTTGCCGAAGGCCGCGGCCCGTTCGTACATGCCACCCATGGTGGTGTTCGACGGTGCGAACGTCCCGTTGTACGGGTAGCGCTTCACCACTCCGTCCGTGATCCGGAGCGTGAACGTCGCGTCCGGCGGCAGGTCGGTCCCGAACGCCGCGAACTGTGCCCTGGCGAGTCGCTCCTCCTGTACCACCTCGGCGGCCTGGATCCCCTCCCAGCGCGGCAGGAGTTCCGCGTGGGCGTCCACCATGTGGATTGCCAGGCGAAGGAATGGGTCGTCGGTGGTCGCGAGGGTCGCGGCCCCCTCCGCCATCAAAGCGCCGCGCCGGTTCGGATCGAGGACCTCTGTCGACGCCAGTAGCCGCGAGGCCGCTTCGGCGGGCGTCTCGTCACCCTGGAAGGCCAGGGCCAGGAACGGATCGTCCTCCGCCAGCCACCGCCGCGCGACGTCGAGCCGAAGCTCCAGAAGCATCTCCGCAAGCTGGACGGGTAGGCCCGGCGGTCCTCTCAGTTGCGCCTCGGACGCCGCGAGCGCCTCACCCTGGAATTCCTCCGCGCGCTCGGCCTCGGGCATCGCCATGTCGCGCAGATACCGAACGAGCATCGTGGCCATCATTACGGTCGGATCTCCGCCTCCGAACAGCGGGTCGTTCGCGTTCAACGCCGGACTCACACGCATCTTGTCGTACTGGATGTCCGTAAGACCGTCCCACGTATCGCCGAACTCGGCCGCCAGATCGGGGTCGTTCGCGATTCGGGTCCGGAACTCGGCCTCCCAGCTCATCTTCTGACCCATCAGGAGCGTGTCCCGGAGTCCCTCGAGCTGGCCGCTCAGCGCCTTCAGACTGTTCTCGATGCCGAAGATCTGCTCCCGGACGCTCCGCTCGGCCTCCGGGCCGAAGCCCGCGATGGTCCTGAACACATCGCGCTGGCCCTCGAGCACGCGGATCAGGAACGGGTGTCGATATGCCTGCTCGTAGAGGAGCTGCCCGACCGTCGCGCCCCGGTCCGTCGAACCCGGATTCCCGGTAACGAACACCACCTCGCCTTCATCGGCTCCCTCGGCGTCCCATTCGAAGTGGTGTGGCGTCGAGCTGGGTGTCGTCCCGTCTTCCTCGTAGGCTCGCACGAACGCCACGTCGAGCGCGTAGCGCGGATACGTGAAGTTGTCGGGGTCCCCGCCAAAGAACCCGGCCTGGAGCTCGGGCGCGAAGACGAGCTTCACCGGGGAAAAGCGCCGGTACTCGTACAGCTGGTACTGGCCACCGTTGAAGAGCGCCACGACCTGGCACTCGTTCTCCGAGTCCGTCTCGCAGGACTCCTCGATAGTGGTGCGTTCGGCTTCCTGCGCCGCCGCGGTCTCCTGGTCCGACCCGCCGGCCTCCGCTGCCGCACGCACCCGATCGGTCACGCTCGAAATCGCGACCAGCTGGTCCAGAAACAGATCCGGGCAGACGAGCTCGTCTTCTCGCGTCGCGGCGTAAAAGCCGTCCTCGACGTAGTCGCTGGCAGCCGTCGACACCGCCTCGACGCACGCCCGCGCGCAGTGGTGGTTCGTCATCACGAGCCCGTTCGGGGAGACGAACGACGCCGAACAGCTCTCTCCGTAGCGCACCGATGAGAGCTGCACGTGTTCGAGCCACTCGGCGGTCGGACGGAACCCGTATGCCTCCTCCCAGTAGTCGAGCGGGGCGTTCTCGAACGTCCACATCGTCCCGGTCTCGATACCCGAGAGCTGGGCCCGCTCCGCGGCGCGTTGTGCCTGCTGTGACGGCTCGAGCTGCACGGTCTGACCGCGGACGGGCTGAACCTGCATGAGTCCGATCAAGCCCAGTCCGAAAGCGACGAGCGGGCGAAGTAAACGTTGGCGGAGCGAGACGGTACCGGACATCGAGCGTCCTTTCTGAAAAAGCGCGTGTGGCGGGTTCGAACCTGCCTACGGAGGATACCGGTGGCGTTCGCGACGGAGTACCCCGGTGCGTCGGTTACGATCACCCGGACTCGAGGGATAGGCGATGATGATGAAGTACAGGATCGCTCTGGCAATGCTGGCGGCGGGCGCAGTCGCGTGTGGCCCCGACGAGCAATCGACTCTGGAGGAGCGCCACGAATCGGTCGCTGAAGCGGGAGCCTCCGTGATGCCGTTCGATCTCGACGAGACCACGCACGTGTTCGAGATCGACGAGACCGGTGGCCTGCAGCAAGTCGTCGCGGACTCCAATGACGCGGAGCAGATCCGCTTGATCCGAGGGCATCTGTCCGAAGAGGCCGCGCGGTTCGCGCGTGGCGACTTCCACGACCCCGAGATGATCCACGGGCACGATATGCCGGGACTCCACGCTCTCGTCACCGGACAAGACCGTCTGACGATCGAGTACTCGGAGATCGAGCGCGGTGCGCAGATCATGTACTCGTCGGAGGATCCGGCTCTGGTACAGGCGATCCACGAATGGTTCGAAGCTCAGCTCGCGGATCATGGGGAGCACGCGCAGGCGCATCGTTAGGCACCGACGCCGATCCATCGTCCCGCGGGGCGGGGACGTGTAGCTTCGCGTTCATGCCAATGCTAGCTCGAATCGGCTCGTTCGCCGTTCTGGACACCTGGAGCCTGCGGTTCATGGCCGTGTTCATGTACGGGGCCTTCCTCGTCTTCGCGGGGGCGGCCACGTATGTCGTCGTCGAAGGGTGGAGCTTCGCCGACAGCCTCTACATGTCCGTCATCACGCTCACGGCGGTCGGATACCAGGAGGTCCGCCCGCTGACTCCCAGCGGGCGGGTCGTGACGATGGCGATTCTCGCTCTGGGGATCACGTGGCTCGGGATCTGGTTCGCGCTCATCACCTCGTTCATCGTCGAGCTCGACGTTCGGAACTTTCTGCGAAAGCGCCGCATCATGAAGGAGATAGAATCGCTGTCAGGCCATGTCATCCTGTGTGGTGCGGGGCGGACCGGCATTCGAGTGATCGAGGAGCTGATGCCGACCCCGGAGACCCTGGTCGTCATCGAACACGACCAGGCTCAGATCCAGGCGGCTCGCGAGGTCGCGGGGGAGAAACTCCTGGTCGTCGAGGGAGACGCGAACCACGACTCGACTCTCCATCAGGCGGGCATCGAACGGGCGTCGGGTCTGGTCGCTTCGCTCGGGCGTGACGAAGACAACGTCTACGTTTGCCTGTCCGCGCGAGCGCTCAACCCCGATCTGACGATCGTGGTTCGTGCCTACGAGGAAGAAAGCACGGAGAAGCTCTACCGGGCGGGAGCCGACCACGTCGTGAGCCCGAACGTTACCGGCGCGGTGCGCATGGCGTCGGTGCTGCTCCGACCCTCGGTGGTGTCCTTCCTCGACGTTGCGACCCGATCTCCCGAGATCGCTCTGCGGATCGAGCAGTCGACGGTGGGCCCTCGTTCGGGCTTGAACGGGAAGACGCTCTTCGAAGCCGAGATTCGGGAGAACACGGGTCTGATGGTCATTGCCCTCAGGAAGAAAGAGGGCGCGGACGGCGAATTCGTCTTCAACCCCGGCGCCGACACCCGGCTCGACGCGGGGGATGAGCTCATCGTCCTGGGCAAACCGGACCAGATCGAGACGCTCCAGGGATACGCCGAGGGGTAACCGTCCTCGAGAGGCCGGCGGCGAGAGTCAGGCGGCCGCCGGGCCGCCCCCGCTCAGGAGCGTCGTCAGGTGTGCGCTCAGGTCGGTCGCGTCGTCGGCCGCCCCGTCGATGAGGCTGGACTTCCGCCTTCGCTGAAACGGCAGCCCCATCACGTACACGCCCGGAGCTTCCACGACGCCCCCCTCGTGCTCGAGACGTCCCTTTCGATCGAACACGGGAAGGTCGATCCAGGAGTGATCCGGGCGGAAGCCCGTCGCCCACACGATCGTTCGGATCTCGCCGGACGCGAGGTCCATTCCGAGCGGCGGTGACGCGTCGACGCGCGTCGTCTCGAACCGTTGAGCCGGCTCCACGACGCTCTCGAGCGCGTTCTGCGCCACCCACTCGTCGATGGTGTTGAGCAGTCGGTTCATCTTCAGGTCCGCGAGGGACGCCAGGTTCGGTAGCGACCCCGAGAACTGAGCCTTTCCGCCCGTGATCCCGGCAAGCCGTCCGATCAACTTCACGCCGAGGTCGGTGAGCGAATTGAGGTCGACCGTCCGCCGGTCGTTCGATCCCGCGAGCTGCAGGGACGGGAGATTACGCACCCGCTCGAGGTTGTCGTATGCCTCATATCCCTCGTCGAGCACACCGCAGCGGTCCATCCACCACTTGATGTCGCGCCCGCGGTACACGCGAGGGACCCGTACGTGCTCGCCGACCGACAGCGTCACCTGACGGCCCGAGCGCTGTAGCTCCGCGGCGATCTGGGTGCCAGTCGATGAGGCGCCGACCACCATCACGCCGCCATCGGCGATCTGATCCGGATTCCGATACTCCTTCGGGGTGATCTGCTCGATTCCCGTCGGGATCGCCACCGCCAGCGCGGGGACGTTCGGGACCGCGCACGCCCCGCTCGCGACCACCACCGTCTTCGCCTGCCAGCCCCCCCGGTCGGTGTCGACCACGTACCCGCCGTTTCTGGCACGGACCGACGAAACGCTCGTGTGGGTTCGGATGGGCGCGGAGATCACCTCGGCGTAGCGCTCGATGAAGGAGATGGTCTCCGACATGTCCCGGAAGCCATCCGGGTCATCCCCTTCGTAACCGAAGCCGGGGAGCCGGCTCTGCCAGTTGGGGGTGAGCAGGCGGAGCGAATCCCACCGTTCCGTCTTCCACGTGTTCGCCACCTCGCCGCGCTCGAGGACCACGTGGTCGATCGAGCGTTCGGTGAGGCAGTGGCTCATCGCCAGTCCGGCGTGCCCCGCTCCAATGACGACCGTCGTCGTTCGCATCGAACTCGTCTCACGAATCCGGTCGGCTCGGCTAGTTGACCGAGACCGACACGTTGGTCGGGTTCGTGATGACGTCGTATACGGCGGAGCGCTTCTGCGACTGCGCGACCACGGCCGCGATGTCTTCCTCGCTCGCGTCCGCGTCGATGTCGTAGTGCACGTTGATCCCGTCGAAGCCGTTCCGCACCTCTCCGTCGATCCCGAGAATCCCCTGGAGGTCCATCCCGGCTTCCAGCGTGGCGGTGACCGAGCGGAGCTGGATGTCGCGATGCTGTGCGACGGAAGCGACGCCCGCTGTCAGGCAGCTTGCCAATGCCGCCAGAATGAGTTCGGTCGGTGTGGCACCTTTGTCTTCCGAGGCGAAGACCTCCGGGTGGTCTGCATCGAACGTGAACTCGGTGCGGTGCGCCTGCTCTTCGCCGAGTCCGAAGAAGCTCTTGACCGACGACCGACTGTGCGTCCCGTTGATCCACTTGCAGCTCGCCCGCCACTTGAACTGTGCCGCCTCGGGGGCTTCGGTCAGGGCCTCGCGGGCCCCCAGCAGGGCTTCGACATCGACGCCGTTGTCGACGGGGGTAGCGGTCTCCATCGGATCCTCCTCCGTATTTGCTCGTTCATGAGCGGGCTCGCACACTAGTCACCGGCCGTCCGACGCGGCAACGTCCCGGCGCTCAGCCAATCCGTCGCTTGTCGCCCTGGTCCGACGAGCCGCATCATCCGGTACATCCCACATAACAGGAAAGGTAGGGAATTGGGCTCACCGTTCTCCCGAGTTCGCTACGACGTGGTCATTGCGGGCGCCCGGTGCGCTGGAGCGTCAACGGCGATGTTGCTTGCCAAGCGCGGGCTTCGGGTCCTGGCGGTAGATCCGGTCGCCTACGGTCGAGACACCCTGTCCACGCACGCGATGATGCGGGGTGGGGTGCTTCAGCTTCACCGCTGGGGACTGCTCGACCGGGTGCGCGCGGCCGGAACGCCGCCGATCGCCAGCACCACATTCCACTACGGTGGTGAGTCCGTGCGCGTCGAGATCAAGGAGCGCGACGGCGTCGATCGACTGTTCGCCCCGAGACGGACGGTCCTCGATCCCATCCTCGTGGACGCGGCGAGAGAGGCCGGTGCCGAGGTCGTGTACGGCCAGTCACTGGTCGATCTCCTGCGCGACGACGAGGGTCGAGTGGTCGGTGCGCGAATGTCCGGTCCGGACCGGGAGGTCACGGATGTCACGGCCGATCTCGTGATCGGGGCCGACGGCATGCGGTCCAGGGTCGCCCGCATCCTCGGTCTCGAGGCAGACTACACCGCCCCGCATGCCGCGTGCTCGATTTACGGCTACTGGCCGGACGTCGCTCTCGAAGGAAATCACTGGTTCTACGAGGCCGACGTCAGCATCGGAACGATCCCCACGAACGATGACGAAACGTGTGTTTTCGCTCTGATCCCGCGCACCCGCTTTGCCGCGCGAGGCGAGAGAACGACGGGGGAGCTTCACCTCGAAGCACTCCGAGCGGTCTCACCCGATCTCGGGGACGACATCGCATCTCGGACGGACACGGTCAAAGTCCGCACGTTCGCAGGAGCGCCGGGGTTTCTCCGGCCGGCGGCCGGCCCGGGTTGGGCGCTCGTGGGCGACGCCGGCTATTTTCGCGATCCGATCACGGCACACGGGATCACCGACGCCCTGCGGGAGGCGGAGCTACTCGCTCGGGCGATCACCGGGAACGGTTCCGGCGACCTGTCGCACTATCAGGCCGGGCGGGACGCCCGGGTGAAAGGGCTCCTGGACGTGACCGACCGGCTCGCATCGTTCGATTGGACAATGGACGAGGTGCAGGAGCTCCACCTGGAGCTCACGCGGCAGATGAACGCCCAGGTCGCCGTGCTGACGGCTGGAGGAGAGCCTCACCAGCCGTGAAAGACGCTGCGCCGAAAACTCTTCAGCGACCCTCCGTTTGGCTCGATCCTCGCCCCACCTCGAGACGCACGATGTACTGCACATCGAGGTCGTCTCTCCACACGCCGTAGATCCGGTCGCCGACGAACGTCCTCGGCTGAAAACGCGGAGGCATCTCGACCACGCCGAGGTAGCGGCCCTCCGCGTCGAACACGTCCCATCCCGGCGCCCCGAAGTCCTCGATGAAGTTGTACCGCTCGATCTCTTCGTCGGAGAGGTCGGCAGGGGACTGGACCGGTTGCACCCACATCGAACCGTCCGGGCCCAGCCGCAGCATGTAGAACGCCGGGAAGAACTCGGCGAACCCGACGCGGCGGTGGTTCTCGGCGATGCCCGCCGGCGTCACGCCGATGTCCGTCCACCGGCGATCGAGATAGATGAACAGCGCCCGAATGTCACGCTCCCCGATCGGCCTCGGCTCATGCGCCTTCGAAACAATACGCCGGATGTTTCCGTGGCGATCGTGGAACATGATTCGGTACTCGCTGTTCACGGCGTAGAGAACGGTGAGCGAGTCGCTGAGGATCCAGGTCGGTTCCGGCGTGAAGAACTTGAGACCGCCTTCCTGGAACAACCCGCCGGACGGTACGACGAGCAGGGTGTCTCCGAACTCGCCCGAGGTCTCGACGACCCGAATGACGTCGCTCGAGTTGGCGAGCGGGTCCCTTGGTGTGCCGGGACGGACCTGGACGGCGCCTTCTTTCGAGGTCGGATCCCAGATGAAGTTCAGCGGTCGTCCGAGATCGAGGTCGACGCGCGCACTCGCCCCCGGGCTCCCGTCAGGGAGAAACCGGTTGATGCGCTGATTCGCGAGGTCAGGGACGAGCAGCGTGTCCCCTTGTGTGATCAGGATCTGCATGACGCCCGGAGCGAACTGACCGGGACCGGAGCCGGGCGCGCCGAGCGTGTGGATGAACTCCCCGTCGGGGGAGAAGACCCGCACCTCGCTGGCCTGCCGGTCCGAGACGAAGATCTCGCCCTTCGAGTTGACGCCGACGGAGCCGACCTGGCCGAACTGGTAGTCAGGGTCGCCGCCCGCCGCCCCGATCCGGAGATCCTCGACGACCGTCCACCTCTCGTCTTCGCGCCACAGTCCCCGGTTGGAGTTCGCCACGACGACGACCCCGGCGCTGTCCGAGACGACGCCGGACCAGCCGGTGTTGCTTTCGTTACGATCGCCCGGGGAGCAGGCGGTCGAGGTCGCGAGGATGATCCCCGCGAATAGGAGTCGGGACCGCGTCAATCCCGCTCGCCTGAGGACGTCGCGAGCGCAGGGGGCGGGGTCACATGGAACGCCTTCACCGCCTCCACGATCCCTAGCGCCGCGCGCTCCTGCTCGTCGACGATCACGCGTCGGTCCGTCGGGCTCGTGAGAAAACCCGTCTCCAGGATCACGGCGATGGTCATCGGGTGCAGCGCGTGCTCGTACCGGCGGTAGTTGAACGCGTAGTAGTTCTGCATCCGGTACGTCGTGGTCGGGAGCCGCCTGAGACCGGTCGCCTCTCCGTACGTGTCCCTCAACAGCTCCGCGATTCCGGAGGCGCGGCCGGTCGCATCGCGTCGCGGTGCGGCGACTCGATACCCGGAGGCCGCCGGATTGTCGCTTCCGTCCGCGTGGATCGCGACGAACAGGTGCGCCCGGTAGTCGGGCGGGATGACGGCTGGCAGGATGTCCACCTCGTAGCCGAGCTCGATCAGTTGGGCGGCCGCCACCTGAGCGATCTCGAGGTTCACCTCCCACTCGGCGGTCTCACGCCACCGGGTTCCGTTGTCCTTGAGGCCCGACAGCTCGCCTGGCGCCTCGTGCGCCCGCCAGTGCCCCGCCTGGAGCGCGATCTTGACGGGGCCTTCCGGAGCCCTCCATTCGGCCGGTGTCGGGATCGGGCCGGGATACCGGTTGTAGTTCCGCCACCGTCGGCGTCGCGACGAACTCGTCTCGGTTGTCGAGCGACGGTCGACGGACCGGTTCTCTTGAGCGACCACGGGGGTGGGCATCCGCACGTCCGCGGCGAGTATGAGAAGCAGTGCGAGGCCGGTCGCTCTCAACCGTCCCTCCCCTTTGAAACGGCAACATCGGAAGTGGGGCGGGGGGCGCCCCAACGAACAACGGACGATGACGCTACTCGCGTGCCAAGACGGCGGCAACGGGCCGGAGACTCAATCGACCCTTACGTCTTGCCCACGCCCCTCGTGGTCTCGACCTTCGCTTCGTCCCCCCCGCGCAACGTTTGATGGAGATCGCAACGCATGCTGGGTGCTTCGGGCCTTCGGGCAAGATGGCTGACCGCCCTCGTCCTGGGCCCTCTGCCGTTCGTGTGGGGCTGCGCATCCGAGGCCCCGGACTCTGTCGGGTCGGGCGCGCCCGCGGAGATCGCGGCGGTAGATACGATCTTCGCCCGGTTCGACGGAGCCGAGACCCCGGGGTGCGCGGTAGCGGCTTCAGTCGACGGGGAGGAGGTCCTGGCCCGCGCCTTCGGGCAGTCGACGCTCGAGTTCGACGTTCCGAACACGACGACCACCGTCTTCGAAGCCGGGTCCGTGTCCAAACAGCTCGTAAGCGCCGCGACCGTCCTGCTTGCGGTCGACGACCGCATCTCGCTCGACGACGACATCCGCGACTACTTCCCCGAGATCCCGGACTACGGGGAAGTCATCACCGTTCGCGATCTGATCAACCACACCAGCGGCCTGCGGGACTGGGGAGTCATCGCCGGCATCCATGGATGGCAGCGGACCACGCGACGGCACACGCACACCCACACGCTCGACATCGCCGGCCGCCAATCCGTCCTCAACTACCCGCCGGGACAGTTCTACTCGTACACGAACACCGGCTACAACCTCCTGGCGGTGCTCGTCGAGCGCGTCACCGGCCGGTCGCTCGACGACTTCTCCCGCGAGCGGATCTTCGAGCCGCTCGGCATGACACAGACCGAGTGGCGTGACGACTACACGGAGATCGTGCCGGACCGCGCCACGGCGTACAGACGGACGGCCGACGGGGCCTTCCATCAGCTGATGCCGTTCGAGGACATCTACGGGAATGGCGGTCTTCTGACGACGCCGAGCGATCTTCTCCGCTTCACTCACAATCTCGAGACGGCGGAGGTCGGCGGCCCGCTCTTCGTGGAAGAGATGCACCGACAGGGCGTCCTCGACTCGGGACGTCAGATCAAGTACGCCGGAGCAGTGATCCACGGGGAGCATCGTGGCGTCCGTGAGGTCCATCACGCCGGCGCCACGGCCGGGTATGGGGCCTTTCTCACGCGCTTCCCGGAGGAGGGGGTCGCGGTCGCGGTGATGTGTAACGTGGCCGGGGCGAACCCACGAGGGCTCGCGCACGAGGTCGCGGACCTTCTTCTCGGCGACGCGATCGACGATGCCGTGCCGGCCGGGATGAGCGGTCCTCCCGTCGGGTTGGGCGCCGACGAGCTGGAATCGCTCGCGGGGGGGTACCGCGATGCCTACTCGGGCGGCTTCTGGGAGATCGAAGCCGGGGATGGGCGGCTACTCCTGAACGGCGTCCCACTCAGACCCGTCAGTGACACGCGCTTCGAGGGGCCGAGCGATTACGTGCTCGAGTTCGAGAGTCCGCCGGCCGAAGAGGGACGCCCCGTGGGAATGCTCTACTCTCAGGTGCTCGATCGGGCCACGCTCGAGCCCGTGGAGCTGTCCGAGCCCGGGCCGGCGCGATTGCGGGAATACGTCGGGACGTACCGGAGCGACGATGCCGAAGTCACGTACCGGATCGAGCTCGATGGCGAGCAGCTCGTCTCGCGGCAGCGCTACGACGTCAACATGGCGCTGCGTCCCGCGTACGAGGACGCGTTCACCGGCTGGTCCGCGATTACCGAGACGCCGGCCCGCTCCGGATCGACATTCATCTTCCGAAGAGACGCAGCGGGTCGGGTGACCGGGTTCAGCATGAGCCGTGGCCGCGTGTGGAACCTGCGCTTCGAGCGCGTCCCTTGACCGGGCGCGATCGGCCGACCACGCGCGACGCGCGACCGCTCCTGGGCCGCGGGCTCGTCGCATCCGTGTCGCTCATCGCGGCAACCGCCGTCGGGTGTTCCGAGACGGCGCCCGCGGACCTCGACGCGCCGGGCGACCGGGTCGCGACGACGGCGCTCGAGGGCACATCAGGCGGCCCGCGGATCGCCGCACAGGCGGCGTTCGACGTCCGCTTCTACGACCTGACGGTCCGGGTCGAGCCCGCCGACTCGACAATCATGGGACGGATGGACGCGACCGTCACCGCCCTGGAAGTCCTCGATGAGGTCGTGCTGCACCTCGACAGCCGACTAACGGTCACGACGGCCGGGCCTGTCGCGGAGGGGGAATTCAGGCCGACCGACTTTCGTCACGAAGATGGGTTGCTCTCCGTCCCGATCGGGCGGGAAATGGCGCCCGGCGAGGATGTCGAGGTGCGGATCGACTACGGTGGACGACCGCTGGTCTCCGAGGCGGTCACGTCCTGGGCCGATGGCTTCTACTGGCGGGAGACCGCGACCGGTGAGCCGTGGATCGGCGTCGTGTCGGTCCTTCAGGGTGGTGACCTGTGGTGGCCGGCGGTGGATCACCCGGCGGACGAGCCGGACTCCATGGCGATCCGCGTGCGGGTCGCCGACCCCGTCCTGGTCGCCGCCAACGGGACTCTCCGGCGCGTAGAGTCGCACGGTGACGGGACGTCCACACACCACTGGTTCGTCTCGACTCCGATCAACAACTACGCGGTCTCGATCAACATCGGCCCGTACGAAGTGCTCGAGACCACCTATGAAAGCGTTTCCGGTGAGGAGTTTCCGTTCCAGTTCTGGGTGCTCCCGGAGAGTCTCGACGACGGCCGCCGCCTGTTCGAGCAGATGCCTCGGGACATGGCGTTCTTCGAGGAGCTGCTGGGCCCGTACCCGTTCCGAGGCGACAAGTACGCTCTCGTCCACACGCCGTACATCGCGATGGAGCACCAGTCGGCGATCGCGTATGGGTCCGATTTTCGAAACAACGACTTCGGGTTCGACTTCTATCACTTCCACGAGCTGGCGCACGAATGGTGGGCCAACAAGCTCACCGCGCGAGATTGGCGCGACTGGTGGCTTCATGAAGGGTTCGCGACCTACATGGAGGCGCTCTATGCGGAACAGTTGGGTGGCCCCGAGGCCTATCACGAGTATGTGTCGGCCTGGCGACCGCGCATCGCGAACGCGAGTCCGGTCGTCCCGGGCCCGGACGCCACGACGCACGACGCCTACACGGGCGACATCTACCGGAAGGGTGCGGCTGTCCTCCACACGCTCCGGTACCTGATCGGTCGCGACGCGCTCGTGGAGGTATTCCGCCGTATGCATGACCGACCGGCGGATCCGGGCGGCGAGGCGTGCGGGTGCCGATCGATCGATACCGGCGAGCTCGTGGACACGATCCGGGAGGTGGCCGGTACCGACGTGACGCGCATTCTCGCCGTCTACCTGCGCGAGTCGGCCCTGCCGGAGCTCGAGGTATCGCCGTCGGCGGCCGGGCTCGAGCTTCGCTGGAGCACCGAGGGCAACGAGCCCTTCGATCTGCCGGTCGAGGTTCGTGTGGACGGATACGTGCAGCGGATCCCCATGACGGGCGGGGTCGGCACCCTCGAGGTTCCCGAGGGCGCCGCGGTGGAGATCGATCCGGAAGCGTGGATCCTGATGAGCTCGGGCGGTTAACCCCAGACCCGTCCGTACACCCTCAACCAGTTCCCGCCGAGCACCTTGTCGAGTTCGTCTTCCGACCAGCCACGTCCACGCAGCCCCTCGACGAGGTTCGGCAGCTTCGAGATGTTCTCGAAATCCTTCGTCAGCTGCGGGATGCCCTCCCCCAGGGCCTCTGAAGGGAAGGCGATCGAAACCGACGGGTCATGGTCGAAGACCTCGCCCCAGCCCCACACGAAATCGGGGCCCAGACCGATGTGGTCGATGCCGATCAGACGCTTCAGGTAGTCGTACTGGTCGAGGTGATCGTCGAGCGTAGCCTGGGGGCTCCGGGGGCCGTGGCTCCGGTAGTTGTCGGGATTCCGCTTCTGGAAGTCCGAGATCGCGGTGATCCCGACGACCCCACCTGTGCCCGCCAACGCCTCGAACAACCGGTCGCTCACGGCCCGCGGGTTCGCGTTCAGCGCCGCGACGTTCGTGTGCGTGCACACCACCGGGACGCCTGACGAGATCTCGATTGCGTCGAGACTCGTTCGTTCGGCCGTGTGGCCTCCGACATCCAGCAGCATCCCCAGACCGTGGATCTCCTCGACCAACCTGTGCCCAGCCCGGGTGAGAGGGACGTCGTGGTCGAGGCAGCCTCCGCCGAAGATGTTCGTGAGGTTGTAGCAGATCGAATGAACGCGTAGCCCGAGTTCGTAGAACGCGCGCATCGTCGAGACCATCGGCGCGTAGGTGCCTGTCGGGCTCTTGTCCAACCGCTGTTCCAGCAGGTTTGCGGATTGGGTTCCCAGCACGAAGGAGATCCTGCCGTCGGCCTTCGCCCGCCAGATCTCGTCCACGGTTGTCGCCACGGTGGCCTCGTCGGCGTGGTCCTCCAGGAACGCATACAGGTCGCCGTACGAGGGGAAGTCGCCCATGCTCTTGTGCATGCAGTCGACGCCGCCCTGCCGCAGGAGACCGAGGAACTCGGCGTTCACGATCGACGTGTCGAGACCGTCCACGACGAGTCGCGTCTCCTGCCCCGCTCGGCCAGACTCATCGGCGGCGGTGCCGAGGAGCGACCGAGCCCCGATCGAGCCGAAGATGGGCGCCGCCCCGACCGCCGCCGTCCCCTTGAGGAAATCCCGTCGATCCATGCCTGCCTCCTCGTGCTGGCGTGCGTTCCGGTCCCCTCGCCGGGGTCAGGTTCCGAGTATAGGGTCACCGTAGCTCGGTCCGCAGGACCGACGCGGGAGTCCGCAGCCGAAGCGGGAGATGATCATGGACCGTAGGAAGTTCGTCGGAAGCGTGGCCGCCGGGAGCGCCGCGGCGGTGTTGACCGGATGCGGGAGCGATTCGGGCTCTCCGGCAACGGTCGCGACCACAGTCCCGACCGGCGGCGGTTTCGTCGATCCGGACCCCCTGGCCGACTTCCATGCCAGCGGTCGCACCGTCGCGGTCGCCACCACCGCGCGCGAGGCCACCGACGCCGCCTTCGACGTCCTCGAGCGCGGCGGCAATGCCGCCGATGCCTACATCGCCGCGGCGGTAACGCAGGCGGTGGTGGAGGTCGGGCTCGTCTCGATCGGCGGTGCGTTCGGGATGACCTTCTTCGATGCGGCGACCGGCCAGACGGCGAGCGCATCGGGCGGCTTGGGGCCCGCCGCCGCCGAGCCCTACGACTTCGACCGATTCGACGCGGCCACGCTTACGGGCCGCGCCATGCCCATCCCCGGCTACATCGCCGGCGTCCATGCGGGGCACACCGAGTTCGGTCGGCTGGAGTGGGGTGGCCTCTTCGACGCCGCGATCGGCTATGCGCGCGAGGGGGTCGCCGCGTCGGATGTCATCGTGTCCTCGGCCAGCCGGTCGCCGCGAGCGACCCGGTTTCCGGAAGGCCAGGCGATCTGGATGCGCGGCGGGCGCTATCTGCGTGCTGGCGAGCGCCTCATCCAGTCCGACATCGGACGGACGCTGCAGGCCGTGGCCGAGGGCGGGCCGGAAGCGTTCTACGAAGGCGAGTTCGCGAAGAGCTACGTAGCACGGGCGGGGTCAGATGGCGGTCTCCTCACTCTCGACGACATGTCGGGCTGGCGCGACCGACAACGCGTGCGACGTGGCGAGCCCGAAGGGGACTATCGGGGTCATCAGGTATGGGCGCCGACGGCCGGGCTGCTCACCTACGCGCTCCACCTGAGTGAGGCCGCGGACCTGCGTGGATCGGGTCCCGCGGCGTCGAGCGCCGAGAGCGTGTACCGCCAGATGCGGATCATCGAGGAGGTCTTCCTCTCGACCACCGACTACGACGAGGACACACACGCCCGGTTCGTCGATCCTGCATACGCGCGCGAGCGGGTGGACTTCGTAATCGAAAGCCCGATGCGCGACCTGAACCTGGACGCACTGTTCAACACGAGTTTCATCGTGGTACGGGATGCGGACGGCAACTGCGCCTGGGGCACGCACTCGATCAATACGCCGACGGCGTTCGGCGCGGGCATCGTGGTCGACGGTGTCTACGCGGCCCACGCGATCAGCCGCGCGCACGTGTACGGAAGCGGCGGCACGGCCAACGGGATCGGGACCAACTTCGCTCTGTTCCGGGATGGGAGACCCCGGGCGGTTTTCGGCTCGCCTGGGTTCGGGTTCGTCCACGGACCCTACCAGGCGGGGACGGCCGTGATGGAATGGGGCCTCGAGCCCATGGAGGCCGTAGCCGCGCCCCGGTTCGGCTTCCCGTCGGGGGCGACGTTCGGCCAGCCGTTCCTCGAGGGGCACTACGAGGAGTCGGTCTACGAGGGGCTCGAGGCGCGCGGGGTCCCGCACGTGAGGGCAAACGCCTCGGTGTCGACCGGGCTGGTCGGAGCCCTCGTCATCGACGAAGAAGGTGTCCTGCACGCGGCCCAGGATCCGCGCCGGGCCGGCTTCGCGCGGGCAGTGTGAGCGGGGCGTAAGGGTGCGACTCGACCTCGCGATCGTGGGCGCCGGCCCGTGCGCGCTCGCCGTGGGCGTTGCCGCGCGTGAAGTGGGACTGCGGGCGGCTCTCTTCGACCGGGGCTGTCTGGTTCAGTCGCTGGTCGACTATCCCACGTACATGACCTTCTTCAGCACGCCGGAGCGACTCGAGATCGGCGGCGTCCCGTTCGTCGTGGCCGACGCCAAGCCGACTCGGCGAGAAGCGTTGTCCTACTACCGGGCCGTCGCCACCCGACACGAGCTGGACGTTCGCGCCTACGAGGACGTGGTTCGCGTCGTACTCGAGAACGACGCCTTCCGCCTGGAGACTCGACCTCGCGGCGCCGCGCCGAGGGAGACCCTCGCCTCGGCGGTCGTCCTGGCCACGGGAGCGCTGGCTCATCCGAACCGACTCGGAGTCCCGGGCGAGGACTCGTCGAAGGTGCTGCACGCGTTTCGTGAAGCCCATCCGTACTGGCGTCAGGACGTGATCGTGGTGGGTGGCGGGAGCTCCGCGGTGGAAGCCGCGCTCGAGCTATACCGGGCGGGCGCGCACGTCACGGTGGTCCACTTCGAGGACCAGTTCGACCGAGGCGTGAAGCCCTGGATCCTTCCCGACATCGTGAATCGGATCGACGACGGATCGATCGCCGTCCGCTGGCGGACCAGGGTCGAGGAAGTGCGTCCCGATGCGGTCGTTCTGCGGAGCGAGGATTCCGAAGAGGAGCTCGCAAACGACTGGGTGTTCGCGATGACGGGCTGGCAGCCGGATCACGCGTTCCTGAGAGACGTCGGAGTCCGCTCGGACGCGGAGACGGGCATCCCGGAGCACGACCCCGAAACGTTCGAGACCAACGTGCCGGGCGTGTTCGTGGCCGGGGTGCTGACCGCCGGGTTCGACGCAAACAAGGTGTTCATCGAGAACGGGCGAGACCATGGCGAAGCGATCGTCGCGGAGTTGACCCGCCGCCGCGCCTGACTCACTCGGGAACCCCCCGTCCCCCTCCGGGTTCGAACCGCAGCAGGGTTCTCTTCGACATCGAGTGAGATGGGGGCAATTTGATCAGGATGATTCGGAAGCGGCCGCGGCGCCGGAATCCACGGACGGGTTGGCTAATCGCCTTTCCGGTGGCGTTCGGCATGGCATGCGGGTCGGCCGAGCCTACGGGGCCGGGCGACCCGGGTACCCCGGCGACGGCGACCTACCGCGTGACCTTCGAGGCCGCATGGAGCGCCGGCACGCACCCCACGTCGTTTCCCCCGAACGCTCACTTCTCCGGCCTGATCGGCGGGACACACAGCGATGCCGCGGTGCTGTGGGCTCCTGGCGGGCTCGCATCCGCGGGCATCAAGAACATGGCCGAGACCGGCAGCAAGACCGCCTTGACCGACGAAGTGAGCGCGGCGATCCAGGCTGGAGCCGCTGGAAGCCTGCTGTCGGGCAGTGGCGTGAACCCGGCCCCGGGCACGGTCAGCCTGACGTTCGAGGCGCACGAGGACTTCCCGCTCGTCTCGTTGGTATCCATGATCGCGCCGAGTCCCGACTGGTTCGTCGGGGTCCACGGGCTGGATCTCATGCAGAGCGGTGAGTGGGTCGAGTCGGTCACCGTGGAACTACTTCCGTACGATGCCGGGACCGACAGCGGGACGATCTATACGTCGCCGAACTCCGTGACGACGCCTCCGGCCACGATCCAGCGGCTGACCGGCAGTCCGTTCGACATGAACGTCCCGCTCGGCACCTTCACCTTCGTCCGCCAGTGAGTCGACCCCGGGCGAGCTGCGGCTACACGGCCAGCAGATCCCGGATTCGGACCCGGTCCCCCGGGAGACCTCCCCCCAGCTCGTGGAGCTGAAGCCCGCCTCCGCCCTTCGAAACATGTCTGAGCTTGCCGAAGAAGTGGGCCGGTCTCAGGCACTCGGGCGCATAGATCCCCGGGCCCTCGAACGGGCGTTCCCCCATGAGAAGCACACCCGCCGCGGCCGGGACGCCCGTCGCCTCGTCCATCGGCATCTCCGAGCCCGCGGCGAATCGGTATCCGTCGCCGTCGATCGTCACGTCGATCTGCATCCCCGAGCCGAAGCGTTGCCCCTCACCGACGATCTCCCGCTGGATCCGCTGGAACTTCGAGAAGATGTCCTCCGGCATGGCGTGGCCGTGCACGGCGTCCGCTTCGCGGGCGAACTCCCAGTACGGCCGTAACACCTCTTCCGGCGCGAGTCCCCCGTGATTCGTGACACGCGGGACCCCGAGAAACCGGGGGATCGTCAGCGGTTCGGGATGTCCATGCAATATGACGAGTTGTCGGCCCACCGGGTCGGGGAAGTCGACCATCTTCGGGTCCAGCTCATCCCATGGCGGCACGCCCTGCGAGCCCGGCACGGCAGTCGCGAGACAGTGGATCGCATGGATCAGGGCCGCACGGGTCATGTCACCGACGTCGACGATCCATGCCAGGCGTACCTCGGCCGCCGCGGGGTCCCCGAGCGCATCGAGTGCCGCGCGGATCAGGATGTTCGTCGTGCCAGGTGACGACCCCATGCCGAGGAGGGCATGGATGCCCGCTGCTTCCACCCGGTCAGACAGGGCGAGGGCATCCTCGGTCGCGTCGACGTCGTCGCAGATGTCGAGGTAGTCGGCCCCGATCTCCATCGCCCGCTCCAGCGGCGCGGTCCCCAGGACGTAAAACGGTCCTGCCATGTTGACGAGGAGCCCGATGTCGCCGGCTCGAGCGTCCAGCAGAGAGCGGTCGGCCCCGAGCACGTCCGCCGTCACTGTTTCGATGCCGAGAGCCGCGTACTCGGACTCGACCTCGGGATCCCAACGGAGATCGATCGCGAGAAGACCTGCCAGGTCGCCGGCTCGCCCGAGCGCGCGAATCATCCCGCGTGCCTGACTCCCGGCGGCCCCGAGGACCGCGATCGACGATGCATCCACCTGGTGCTCCTTCACTCCATGACGTCGGTGCGAGGGAATGCCGGCGTTGCCGCGGCCGACCCAGAGCTTCTAGGGTATGTGCCTGGAGCCCTCCCGACGACACAGGTCATGGACCGATGCCGAAACCCGCGCTGCTCGCCATCACGCCCGACAACGTCGACGAGTTCGGGATCCACTGCGTCGCGGACAGGAAGCACCCCGGCCGGGCTCTCAAGATCGCGTGGTTCAAGCAGGAATACGCGAACGGGCTTCGCATCGCGTTGCTTGTCGATGAGAACGGCAAGTCGATCGGCTTCATCGAATACGCTCCCGGCGAGCACGCGTGGCGGGCGGTCGAGGCTCCAACCTACCTGGTGATTCACTGTCTCTGGGTCAAAGCGGCCGGCTCCGGGTTGGGGTCCCGGTTGATCGCCTACGTGGTGGCGGAAGCGAAGAGCCAGGGGAGGGACGGGGTCGCGGTGGTCGCGAGCAGCGGGACCTGGTGCACGGATTCGCGCATCTACGAGAAGACCGGTTTCGAGATCGTCGAGACCTGGGGCGAGACGTTCATGCTGTGCGTCAAGCCTGTCGTTTCCGGCGCCGCGAGCCCGACGTTCGCGGACTGTCCGGCTCCGCCCTCGACCGGGAGGCTCGAATTCAGGTACTCGGGCCAGTGTCCCTACGTGGCCAGGTGCGTCGACGAGCTTCCAGCCGAAGCCTCGGCCAGGGGGGTCGATCTCGAGGTCACGGAGATCGCTACAGCCGCCGAGGCTCGCGCGTCCCCGACTCCCTACGGCGTGACGTCACTGGCGCTCGGAGAGAAGGTGCTGGTCGATCACGCGATCAGCCGCACCCGCTTCCGGAACATCCTCCGGCAGGAGGGGCTGCCCTAGGAGCGTCGGGCGGTGGCGGACCGCCGAACGCCCGCGTGGTTCAGGCGTCGCTTCGCAGGGTCTCCCGCAGGTGCACTGCCACATCGGTCACGAATCGGTGCACCGACGCGTCCGCGATGCGGCGGCCGATGATCGCTTCGACCGCCGTGCCCAGCGGGCCGAGCGGGGTCTCGTAGGTCCCCTCGAAATCGAGCTGCGTCTCCTTCGCCGTCAGCGCGTAGACAGACAGGACGCCGGTCATTTCGGGGAACAGCCGCGGGTTCTTCGCCGCCTTCCAATCGAGTCTGATCCGGGTCCTCTCGCCGGACGCCCCTGAGCCCGGCTCGAGGTCGATCTCGCTCACGTTCAGGGAGATCTCGGTCCCGACCTCGAACCCGCCGATATTCACGTGGAGCAGGGAGGCCACCGCGTGAGCTCGCGAGGCGGCCGCACGCGTCCCCTGCTGGAGCACCCGTTCGGTGTCGTCACGCAGCGCCTCCCGCACGCGCTCGTAGGGGTGGTTGACGTAGTCGAAGGCACGGATATCGTGGCGGCTACTCATCAGGTTCCTCTCCGTTCATTCGATTCCGAGCTCCCGGCGGCCCGTCGTTTCGGGCCGACAATGCGGGTGACGCTCGACCATCCTGACGCACGTGTTCCAGCGCAGGATCGCGTCGTCGTCCCCCGGCGCCCGCTCTTCGATCGCGCGCCCGTAATGCTCGAGCGCCCGCTCGAACCAATGGTACGCAGCCACGCCCGATTTGCGTGCCCGGTGCTTGAGCAGCGCCTTGGCCTGACGCTCGCACGCGAGACCGGCGTAGTAGGCCCGTTGGTACGTGCCCTCGAGCCGCGGGAGCACCTCCTTGGCCCGATCGAGCGCGTGGCTGTCCCGCTCGAACTGCTCGGTCTGTGCCAGGAGAAGCTGAACGAGCGCACCCTGATTGTCCGCGTCGACCTCCAGGATGTCGACGCAGACGCTCTCCGCCACCTCGGGCTCGTTCAGGAGACGGTATTGCTTCGCTTGCTCGAGGGCCCTCGGGATGGCTTCGAGAGACAGGGCCTTCAGTTCACTCATCGTCATGCCTCATGTTCGGGTGCGGCTACTGCGGCACCATCTTCCCTCGCCGGTCGATCGGCTCGCGAAGCACGGCCCGGGTGTAGTCCCGGTTCATGCGGCCGATGAAATCGATGCTGATCCCCTTGGGACACTGCGCCTCGCACTCGGCGTAGTTCCGACAGGAACCGAACCCCTCTTCCTCCATCTGCGCGACCATGCGCTCGACCCGCTCCCACCGCTCAGGCTGGCCCTGAGGCAGCAAACCCAGGTGCGAGACCTTGGCGGACGTAAAGAGCATCGCAGACGCGTTCGGACAGGCCGCGACGCAGGCGCCACACCCGATGCACGAGGCGGCATCGAGTGCCTGCTCGGCGATGTCGGGCTCGATCGGGATGGAGTTCGGATCGGGTTTCGGGCCCGAGTGAACGCTGATGTAGCCGCCCGCCTGGATGATCCGGTCGAATGCGCCGCGATCCACGACGAGGTCGCGTACGAGCGGGAAGGCGGCGGCCCTGAACGGCTCGATCGTGATCACGTCACCGTCCTCGAAATGGCGCATGTAGAGCTGACAGGTCGCGGTCCTGCCGAGTGGGCCGTGCGGCTGCCCGTCGATCACGAGCGAGCACGTGCCGCAGACCCCTTCGCGGCAGTCGGAGTCGAACGCGACCGGCTCTTCGCCAGAGGCGATCAACTTCTCGTTGAGGGCGTCCAGCATCTCCAGGAAGGACGTCTCGTCGGTGATTTCCTCGACGGAGTACTCCACGAACCGCCCGGAGTCGTCCGGCCCTTCCTGCCGCCAGATCCTGAGATTCAGACTCTTGGTCACCGGTCGTAACTGCGCATCGAAAGTGGAAGGGCTTCGAACGTCAGCTGCTCCCGGTGCATCTTGGGAGCGGCATCCGGCCCCCGGTACTCCCAGACCGACGCGTGGGCGAACCTTTCGTCGTCCCTCAGCGCCTCGCCGTCTTCGGTCTTGTACTCCTCGCGGAAGTGACCGCCGCAGGACTCCTCGCGCTGGAGTGCGTCCCGACACATCACCTCGGAGAACTCGAGGAAATCGGCCAGCCGGCCGGCGTGTTCGAGCGCCTGATTGAGCTGCTCGCCTTTGCCCGGGACCCTGAGATTCGTCCAGAACTCCTGCCGAAGCTCCGGAATCCGCTTCAGCGCCCTGTTCAAGCCCTCCGCGTCACGTGACATCCCGCACTCGTCCCACATGATGCCCCCCAGCTCGCGGTGGATGGACTCCGATGTTCGGGTCCCATCGATGGAGAGCAGGCGATCGACGCCGGCGCGCGTTTCGCCGAGAGCTTCCTCGAAGGTCGGGTGGGTCTCGTCGATGTCCCCGTACGGGTGGCGGCTCAGGTGGTCGGCGATCGTGATCGGAAGGATGAAGTATCCGTCCGCCAGACACTGCATGAGCGCGCTGGCTCCGAGACGGTTCGCCCCATGATCGGAGAAATTGGCCTCTCCGATCGCATACAGCCCGGGAAGGGTCGTCATCAAATTATAATCGACCCAGAGCCCGCCCATGCTGTAGTGGGGTGCCGGGTAGATCCGCATCGGGCTGTCC
>JAOTZH010000110.1 GCA_029861425.1 Gemmatimonadota bacterium
TCCGATCTATCACACATGCTCGCGATGGACGCGGGCGGCCGTCGCATCTTCGTCACGAACATCGTCGACGGGACTCTCAGCGAGATCGATCCCATCCGAGGCGCCCTCGTCCGTACGATCGAGGTAGCCCCGATGATCGAGGGCCTCACGATCACCCCCGACGGCAGTCAGGTGTGGGTGGGCAGTAACGAGGCGAGGACCGTGAGCGTGGTCGATGCCGGGTCCGGTGAGATTCTCGAGACGTTCGCCGGCTTCGGATTTCCTTACCGCATGGCCGTCACCCCGGACAACCGGCTCGCCGTCCTGGTGGACCCCGCGAGCTCGGAGATCAGGGTCGTCGATGTCGCCTCGCGCGCCGAGCTGGGTCGGATCGCCGTGTCACCGGACGGCGTGGTGGAGAGCGCGGAGTTCCCGGGATCCGCGTCGCCGGAAGGCATAGCGATGGGTCGGGACAGCCGCTACGCGTACGTCTCCCTCCAGGGTAGAAACGAGGCCGCCGCGATCGACCTCACGACGCTCGAGATCGTAACGACATATCCGACGGGCGTCTGGCCCGACGGGATCGGCTACTCGCCCCACCGTCGATAAACTTCGCCGAAAAGGACGGCGGGGCAGGCCGGCTACCAGGCGATCCCGTAGTCGTCTCCGTGGTGGCTCGACCCGCCCCAGAACGACCCCTGCGCCCAGTCGAAGAAGATCGCGTTGATCGGGCCGGAGGTCCGGTCCGCGAACGTCAGATCGTATCCCATGCCCTCTAGCGAGGTGCGTACCCACGGAGGCGTGGCGTCCTGGAGCAGCATCCTGCCCGGACGCGACTCGTGCATCCCGAACGAGCCGCGCATCTGGAACGAGTTCATGTTCGGCGCCTCGACAGCCTGCTGCACGTTCATGTCCCATTCGACGACGTTCAGGAAGAACTGGAGAAGGTTCTGGTCCTGGCCGTCACCCCCCTGCACGGCGAACGACAGGAAGGGCTTCCCGTCCTTTAGCGCCATGGAAGGCGTCAGCGTGGCACGGGGACGCTTTCCGGGCTCGATCACGTTGTAAGGGTTGTCGGCCGGGTCGAGCACGAAGCTCTGAGCTCGCTGCGAGAGGCCAATGCCCGTCCCGTCGGCGAGCACTGCCGGAATCCAGCCGCCGGAGGGCGTAATCGACACGACCCAGCCCTCCCGGTCGGCGGCCTGGATCGACGTCGTTCCGGCATAGAAGTCCTCATCCAGCGCCTCGTGATCGATCGCGCGGGTGTCGAGCGAGGAAAGACTCGCCCCCTGTTCAGTCGTGGTGACCGCCTTCCGAGTCCCCCACTGCTCCAGGTAATGGGTGAACGGGTTGTCCCCCTCCTGGAACCGATACGGATCGCCGGGGCCCGCGTCCGGATCGTTCCTTTCCCAGTCGATCTCGCCCAGACGAGCTCTCGCGTAGTCTTTGGAGAGCAGGCCTTCGACCGGCTCCTCGGGCGGGTAGTAGGGATCGCCATAGTAGAAATCGCGATCCGCAAAGGAGAGGTTCATGACCTGGTAGAGGGCGTGCAGGTAGTTCGCGCTGTTGAACCCCATGGCGGCGACGTCGAGCTGCTCGACCATGTTCAGAGCCTGCAGCATGACGGGCCCCTGTACCCAGGTCGTGAGCTTGTAGACGTCTATCCCCTTGTAGCTCGTCGAGACCGGTTCCTCGATGTGGACCTTCCAGTTCTCGAGATCCTCGAGCGTGATCAGCGCGCCCGCCTCCCGCGCCCCGCGGACGAAGTCCGCGCCGATGTCCCCACCGTAGAACGCGTCGTAGGCCGCGTAGATCGCTTCCGAACGGTTCTTTCCGGCGGCGAGCGCCCCGGCTTCCGCGGCGACGAGTCGCTCCAGCGTCCGCTTCAGGTCCGGTTGCCGGAAGATCTCGCCCTCTCGCGGGCCGGGGTCCTCCGGATCGTCGGGATGGGTGAAGTAGACCTTCGTCGAGGACGGCCATTGTCGGATTTCCGCCTGCGAGCCGCGGATCCGCCGTACCGCATCGCCCTCGATCGGATACCCCTCAGTCATCTCGATGGCCGGAGCCAGCACCTCGGCGAGGCTCATGCTCCCCCACTCGGCGAGCATCGTCATCAGACCGCCCGGCGTTCCGGGGGTGACGGCCGCCAACGGCCCGAGCTCGGGCGGGAACTCGTGGCCGGCATCGCGATAGTGATCGGCGGTCGCTCCCGTCGGTGCGACACCGAGGGCGTTCAGCCCGATCACCTTGCCGGTGTTCGGGTTGTAGATCAGCGCCTGCGTCTCTCCACCCCACGACAGGACGTCCCACATCGTGGACGTGGCCCCGAGCATCGCCGCAGCCGCGTCGACCGCGTTCCCGCCCTGGTGGAACATCCGGGCGCCGGCCGTAGCCCCGAGCGGCTTGCCGGTGATGGCCATCCAGTGGCTTCCGTGTAGCACCGGCTTCTGCGTCCGCTGTGCGTCCGTCGGAGACGGCACGACCACCAGGACCATCGCGACGGCGACCAGCGCGCGATGCAGGAGACGAGCAGGGGCGAACGACGACATGGATCCTCCTCCGTGTGGCGAGATCCGTGAATATGAGGCCCGCCCGCCCGACCGTCGACAGCGGTGAGGATCGGCGGAAGCGGGGCACGACCGCTGGTCGGCCGCGGGCGCGCCCGCGGCTCCGGGATCAGCGGCGGCGGCGAATCCCTCGTCGCAGCGCCGAAGGCGCCCGCTTCTCCTCCACATTCTCCTCCGGCGGCGGAGGCTCCACCTCCGGTTCGAACCCCGGCACGACCGCTCGATCGATCGTTTGTCCGAGCAGCCTTTCGATCGCCCTGATCTCGACCCAGTCGGAAGAGGCCATGAGCGTGACCGCATCGCCCGTTTCGTCGCCCCTCGCCGTCCGACCCACGCGGTGCACGTAGTCACGGGGGTCCTCGGGGACGTCGAAGTTCACCACATGTCGAATCCCCCGGATATCGAGCCCGCGCGCGGCCACGTTCGTCGCGACGAGAACGCGGGTTCGACCGTCGCGGAAGCGCGCCAGGGCTCGATCCCGCTGATCCTGGTGCTTTCCGCCATGCATTCCATCGACGGACAAGTCTCGCCCCTTCAGGAAGTCCGACAGGTAGGTGGCTGTGTCCCGGGTGCGCGTGAAGACGAGCACCTGTCCCTCGGGCCACTCGCCGAGGAGGTAATGAAGCAACTCGTGCTTCCTGGACCAGTCGACCGGGTGGAGGACCTGCGTGATCCCCTCGGCCGCCGTCTCGAAGCCGATCTGCACCTCGATCGGGTCGCTCATCAGCTCGTGCGCCAGCCACTTGACGCCCCCCGGCATGGTCGCGGAGAACAGGAGTGTTTGTCGGCCTGACGGCGTGGAGGCGACGATCTCTTTCACATCGTCGATGAACCCCATGTCGAGCATGCGGTCGGCCTCATCGATGATCAGCACCTCGACGTGGGACAGATCGGCGAAGCCGCGTTTCAGATGATCCAGCAACCGCCCCGGCGTGGCGACCAGAACGTCACACCCGAACGCCAGCTCCTCCCGCTCCGGCCCCAGCCGCGTGCCGCCGTGGATCACGACCACCTCGATCGAGGAGGCCCCGCCGTACGTGCCTACTGCCCTTCCGATCTGCTGCGCCAGCTCCCGCGTTGGGGTGATGACGAGTCCCCGAGGCGCGGTCGTGTGCTCGCTTTCGGAGAGCCGCTGGACCATGGGAAGCGTAAACGCCGCGGTCTTCCCCGTTCCGGTCTGCGCCATGCCCAGGACGTCCTCGCCCCTCAAGACCGCCGGGATCGCCTCGCGCTGGATCTCCGTGGGGTCCGAGTACCCGGCGCGCTCGACAGCGGCGACGAGCGCGTCGGAGAGCCCCAGATCAGCGAACGCCTGGCTCAACGAGCCACCCGCCGCCGCGAGGTCGGGCCGCCCGCGGCGAATCCGTCGCGATCGGGCGTTGCCGTCAGCCCGGAAGGCATGTCAGTTCCCCACCGACCGAGCCGGTGCCCTCGATCGGGTCCGGCCGAGGCTCCGATCGACGTGGGGGGGGTACGCGTGGCCACTGGCATTCGCGGGTCTTTCGCTCCTGAACCTGGCGACTGGACGGATGCTTCCGACCAGACTCGCTTCGCTGACTCTGTCGTCCTTTACGGGCCGCACGGTGCGGGTCGTCCCGTCGGCCCGCAAGCGGCCGGTCGCTTGAGGCGCTTCGTCGGGACCGCCTCGCTGCTCGTCTCTCTGTCGGTAGGTGGCTGCACGTTCACGTCGTCGGCCGGCGCCGATCGGGTCCGGGAGACGCCGCCTGCGCCGCCACCACCACCCGCGGCCGGGGCCGCGCTGCCGCTGGAGGAACCGGGCACCGAGCCGCGCTCGGCAGCCGATCGCGCCTGGGTCGATGTTCATCATTACGACATCCGGATCGACCTCCGGAACCCCGAATCCGGTACGTTCCGGGGGGACGTCACGCTGACTCTCGACCGGCGTTCCGCGGGCGGATGGATCGGGCTCGATTTCGCGGGACTCGACATCGAGAGTCTGGACGTGAACGGCGAGGAGGCGCGTCACCTGCGGGACGGATCGCTGCTTCGGGTGGATACCTCGGGGCATGAGGCGGAGGGTCTCGAGGTGCGGGTCCGGTACGGTGGCGCGCCCCGGGACGGCCTGTTTTTCGGCCAGGACGCGAACGGCGAACCCGCGGTCTTCGCGGACAACTGGCCCAACCGGGCCCGCTGGTGGTTCCCTTCGAACGACCACCCCGCCGACAAGGCAACCGTTCGATTCACGGTTCAGGTCCCCACCGGCTTCGGCGTGATCGCGAACGGGTACGAGCTCGACCGGCGAGACGGGGAGGGCTCGACCACCTGGGTGTGGGAGACCGACGCGTCCGCGCCCATTCCCCCCTACACGATGGTGGTGGGGGTGGCGAGGTTCGAGCGCCGAGGGCTGGCTCCGGCCGCGTGCGGCTCCGCGCCCGTCGGCGAGTCCGGCGACTGCGCCGGTGTCTCGGTCTGGGGCCTGGCGGGCGGAGGCGACTACGGGGCCGACCGGTTCTCCCGCGGCCCGGACATGATCGACTTCTATACCGAGCTCGTCGGTCCGTATCCCTACGAGAAGCTCGCTCACGTACAGTCCTCTACCCGATTTGGCGGAATGGAGAATTCCAGCGCGATCTTCTATGCACGTGGCGGCTGGGAGGGACAGCGCATGGGCGAAGGGGTGATCGCCCACGAGACCGCGCACCAGTGGTTTGGCGACTCGATCACACCCGCCACGTGGTATCACCTATGGGTGAGCGAGGGGTTCGCCTCCTACTTCGGTCCCCTCTATTTCGAGGCCCGTGACGGCGAGGAGGCGTTCCGTGAGCGCATGGAGGCAATCGCCGCGACGGCCAAGCGGTCCAACGTCATCGGCCAGGCCATCGTCGACTCGACGACGAACGAGCTGTTCGATCTGCTCAACGCGAACAATTACCAGAAGGGCGCATGGGTCCTCCACATGCTGCGGGGGTTCCTCGGGGATGATCTCTTCTTCGAAGGGGTGCGGGACTACTACGCGCGCCACCTGCACGACGCGGCCTCCACGGAGGACGTGCGGGCCGCCTTCGAACGAGTATCCGGCCGGGATCTCGAGGAGTTCTTCCAGCAGTGGGTCTACTCTCCAGGTTACCCGGACTTCGGGATCACCTGGCAGATCGAAGGGGAGGACCTCGTCGTCGATATCGAACAGCGTCAGCCTGCGACGTGGCCGGCCTTCACCATGGAAGCGGCCATCGAGGTGCGTCGGAGAGGCGGCACGACGTTCCTCCTCCCGGTCGAGATTTCCGGCCGCAGGCAAACGCTCCGTTTCGGCGGCATGAGCGACGTCGTCGACCTGGTGTTCGACCCCGAGGGACGGATCCTCAAGGACGTCGAGGTGGCGCGAGACGGCTGACGAGCCCCGGTGCGGCGCGAGGCGGCTGACGAGCCCCGGTGCGGCGCCCGTCACAATCGGGACGCGATGTCCAGGTCGCATGAAACGAGGTCGTCGAACGTCTCGCGCCGAACGACCTCGCGAACGCCTCCCTCGCGCACGTAAAGGACCGGTGGCCTCCTCAGCCCGTTGTAGCGACTGGACATCGAATAGGCGTAGGCACCCGTTGACGGCACGGCCACAACGTCTCCCGGCGCGGTGGCATCCGGGAGCGATGCATCGACGTTGATGATGTCGCCCGTCTCGCAGTGTCTGCCGACGACGTGGAACCGGGTGTCGGAAGGCCCATCGGCCCGAGCCACGGCGAGCACCTCGTATTGCTGACCGTAGAGGGCCGGCCTCGGGTTGTCGGATAGACCGCCGTCCACCGCGATCATCTCGCGCCCGCTCGGAAGCCTCTTTCGAGCTTCGACCCGGTACAGGGTGATGGTGGAGGTGGCGACGACGGAACGACCCGGCTCGACGAGCAGCCGGTAGTCGCCCAGGCGGTCCGTGGCGCGCGCCGTATCCAGCCCCCCGAGGACCGCTCCGGCAAACGCGGCCACCCCAGGCGCGTCGTCATCCCGCAGGTAGGGCACGGGCATCCCGCCCCCCAGGTCGAGATCGACGCGCTCCGGAAAGCGCGCGCGCAGCGGCTCGACGAAGTCCACTACCGCGCTCGCCGCCCTGCGGTATGTGTCCGGGTCGCGGATCTGGCTCCCGACGTGGATGTGGACTCCGGCGAGCTCGATGCCCACCGCTTCATCGGCCCTGGCCGCCGCCGCGGCCGCCGAAACGGGGTCCATTCCGAACTGGGCACGGTCTCCGGTCGTCTTGACCTTCTCGTGCGTCTCGGCCGCTACATCCGCGTTCAGACGGAGGAGGACGGCCGGTCGGGTCCCGGAGGTCCTCGCGAGCCGATCGAGCACGTCGATTTCGCCGGGGTGATCGACCACGATGCGGCCCACTCCGCGGGACACCGCCTCCGCCATCTCCGACCGCGGCTTCGCGTTTCCGTGCATGAGAGTGCGTCCCAGGGGCATTCCCGCACGCGTCGCGATCTCGAGCTCGCCGGTCGATACGACGTCTATCCACCACCCGGCTCGGACGAGGTGCTTCACGAGAGCCCCGCAGAGAAACGCCTTGCCCGCGTAGACGAGCGCCGCCCGATCGCCGAAGGCGGAACGAAAAGATGCGAGACGCGAGACGAGGTGCGCCTCATCCGTGACGAACGCCGGGGTCCCGTACTCCTCCGCGAGCTCGGCCAGGTCGACTCCGCCGAGAAAGACACGACCGTCCCGTTGCTCCCAGGACTCCGGGAGGAGGCGCTTCAACGTCATCGGCCGTATCCGGACACGGCGAAGGGGGGCCGGTCCGGCGGTCCCATCAGATGACGACGCCCAGGATCCCGAAGCCGACGATGGCCAGCCCGCCCGCGATCAGCGCGTACGGGAGCTGCGTTCGGACATGTTCGATGTGGTCGGTACCGGAAGCGAGCGACGCGATGATCGTCGTGTCGCTGATGGGGCTGCAGTGGTCGCCGAAGATCCCGCCGGACAGCACGGCGGCGACGAACGGCGACGGAGGGAGCCCGAGGGCGTTCGCGAGCGGCACCGCGACGGCGAGCATGATCGCGAACGTTCCCCAGCTCGAACCGGTCGCGAACGCGATCCCGCCCGCGACGAGGAACACGAGCGGCAACATCAACACCATCGGGACCCGGCCACCGACCACGCTGGCCACGTAGTCTCCGGTCCCGAGCGAGTCGGTGACCCCGCCGAGAGTGATCGCGAGCCAGAGCACGAGCGCCATCCCGGTCAGGGCTCCGGCGCCCTTCAGGCTGACACGACTCAGACCCTCCAGATCGAGGGACCCCTGGACGAGCGCCAGGACCCACCCGACGGCGAGCCCCACGAGCACGGCCCAGAGGACACTGGTCGATCCGGACCCCTGGGACATGTCGCCGTTTCCCGTGATGAGCATGAAGGCGGGCATGCAGGCGACCATCACCGCGATCGGCAGGATCATGTTCCTCGGTCGCAGCTCGACGCCCTCCGCGGGCTCGGGCGCGATCTCCCCCGGGTCCGCCAGGGCGATCGCGTGATCCCACGCCAGCGTGCCCCCGCGAGTCCGCCGCTCGGCCTTCCGCATGGGGCCGAACTCGAGGCCGGTCCAGGCCGTGACACCGGCCACGATGAGCGCGAAGATCGCGTAGAAGTTGAGCGGGATCGCGATCAGGAACGCGGTCAGGGGATCTCCGACTCCCAGACCCGCCAGGATTCCCAGGATATAGGCGCCCCAGGCGTTGAACGGGATGAGGATGCAAACGGGCGCGGACGTCGAGTCGACCAGGTACGCCAGCTTCTCTCGCGAGACCTTGAATCGATCAAAGAGCGGTCGGCAGACCGAGCCGGCCACCAGGATCGTGAGGTTGGATTCGATGAAGATCACGAGACCGATCAACCACGCGAGCACCTGGGCGCGTCGTCCGTCGGTCACCCACTTGCGCTCCTCGACCCAGCGGACGAATCCGCGCATGCCGCCGTTCGCTTCGACGACCGCGATCAAGGCACCGATCAGGAAGGTGAAGACGATGACCTTCGCGCTCCCCGCGTCGGCCAGTATCGCGATCGTCCCCTCGATGGCGTTCGCCAGACCGGCGGCGGGGTTCCAGCCCGCCGAGATCGTGAAGCCCAGCCAGATGCCAGCAGCCAGAGACAGGTAGACCTGACGAGTGTAGACAGCCAGCCCGATCGCGAGGAGCGGCGGCAACAGCGACAGAAAGCCATAGGACTCCGCCGCCTGCGCCAGCTCCATCCCAGCCTCGATCATCTCGTCTCCTCAGCGCCTAGAGACCCAGGTGCTCCGCCGATCGTAGAAGCGTAGCGGGCGGTCCTTCGCACGGCTGATCCCGATCCTCGTCGTGACCTCGACGTGTCGCTCCTCGACCGGCTCCGCGTCCGACAACCAGAGCGGAGCCCTGTCCATCGGGTGCTGCTGGAGCGCGGGGCCGATGGCGAGCGCCTTCGTGAGTCGCGCCGGGCCGTTTGTCAGTTCCGGTCGGCCCCTGCGCGCGCGCATGTCCTCGAGCCCCGCGTCGGGCTCGAGAGCCCGGATCAAGACGCCCGCCGGAAAGCCCTCGGGGCCGGTCACGACGTTCATGAGCCAGTGGATCCCGTAGTTCATGTGGATGTACGCCGTCCCGGGGCGGCCGTACAGGGGGGCGTTTCGATCTGTGCGGCCGATTCGCTCGGCGGCATGGCAGGCGGGATCGTCCGGACCGGTGTAGGCCTCGGTCTCCACGATCCGACCCGACGTCTCGACACCACCGCAAATCGATGTCACCCGGACGCCGAGCAGCGCCCGGGCGACGGTCGCCGCGGGACGGTCGAAGAACGAGGCCGGAAGCGCCTCGACGGCGGAGGTTATCCCTCGCGCTCCTGCTCGCGGGCGGCGATCACGGCCCTGGCCCGGCCATCGGACAGAACCTCGGTGAGCCGACCAGGCTGCGAATCGATCACCTCGAAGACCTGAGCTCCGAAGTGCTCGACCAGTACCTCGGCCGTTCGCTTCCCTACCCCCGCGTAGTTGCGAACCATGTGGTCGACGGCCTCAGGGGACGCTTCGGGGCTCGCACCGGCTGACTTCCCGGCCTCCGGCTTCGCCTCCGCCGCCGGACTCGAGGCGCCCGTCCGCGCGCTTCCTTGACTCGGAGACTTCGCGCCGCCGCGTCCTCGGACACTCCGCTTCGGCGGCTCCCGGGACTCGTCGGCCGCGGGCCGATCGGACGAGGTCTTCGGCGGCTTCTTCTCCCCGTCGGCCTCGTCCCCTTCTCGTGGGAGCGGTCCGATCCGTCCGGTGCTGGCGGAGCCAGCGGGCTTGGCGGGGGACCGGCCACGCGAGCCGCTCCGATACCGCCCGAGACGCCTCGGCTCGGGTCCCGCGTCGGGCTCGGACTTCACCGGCTCGGCGGGCGGCGCCTGCTTGGCCTTTGGCTCGGACGTGCGCGCCTCGCGGGCCTTCCGGTCGTCCCCGGCGCGCGCGTCGCGGTCATCCGAGCGCGCGCGACCGGCGTCGTCCCTTCGACCCTGCCTCGGCTTCTGTCTGTCCCGGTCCCGAGATCGACTCCCCTCGGAGCGGGCCGATCCCTGCTTGCGGTCCGGGGCCTTCGACCGCTCGGCGTCCCGGCTCCGGGACCCCTGGCCGCCGCGGGCCTTCTGGCCGCCCTTGTCTTCGGGGGCACGGCCGCCGCGCTGCCCGGCCTCACGGCCGCGCTTCTCCTGATCGGGTCCAGGGCTTCGGCTCTGTTGGCCGCCGCGTCCACCGCCTCCCCGTTCACCGCCGCGACCTCGACCCTGCTGCCCGCGCTGGCCTCCGGCCGGCCGTGACGCTTCCGACCTCTCGGCCTTCGGGGTCGCCGGCGCCTCGCGCTCGCGGGGTGCCGGTTTCGTCGGCTCTTCGGCTGCCGGCTTCTGCCGGCCGCCTCCGAGGAGCCTTCCGAGTAGCCCGCGCTTCGGCCGGTCCTCGCTGGCGGCCGCGGACTCCTTTTCCGCCGTCCGCGGCTCCGTGTCTCGGCGCGGGGCGGGGCGACCCTTCTTTCCACCCTTGGCAGGCAGGAGATAGAAATTCCCGTCCTGACGCTGCTCGAGGATGATCGCTTCGTCCTCGGCGGCCTGCTTCAGAAACAGGCTGAACTTGGGGAAGCCGAGCCCGCCTTCATCGAAACCGGAATCGCGGGCGATCAGCTTTCGCTTCGCCATGGAGTCCCGGACCGCGGAGCTGCCGTCGTACAGGTCGTCCACGACGGCTGCCAGTGCTTCGTAGGCCTCGTCGAGCGCCAGTGACGTACCCGAGGCCTTCTTTCGCGGCGCCGGCGCCTCAGCGGGCCCACCACGCCGTTCAGACCCCCCTCTGCCACCGGATTTCGCTGCCGGGCGTCCCGATTCGCTCTTGGAGCGCCCTCCTCGACCTCCGCGACGGCTCCGGCCACTCGAGGGCGCCTTCGCGGAAGGAGCAGGAGCGGCATCGACCGAGGTCATGCCCCCGTCGTCCATGATCTCGGATCCGAGGCCGACCTCGTACTGGCCGTTCTGCCCCTTCCGCATCTCGATCAGGTTCTTGTGCGTCGCTTCGGCGAGGAAGCGGTTGAACTTGCTGAAGCCGGCGGACTTCTCGTCGAAGGTCTGGTCGATCTCCAGCATGACCTGCTTCAGACGATCGGAGCGCATCACATCGCCGCGCTCGGCCATTCGGCGGATCGCTTTCGATACGAGCACCCATGGATCGTGCGACTCGGTCTTCATGTCGTCGGCGGACACGAGGCCCGATACCTGGTTGTAGCTGTAGTACTCGTCGCAGTTCTGGACGAGGATATCGGAAGCCGACTCCTGCAGTCCGACACCGATTACGTACTTCCCGTATTCCTTGAGCTTCAACACCAGGCTCGAGAAATCCGAATCCCCTGTAAGAAGGATGAAGGTCCCGATCTCAGGTCTCGTGAACACCAACTCGAGGCCGTCGATCGCCATCCGGATATCGGTGGCGTTCTTCTTGGACGACCCGTACGCCGGGGCGAAGATGAGGTCGATCGAGGCCTCGGAGAGAGGCACGATGTACTGGGGGTATCTGCGCCAGTCGGCATATGCGCGCTGCACTGCGACCTTGCCGCGGATGATATCGGAGTCGAGTAACCGGCGGAGCTCCTGACCCAGGTTGGATCGGATCCCCATGGTGACGTTGTCGAAGTCGATCAGCAGCGCGGCCGTCTCGACGGGCGCTGCTTCTGGCATGCGATGAGGCGCACGCGTGAACTCTCGGTTCATTCTCTCGTTTTTCTCGCTTTGTGCGAGCGAGCCGGCCTTGCGGCGGTTCGAGAGGCCCCTCGACCTCGCCCTCGGTACTCCGAGGGGGACGGCACGAGCGGTCTCGTCGTCGGCGTCGCTCTGGTAATCCTTCTTTGGTTTCCGCCGGGTCGGGCGGCCTTCGGGCGGGCGGCCCCTTCCTGGGGGGCGACTTCTCGCCTCAAACCGGCTCGCCGGAACCCGACGCTTCCTCCACTCGAACGGCCCGGGCCAATTCCAGCCGGCGCGCGCGCTCGTCGGTGTCATCCGGAAACTCATCCATGAACTGGATGACATCCGGCACCTTGTAATCGGCCAGCGACTCGTACACGTAGCCGCGAAGCTCTTTCGCCGTGATCAAGGCGCCCTCCACCGGCTGCACACACGCGCAAACCAGTTCGCCGAGGACGTCGTTTGGGATGCCGAAGACTGCCGCATCCGCCACGGCAGGGTGTGATCGGAGGAGAACTTCGATCTCCTGGGGGTGGACGTTATATCCACCGCGGATGATCACGTCGCTCGATCGACCGACGATATGCAGGTAACCCTCGCCGTCGATCATTGCAAGATCGCCGGTCTGCAGGAACCCTTCGTCGGACAGCACCGAGCTGGTCTGCGTCGGCTGCCGAAAATACTCCTTCATCACATTGAAGCCGCGGATCGCCAGTTCTCCCACCGACTCGGGCGGAAGCGATTCGCCGTCTTCATCGCGAACTGCCACCTCGACGCCCTCGATCGGCCTTCCGACGGTCTGGAACCGCTTGGCCGGCGGATCCGTGGGCCTCGTAATCGATACGGTGGGCGACGTTTCCGTGAGCCCGTAGGCGATCTCGATCTCCGGTACCAGCCGTTCCCGCACGTCCCGGACCACCTCCTCGGCGACCGGGGCTCCCGCAACGATGCCCGTGCGCAGCGTGGGCAGGTTGCGGGCGTTCCGGTCGAGCTCGCGCAGCGCCATGACGAACATCGTCGGGACACCGTGAAACACGGTGATCCCATGACGCTCGACGAGGTCGAACGCTACGGACGCGTCGAAACGGTCCTGAAGGACGAGCGCCGAGCCCGAGACGATCGCGGTCAGCAGTGCCGCGGAGAGCCCGAAGATGTGATACAGCGGCACAGTGCATAGCACGATGTCGGAGGCGAGGTCGAGCGCCTCCGACGTCGCGGTTGCCGTTCGCACGAGGTTCGCGTGGGTCAGCACTGCACCCTTCGGCGTCCCCGTCGTGCCCGGAGTGTAGAGAATCGCGAACGGTTCATCGTCCGACTCGATGTCGGCCGCCGCCAGCTCCTTTCCGCGTCCGCTCGCCACGACATCCTCGAACTGGAAGATCCGGTCGTCGTACCAGAGATCCTCCTCTCCGACCGTGACGAGGTACTGGAGG
>JAOTZH010000004.1 GCA_029861425.1 Gemmatimonadota bacterium
GCGACGTACATCTGCTCGCCCTCCTCGATCGGAACGCGGTGGTCGGCCTCCCCGTGCACGAACATCGTGGGAGTCGAGACCCCCTTCGCGTGAATGATCGGGGACGACCGGAGCAGGTTCTCGAGACCGCGCTCCTCCCACGGTGGGCCGAAGAACTCGCTCTCCTTCGTACGCGGGATATCGGCGACTCCGTAGTCGCTGACCCAGTTCGAGATCGAAGCCCCCGCGATGGCAGCCGCGAAGCGGTCCGTTTGTGTGATCACCCAGTTCGTCAGATAGCCCCCGTAGGAGTACCCGGTGACGCCCATGCGAGCCCGGTCGATCTCGTAGTTCTCGAGGGCGTGATCCACCCCCGCCATCACGTCATCGTAGTCGTTGAAGCCCCAACCGCCCCACGTGCCCCAACGGAAGTCCTCACCGTAGCCGGTCGAAGCCCGGGGATTCGTGTACAGCACCATGTAGCCATTCGCGGCGAGCAACTGGTGCGGAAACGAGAAGCTGTTGCCGTAGGCCCCGTGCGGACCGCCGTGGATCTCGAGGATCATGGGGCGCGCGACACCGCCCGCACGATATCCGCGGGCCGGCAGCATCCACCCCTCGATCCGGGTCCCGTCGGGGCTGTCGAACAGGAGTCGGTCCGGGGAGGAGAGATCCAGCTCGGCGAGGAGCACCGCGTTCACGGCGCTCAGCCGGATCTCTTCGCCGCCGCCGATCTCCGCGCTCCAGATGTCTCCGGGCCGCGTCGGGTCCGTCGCCGCGAACGCCATCCGTGTGTGGTCCGCCGAAAAGGAGAACCCGCCCAGGCGTCGGTCGCCGGCGGTGAGCTGCTCCACCTCCCCGCCCAAACCCGGCACGCGGAAGAGGTGCGAGTTGCCCCCGATGGACGAGGTGAAGTAGACGTGCCCGTCGGGGCCCCATGTAGGGGCTCCAGGGATGAAGTCCCACATCGCCGTGAGGTTCACCGGCGAGCCTCCCCCCGGACGGATCACGAACAGGTCCGAGGGTGCACCCCGACCGCGCTCCTCGCGGATAATCACGTCGAGGCTCTCGCTCCCCCGTACCACGATCGCCGCGCCATCCGGCGACCAGGAAGGACTGGCGTAGTTGAACTCGTCGTCCGTGAACCGTTCGACGTTCCCCGCCAGGTCGACGGTCCACAGATCGGCCCGTTCGTAGCTGTGCTCGTCGCGCTGGAACTCATCCGCAGTGAACGCGAACCGCGTGCCGTCGGTGCTCCATTCCGCGCCCTGCACGTCGACGCCGAGCCCGGTCAGCCGTCTCACGGCCCCTCCCGCCGCGTCCATGACATGGAGCTCGCGGGGGGGAGTCGCGGAAGGGTCCCTGGGGTCGGGCAGGTACCCACGCCGGTCGAACCGGTAGTTCATCCAGTCGTAGACGCTGCCATCGAACCGCTCGACCGTCTTCCGTTCGAACTCGGACTCGTAGGTCGGCTCCGCCGCCGGATCCGGCGGCGTGGGACGCGTGAACGCGATCCGTTCCCCGTCGGGGCTGAAGATCGGCGTTCCTCCCAGGCCGTCGAGCTGGAAGGCCTCGCCCGCGGGACGGTCCATTCGTAGAAGCCAGGTGCTGCCGGTCATCGATCCGTCCGGCGTCGGCCGCCGGGACGTGAACGCGAGCATGTTGCCGTCGGGACTCCACCGGGGCGACGAAGCGCTGAAGCTCGGGCTCGTCAGACGCATGGGCTCGGTCGACCCGTCAGAAGCGGTAAGCCAGACCTCGCTGTGTCTCCGGTTTTCCTCCTCGAGCACGCTCGTCACGACGAACGCGACCTGCGAACCGTCCGGCGAGATGGCAGGAGACCCCACGTCCTTGAACCGGTAGTAGTCTTCGATCTCGAGCGGGCGGCCCTGGGCCACCGCGGTCGAGGGGACCTGGAACGCTGCCCCGAAGGCCGCGACAGTGACGAGAAACTGAAAACGTGCGGCGCGAGGTATCATCATGAACCTCCGGAGAATCAGCGGGGTTTTCGGTAAGCCAACAGCAGGTTGCCGGGCATCTCGTTGAACATGTCGTAGCCCGACATGACCAGCACAGTGCCTCGCGCGACCACGGGGCCGGGGCCGTCGATCGAACCGCCACGACCGGGGACGCCGTTGACGGTCTCGAACTCCTGAGCCGTGTCGATGTCCCAGAGCAGCGTCCCGTCCTCGGTCGACCACGCCCGCATGTGGCCGTCGAGACTGCCGGCCAGAACGGCGCCTTCGATGGCGGTCGCGGCCGCCGAGAAGAACGGCTGACACCCCGGCCGGCCCCCGCACACGGTCATGTCCGGCTCCGCCTTCCAGATGACCTCGCCGGCACCCAGGTCGAGCGCGTAGACGCCGGTCCCGACGGGCTCGGTTCCGCTCGGGTGGGATAGCTCCCCGGTCCGCGGGTCTCGCATTACCGCGAACGGGTTGTCCGAGTTCGGGACGTACACCCGGCGTTCATCCGCGGCGATGCCCCAATGGACGCCGCCCAGGGCGCTTCCCTTCCCGACCTTCTTCGCCCAAAGGAGCTCGCCGTCGGCGTCCGGGTCGAACGCCCAGACCATCCCGGACTTCTGTCCGGCCACCAGGACCTGGCTCCCATCCGCCTGCGTGGCGATGATCGGCGACATTCCGAAGTCGAAGTCGGGGCCCGAGTCGACCGGACAGTTCTCGAAGTTCTGGCCGACGGTGCACGCCATGTTCCATGCGTCGCCGGAAGTGCCCTGGTGCGACCACCGCACCTCCCCGCTCTCCATCTCGATCGCGATGATCGCATCGCTCGTTTCGGTGGCCGGGTGCGTGTAGTTCTCGCCCGTCCCCACATACAGAAGTCCCCGATCGGCGTCGACGGTCGGGCTGGACCAGATCGGCGCGCCGGACGGACCGAACGTCCGGGTGCCGAGCTCGTTCTCTCCCACCGGCCGCGCTTCTTCCGCCACGGTTCGGAACCGCCACAGCTCGTCTCCCGTCTCGGCCGACAACGCCACGATGCCGCCGGATGACGTGCAGCACTCGTACTCCGGGTTCCCGGCCGAGACGATCTCCATGCTCGAGAGCGGGACGAAGACCTTGCCGTCATGCAGCGTGACCGTCCCGGTGTTCGTGTGATCTGCGTGAGTCGCCGTGGATCGCCGCCACAACAGCTCGCCGCTCGCGGCGTCGATGGCGTATGCGTTGGCACGGAAGTCCGAGAAGAACGCCGTCTGCCCCCCGCCCGGGCCGTCTCCGATCGCGATCCCGCCGCGAACCGCGGCCTCGGCGGGGAAGACCCAGTGCACGCAGCCGGTCTCGAGATCGATCGAGTACACCTCGCCGTACGCGGAACCGATGAGCACCCGATCCCCCACCACGGCGGGCTTCGACCTTACCTGCCCGGCGTCGGGGAACGCGAAAGCCCACGCCAGCTCGAGGTCGCCGAGGTCACCCGAATCGACCCCGGCGGTCGCGGCGTTCCGATATCCGGCCTCTCCGTGGCCTCCACCCCACCCGGACCAATGCACCTCTCCGCGCCCGGAGGGCGAGGCGGAGCAGAACGCGGCCTCGGGCATCCGGGTCTCCGTCAACTCCTTGCCAGTCAGCCATTCCGCTACAGCGACCCGCTCGTCGGCGCTCAGGTCCTCCCCGTGGCGTCGCATCCGTCCCGACGTGAGAGCCGTGAGGATCGCGCGAGGGTTCATGGCGGTCAGCGAGGTAATTCGCGGCGCCCGCGCCGATTCATCGCCGGAATGACACCCGTTGCAGGTCGACTCGTAGACCGTGTGTCCGACGCTTCCGTCGGCGGGCGGCGGAGCGAGGAGCGGGCGTTCCTGTGCCCCCAGAGCGACCGGTGCGACCAGAAGAGTCAACGCCGTCAGCGCGACGACTCGATCAGATTTCATGAGACCTCTGTGGGGTGGTGTTCCGAATCGAGGCGCAGGAAAGCGCTCACAGCTCCTCTTCGATGATGGTCGCCAGCTCGTCTGCCCGCCGCCATTCCGCTTCGATGCTGGCTGCCCGGGCGGCCAGCCGCCACCGTTCCGCCCGATCGTTCACCGCCATCTCGAGGGCGAGCCGCTCCACACGGGTCATCGCGTGGAGCGGCAGCCCCCGCGCCGCGAGTCGCTCCATGAAGCCGTCCGCCGGGCCGGCCGCCTCGATCAGCGCCACCGCACGGTCGAGCTCGTCCTTCGTAGCGCCGTTGACATTGTGCCAGGCCAGGACCCTCCTCAGCAGGGGCTCGACGAGTTGCGGCGCGAAGCGGTGCGCCTGGTCGGTGGCCCACGGATCGCAGCGGACGCACGGCATCCCGACCCCGGTCTGGCCGTCCCCGTCGGTGAACAGCGACAGATCTCCGCACTTCATGAAGAACAATCGGATGAGGACGCTGCCGCAGCTCGGACACGGAGCCCGGCCCTCCCACGCAGTGCCCCCGAATCGACGCCAGCGAAGCACCTCGACGGTGCGGTTCGCGGCACGCGAGAAATCTCCGGTCACCGATGAGAGACCGACTATCATCCCGACGGAGGAGACGGCCGAGTACGTGGCCGTGGCGACCCGCGTCGCCGGACTCGCGAAGCGGTCGCGACGGCGGCGCAGGGTCGAGCCGTAACGCCACCAGGCGGCTTCAAGACGGGGAGGTCGCCCGACGCGAATCAGCTCCCGGTCACCGGCCTGCAACAGCGCGACGTGATCGGTCTGGAACAGCATCCGTGCCCGATCGAACGCGACGCGCTCCAGTGCCTCGATCGCGCCCGACGGTACCTCCGACGGCCACATGTTCCAACCGTGACACCGAGAGCAGATGGTCCACACCCGTTCGCGCTCGGGGTCGAACGCGATCCGAACGCTCCGCGAGGCCGGGTGGATGCCGGTGGTTCCGCCGAGCGCATGCCCGCAGTAAAGGCAACGGCTGTGCATGCCCGAAACGTGAGGAGACGCCCCCGGCGTGACAAGCGCCCGCGCCGATCGACGCCGACCCGCCATCGAGGGGTCAGGGTTTCGCCCGCCCGTACGTTTTGTTCCTGGACACGTCGAAGTCCCCCCGCACGAACGGAGATGAACGCACGTGATGATCCGAACACTCGTCCTGGCCGCGGCCGTCGCGGGCACCGGCTGCAACGCCGCGGCGCTCGGGCCACCGGACGCCGACCTGAGCATCCTCTTCGTGGGGAACAGCCTGACGTACACCAACGACCTCCCTGGCATGCTCGAGCGGATGCTCGAGGCCTATGGTGACGTTGGAGAGGTCCATGTGGAGTCGGTCGCTTTCCCGAACTTCGGGCTACCGGACCACTGGGCGGAGGGCTCGGCTCTCCAGCGGATTCGGACCGGCGGATGGGACTACGTGGTCATCCAGCAGGGCCCGTCCGCGACCGAGGGTCGGCCGTCGCTGCTGGAGTACAGCGAGCGCTTCGCCACCGAAGTGGCCGAGGACGGAGGCAGGCTGGCCCTCTACATGGTCTGGCCGGCGACGAACCGGTTTTTCGATTTCGACGGCGTCGCGGATTCCTATGCGACAGCCGCCTCCGAGAACGGCGCCCTCCTGTTCCCCGCAGGGGAGGCCTGGCGCGAGGCATGGGCGATCGACGCGGGGCTCGACCTCTACAGCGCGGACGGGTTCCACCCGTCGCTCCTGGGCACGCACCTGGCAGCCCTCGTGATGTTCGAGCAGCTCACCGGGCGCGACCCGAGGACGCTGCCGGCGGAGATCCCCACCTCGAGTGGCACGGTGACGCTCATGATCGAGCTGGGGGATGTTCTGCACGACGCCGCGGTCGCCGCGAACGCTAAACACGCGCTCCCGTAGACCGCGGCCTCTGGTCGTTTCCCGCCCTCGCGGGCATTTTCGGACCGTTCCGACTACCCGTGCCCGAGAGGTCCGAATGACGACGTCGACTCGCCGCCTCCAGGCGGTCGTGCTCTTTGCCGCCAGCGCCTGCCTCGCACTCACGATGCCGCTCGCGGCCCAGGATCCGTCCCCCGCGCAGATCGACGCGGTCTTTGCCGATTTCGACGCGGCGAGCTCTCCAGGGTGCGCGCTGGGGGTCTATCGAGATGGCGAGCTGGTGTATGAGAAGGGTTACGGCATGGCCAACCTCGACTGGGGCATCGAGATCGATCCGTCGACCGTGTTCTACGTGGGGTCGGTCTCGAAACAGTTCACCGCCGCCGCGATCGCCCTGCTTGCCCGCGGCGGGCAGCTCTCGCTGAACGACGACATCCGGGAGTTCCTGCCCGAGCTACCGGAGTACGACACTCCGGTGACGGTCGGGCACCTCGTGCATCACACCGGCGGCATGATGGACATGTACGCCGCCATGATGGACTCGGGCATGAACATCTTCGACCCGATCGAGAATGGCGAGGCGGTCGAAGTCCTGGCGTCAAAACCGCTCGACTTCGAGCCGGGAGACAGATTCAGCTACAGCAACGGCGGCTACTTTCTGCTGTCGCAGATCGTCGAGCGGGCGAGCGGCATGTCGTTCACGGAATTCACGACGACGAACCTCTTCGAGCCGCTCGGGATGGGAGATACCCATTTCCACGGGGATGCCGGGCATATCGTCCCGCGGCGGGCGATGAGCTACGAGGGCGGGAATTCCGGTGAACTCAGACAGAACTACGTGTCGACGTTCGGCTTCGTCGGACAGGGCGGCTTGTATACGACGGTCGGAGACCTGATCAAATGGGACCGAAACTTCTACGAGAGCCGCGTCGGCGGGGCGGGATTCACGGAGTTCGTGGAAACCCGGGGCGTGCTGAATGGCGGAGAAACGATCGACTACGCGTTCGGCCTCCGACACGCGGTATATCGCGGACAACACACGGTCGGACATTCCGGCGGCATGATGGGGTTTCGGGCGTACATGGAGCGGTTCCCGGACCAGCGGTTCACGGTCTCGGCCCTCTGTAATCAGTCGGAGATCGACCCCGGAGTGCTCGCTCGAAAGGTCGCCGATCTCTATCTGGCCGACGTGCTCGAGTCCGGCTCCTGACCACCACGCGAATGGAGGAAGGCGAACAGCGATGACGATGACAGTCCGTCCGGCGGCAGTCGATGCAAAGGAACTCCGCGCCGGAATCAGCGCGAAGTACGAGGAAGTCGCGTTGACACCCGAGAAGGGTTTTCACTTCCATACGGGGACGCCCCTCGCGGCGATGCTCGAGTACGACGCGGCGATGGTCGATTGGCTGCCCGCGGGGACCGTCGCTTCGTTCGCGGGAACCGGGAACCCGTTCTCGATGGGTGATCTCGAACCCGGGGAGACCGTCCTCGATATCGGTTGCGGCGCCGGCATGGATACGCTGATCGCGGCGAAGCAGGTGGGACCGGATGGCCAAGTCGTCGCGGTCGATATGACGGCCGCAATGCTGGGCAAGGCACGTCGCGGAGCCGGGGAAGCGGGGCTCTCCAACATCAGTTTCCGAGAAGGCCTCGCCGAGAGTCTCCCGGCCGACGACGCAACCATCGATGTCGTCATCTCGAACGGCGTGGTCAACCTGTGCCCGGACAAGATCCGAACCATGAAGGAAGTCCACCGGGTGCTCAGGCCGGGAGGCCGATTCCAGATCGCCGACATCGTCGTCCACAAGGAGGTGCCCCAGGGCGCCAAGGACGACATCGAGCTCTGGTCCGGCTGAATCGCGGGGGCTCTGCTGGAAGCAGAGTGGAACTGGGTTCTCGATCATGTGGGCTTTGACGGCGTGCGTTGGGGCAGGCAGATCGACGTGTTCTCGGGCTCGAAGCACGAGTCGTCGGCCGCGGCCTTCGATACATTCGGCGTGACGTTCGCGGCTACCCGACGGGGCTGACCGAGGCTAGTCCTGGCGATCTTCGGTGTGGTCTGGTCGCGGCCGGCGGCGGAACGGCATCGCGAGCATTCCGGTGAGCGTCGACCACTCCTCCCGTTCGACGTGCTCGAGGCCGAGCGACAGATCGCTCGGATCGTCGCGGAGCCTGAAGCTCCCGAACAGGCGGTCCCACACCGACAAGACGCTCGCGTAGTTCGAGTCGGTTTCCGGCTGATAGTCCGAGTGGTGCACCCAGTGCATCCATGGTGTGACGATCAGCCACCGGAGACTCCGGTCGATGACGCCAGGGATGCGAACGTTGCTGTGGTGGAAGAGGATGATGGGTAGAAGAACCGTCTCGTAGATCAACACCTCCTGCACCGTGAGGCCGAGCAGTGGGAGCACGGCGAGTCTTGCAAGGGACGAGAGAACGATCTCGCCCGTGTGGAAGCGAAGACCCGTCGTGACATCCAGATCGCGATCCGCGTGGTGCACGGCGTGGAATCGCCACAGGAGGGGCACGGCGTGGTTGAGCCGGTGCCAGGCATACTGCCACAGGTCGAACAGGACCACGGCCAAGATCGTCCGGGCGACACCCTCGAGCGGAAGTGCGTGAAGCAGTCCGAACGACCGCGCCGACGCCCACTCGGTGACCAGCAACGTCGCGGCGGCAAAGACGGCGGCGTTGAGCACGGCGTTGCCCAACCCCAGTGCCAGGTTCGACACACCGTGCCGGCCGCGAGCCTGCCGCCCTTCGAACATCGGCGCGATGCCCTCGAGCATCCACAACACGGCGAGACCCGCCGCTGCGGCGGCAGGCTTGGTCAGGTCTGCGAGCTCGATCAAAACGGTTCCTCGGGAAAGGACTCGACGGGTTTCTGAAGAAGCCCTATCAGATTCGCGAAATCCGGGAGACCCTCAAATCCGTCCTTCAGGACCGTGGGCTGGCCTGAGGGGCAATCGTCGGCCCGATGACCTCAGCGGCGTGGCACCGTGATGACCTGACCGGCATAGATCCGACTTCCGTCGAGGTTGTTCGCCGCTCGTAGCTCGCGAACCGTCGTTCCGTGATCACGCGCGATCTCCCAGAGCGAGTCGCCCGAACGCACGTAATACTCCTGCTCCGCATCAGTCGAAGCCGCGGCCAGACGCTGGACGTATGTCTCGTATTGGTCCGGGAAGAGAGCCACGTGGTAGTGGGGCGGCCGCCGCTCGTAGGTCGCCTCGAGCACTCCCTTCCCCTCCAACTGCATCAGGACCCCTTCGAGCCATGAGCGGCAGGATGAGCGGCTGCTCCTGCGAAGGTCGAGAGCCATGCCGGTGGGGTGCACAGACCGGGGTGAGGCGTTCCGCGGTTGTCGGGACCAGGGCCGCGTGAGGCTCGTCACGACGAGCTTCTCTCCACAGGCGTTTCGGTACTGGCTGCCGAGCCGCTTCATGAAGAGCGCCACCGCGGGACGGGCGTAGGGCACGACGCCGGACTTGACCTCGTAGTCGGCGGTGCTTCGCACCGCCACGAGGTATCCGGCCGCCACGAACCGCCGTGCCTGCTCGGTCGTATCGAGAAACGTGTAGTCGTGCGACCGGGCCATCGAGTTCTGGCGATCGAGCGATGGCGTGGACCCGCGCAGACTCTGCGCCTCGACCGGAAACGCGGTCGCGGCGACGGCCAGCAACGCGAGCGGGCACGTGCGTGCCCGCGACCATGACTTGAACCCTGTTCTCACGTACGCCCCCCGAATACCGATTCCCCCTCCCAACGACACATAATCTTGAATGAACGTCGGCCGGATTGCCAGTTCCGAGGTCCGGACAGCGCTTGACACCCACTCGGCCCATCGCCGATATTTAGCCTCGCCTAAAAATCATGGCGGGCGCGGTGGCCCCCGCTTTTGATAAGACACACCCCATGAGAGGAATAGATGCCTCGACCCGCGCGACGGGCCAACCCGGCGCTCGCCGCATCGCTCGCGGCCCTGCTCGCCGCGTCCGCCTGCGACACGTTGTTGACGGAAGCGCCCGACTCCGGAGACGTCTTCGATGCGCCCATCGAGGGTCTGTCGCCCGAGGAGCTGGCAGGCTTCATCGCCGGAGACGAACAGTTCGGGCTTCCCTTCAGACCCAGCACGGGCCTCGGGCCGATCTTCAACAACGTCTCGTGCGCGTCCTGTCATAGTGGAGACGGCCGCGGCCGACCGGAAAACAACCTGACGCGGATCAGCCGGGGCACCGACCCCGCCCGGGACGTGGGTGGCCCCCAAATACAGGACCGTGCGATCCCGGGAGCCGTGCCCGAGGACCTGCCACCCGGCGTCGACTCTTCCGAGCGGCTCCCGCCCGCCGTGTTCGGAGTGGGTCTGATCGAGGCCATCCCGGCGGCGGACATCCTCGCGAACGCGGATGAAAGCGATTCTGACGGCGATGGGATCTCCGGCCGGCCGAACTTCGTAGTGCCGGCCGAGTTCGTCCCGGCGAGGGAGCCCGGAGGCGGGACGGGCCTCCAGCTTGGGCGCTTCAGTCGCAAGGCACAGGTGTCGAGCCTCCTTCAGCAGACCGTTGAGGCGTACCACCAGGATATCGGCATCACTACGGATTTCCTGCCGGTCGAGAACTCGAATCCACAGGCGAGTCAGGCGACTGAAGCCGCCGATGCGATCGCCGACCCTGAGCTCCCCACGGCGCAGGTACAGCAGGTGATCGCGTACCTCCGGATGCTGCAGCCTCCCGCACCGGGCGCCGACACCGAGAGTCGCCTCAGGGGCGAACAGCTCTTCGGGACCGTTGGCTGTGCCTCGTGTCACATTCCCGAGTTCCTGGCCGGGACGAGTCCCATTCCCGCGATCGAAGGCCTGCCGGTCGTCCTGTATTCGGACTTGCTTCTCCATGACATGGGCGAGGGTCTGGCCGACGGACGTCCGGACGGCGACGCGACCGGACGGGAGTGGCGCACCGCTCCGCTCTGGGGACTCAGGGTCATGCGTGACTTCCTGAACGGGGAGGCCTTTCTCCTCCACGACGGCCGGGCCCGCTCGGTCGAGGAGGCGATCCTGCTCCACGGTGGAGAGGCGCGAGTCGCGCGCGACGCGTTCGACTCGCTCGGGGCGGCCGATCGAGCGGCCCTGCTCGACTTCGTCGGCAGCCGGTGATGCCATGAGCCGGTCGTTCGAGCGCAGGGAATTCGTCCAGATTTCCGCATGCGCGGCCCTCGGGACGGGGCTTGTCGGCTGTGCCTCGCTCGCCGTCGTGTCCGTGCCGACGGGCGGAGGCCGCGCGCGGCTCGTCCTCCGCGACTATCCACAGCTCGCTTCGCCGGGCGGGTACCTGCGGGTGCAGCCGGACGACCTCCCGCACCACCTGCTCGTGTTCGCGGGGGACGCGGGCGAGTTCACGGTGGTCTCGCCCGTCTGCACCCACCGGCAGTGCATCGTCAGTGTCGCCGGTCCGAGGCTCGTGTGTCCCTGCCACGGATCGGAGTACGAACGGGACGGCACCGTCACGATGGGTCCGGCCGAGCGTCGGCTGGATCGCTACCCGGCCGAGGTGAACGCCGCCGGCGAGCTGGTGATCGATCTGGAGGCCGTATGATGACGAGCTGCCGTCGTCTTCTGCTCGCGATCATTGCGGCGACCGGAACGCTGGGACTCGCGGCCGCCGAGGCGCAGGAGACCGGGGACGCCGCAACCCGCGACACCCTCGACCGCCCCTTCGTGCGTGGCGGGCGGGGCGACCGCCCGTACCTCTTCGACCTGGCCGGCCGACTCGCCCTGGGCGGATACGCCGAGGCACACCTCCGATACGAGCGTGAGGACGGGGTCACGGAGGATCTTGGATTCGAAGCGAAGCGCTTCAACCTCTTCTTCAACTCCCAGATCAGCGATTTCGTGCGATTCGGGGCCGAGCTCGAGTTCGAGGATGCCGCTCGTGAAGTCAAGCTCGAATTCATGACGATCGACCTGCTGCTGCACCGCGCATTCGGCGTGCGAGGCGGCATGATCCTCGTCCCTCTCGGCCGATTCAACCTCTCTCACGACAGCCCGAGAAACCCGTTCACGGACCGACCCTTGGTCTCGACCGACATCCTCTCGGTCGCGCTCTCCCAGCCGGGTCTCGGAGCATTCGGAGCGATCCCGCTCGAGGGAACCGCGCGCTTCACATACGAGGCGTACGCGATCAACGGCTTCAACGAAGGGGTTCTCGACGACGAAGAAGGTACCCGGCTGCCCGCGGGCCGTGAGAACTTCGAGAACAACAACCGACGACTGTCGTGGGTCGGCCGAATCGCGTTCAGCCCAAACACGGACGCCGATTTCGGGATCTCGGGAATGCACGGGCAGTACAACGTCTCGACTCTCGACGGCGAGACGATCGACGAGGGCCGCAGCGTGTCGATCGGTGCCGTGGACTGGGACTTCGACCAGGGTCTCTTCCAGATAAGCGGCGAGGCGGCCGCGGCCGAGATCGACGTGCCCGAATCGCTCGAAGGTCTGTTCGCGACCGGGCAGTGGGGCGTGTACACGGACGTCATCGTTCCGTTCGGGTCGGGATGGCTCGCCACCATGCCGCGCTCGCGGTTCGAGGCCAAGGCCAGAGTGGATTACGCCGACCTCGACCGGCACCTCCCGGGAGACGACCGGTTCCGATTCTCGATCGGGGTCAACTTCCGTCCGACCTCCGACACGGTGTTCAAGCTCGACTACTTCAAGGGTCGAGCCCACGACCGGTTCAACAACGCCGCCGACCAGGCCGGCATCCTCTTCTCCGCGGCCACGTACTTCTAGGCGGACAACCTCCCCGGCGAGATCGCGGTTGCCCGACGACGACCCGGCCGGCAAGGTGGGCGGTCATGACGAGCCGCTTCGATGTCGCCGTAGTCGGCGCCGGGATCGTTGGCCTCTCCACGGCGCGAGCCATCGGGTTTGCCCGTCCGGGGCTCTCGATCGTGATCCTCGAGAAGGAAGAGGAGATCGCGACCCACCAGACGGGCCGGAACAGCGGCGTCGTCCACGCCGGCCTGTACTACCGACCGGGCTCACTCAAGGCGAGGCTGTGCGTCGAGGGCGGCCCGCGTCTGCTCGAGTTCTGTGACGAGCGCGGGATCGACACCACGCAAGCGGGCAAGATCGTCGTCGCCACGTCCGCTTCTCAGCTCCCGGCTCTCGCCGAGCTCGAGCGGCGGGCTGGCGCGAACGGGGTGCGGGTCGTCCGGGTCGGCCCGGACGAGATCTGCGAGCATGAACCGGAGGCTCGCGGCGTCGAGGGCCTTCGGGTCCCTTTTACCGGCGCGGTGGAATTCAGGGACGTGGCGCGCGCGTTCGCGGAAGACCTGATCCGTGACGGCGCCGAGGTGCGGACCGGACACGGCGTACTCTCGTCGCGATCGTCCTCGTCCGGGCGGATCCTCGAAACCGTCGGCGGGCCGATCGAGTGCTCGCTCGTGGTGAACTGCGCCGGGCTGCACGTCGACCGAATCGCTCGACTGCTGGGCACCGAACCAGGAGTGAAGGTGCTGCCTTTTCGGGGCGAGTACTGGAGTCTGACACCGGACGCCGCCGCTCGCGTGCGCGGGCACATCTATCCGGTGCCCGACCCGCGATTCCCACACCTCGGCGTTCATTTCACGCGTGATGTCCGAGGTCGAGTGGAGATCGGGCCGAACGCCGTCTGGGCCTGGGGGCGAGAGGCATACGGACGTCTGTCCGGGAACCCGCGAGATGCGCTCGAGACCCTCTCGTATCGAGGGTTCTGGAACCTCGCCCGTCGACACTGGCGCACCGGTCTGGGGGAACAGTGGCGCTCGATGAGCCGCGCGGCGTTTGTCCGGAGAGCCCGACAACTGGTGCCTCGGCTCGACGCCCGGGACCTCGACCAGTGGCGGTCGGGCGTCCGCGCACAGGCAGTGGATACGGACGGGGCCTTGATATACGACTTCCTGATCCTCCAGAGCCCGGGCGTGGTGAACGTCATAAATGCCCCGTCCCCCGCAGCGACGTCCTGTCTCTCGATCGGCGAGCATATCGCAGCGATCGCTCTGGAGCAGTTGTGACCTCCCCGTCCACCGGGTCGGGCGGAGGGGGGCGCCCGGAACCCGACGCGGACGGCCTAGAACACTTCGAAGAGACCCGCCGCGCCTTGCCCGCCCCCAATACACATCGTGCACACCACGTAGCGGGCTCCTCTTCGCTTCCCTTCCAGCAGAGCGTGTCCCACCATCCGCGCGCCGCTCATCCCGTATGGGTGGCCGATCGAGATCGCGCCGCCATTCACGTTGAGTCGCTGCTCTGGAATGCCGAGCCGATCGCGGCAGTAGATCACCTGAACGGCGAACGCCTCGTTCAGCTCCCACAGATCGACGTCGGCCATCGAGAGCCCGCTCTTCTCGAGAAGCTTCGGGACGGCAAAGACGGGACCGATTCCCATCTCGTCCGGCTCACAGCCGGCGACGGCCAGGCCCCGGTAGGCCCCCAGCGGTTCGAGCCCGCGCCTGGAAGCGACTCCGGCCTCCATCACGACGCAGGCAGATGCCCCATCGGAGAGCTGGCTCGCGTTGCCGGCGGCGATGCGTCCGCCTTCGACGACCGGCTTGATCCGCTCGAGGTCCTCGTAGGTCGTTCCGGGCCGGTTGCCCTCGTCGAGAGCTAGCGTGACCTCCTCGAACGACACCTCGCCGGTCTCTCTGTCCGCCACGCCCTTCGTCGTGGTAATCGGAACGATCTCTTCGTCGAACCTGCACGCCTCCTGCGCCGCCGCGGTGCGGTCCTGGCTCTGAACGCCGTACCGGTCCTGGGCCTCACGCCCGATGTCGTAGCGTGCGGCAACGACTTCGGCGGTTTCGATCATCGGCATGTACGCCGCCGGGGCGTGGGCGAGGACGTTCGGATCCTTCCCGCGGTGGGTATTCATGTGCTCGTTCTGAACGAGGCTGACCGACTCGAGTCCCCCGGCCACGACCGTGTCCATTCCATCCACCACGACCTGCTTCGCCGCCGCTCCGATCGCCATCATTCCCGACGAGCACTGGCGGTCGATCGTCATGCCGGGCACGTCGACCGGAAGCCCCGCGGCGAGCGCCGACGTGCGACCCACGTTGTATCCGGTCGACCCCTGCGGGATCGCGCACCCCATGATCACATCCTCCACCTCCGGTGCCTCCACGTCGGCTCGTCCGAGGGCGTGAGTGATCGCGTGAGCGGCGAGGGTTGGGCCTTCCGTGTTGTTGAAAGCACCACGGTACGCCTTCCCGATCGGGGTGCGTGCGGTGGAGACGATGACGGCCTCTCTCATGGTGGCCCCTTCTGGAGTCGAACCAACGGGGGAACGCGGCAAGATCGACGACTCTGGAGGGGGCGGCCAGTCGCTTCGTTGAGCCCGTAGCACCCACCTCCTATCATCTCGGGTCCCTTGCTGATCGTTCGAAGTACAGACCGGGGTTTCAAATGAGACGCACTCTGCTCGCCGCAATGCTCTGCACGCTGGCCCTTCCTGCCTTGCCCGACCGTGTCGTGGGACAGGATCCGGATCTCGATGCGCTGGCCGACGGGCTCGAGGCCAGGGTCATCGAATGGCGCCGCGATATCCACCAGCACCCGGAGCTGTCGAACCGGGAGTTCCGAACGGCCGAGCTCGTGGCGGAGCATCTTCAGTCGCTCGGGATATCCGTGACGACGGGCGTCGCCCACACGGGAGTAGTCGGGCTCCTCGAGGGCGGGAGTCCGGGGCCGGTCGTGGCCCTGCGCGCGGACATGGATGGGTTGCCCGTTCCCGAACGCAACGACCTGAGCTTCAGGTCGCGGGCGATTGGCGAGTACAAGGGCGAAGAGGTGCCCGTCATGCATGCCTGCGGTCACGACACGCATGTGGCGATTCTCATGGGAGTCGCGGAGGCGTTGTCTGGCATGCGCGATGAGCTGTCAGGCACGGTGAAGTTCATCTTCCAGCCGGCCGAAGAGGGACCGCCGGAAGGCGAAGAGGGAGGCGCCGAGCTCATGACGAAGGAAGGCGTGCTCGCCAATCCGGACGTCGACGCCGCGTTCGCCCTTCACATCGCCGCGCAACAGGACGTCGGCACGGTCACCTACCGCTCGGGCCCGATGATGGCGTCGGTCCAGGACTATCGAATCCTCGTTCGCGGCCGACAGGCTCACGGAGCCGCGCCGTGGGCCGGGGTCGATCCGATCGTGACGGCCTCCCAGATCGTCGTCGGCCTGCAGACCATCGTGTCCCGTACGCTCGACATCACGGACAACCCGGCGATCGTCACGATCGGCAAGTTCGAGGGAGGCGTTCGGTCCAACATCATCCCCGAGGAAGTCGAGATGCTCGGGACGATTCGAACGTTCGCGCCCGAGCAGACCGAGCTGGTCCATCGCCGGATCCGAGAGATCGCGACGAATATCGGCGAGGCGGCCGGCGCCGAGGTGACCGTCGATATTCCCCACACCATGACGTATCCGGTCACCTACAACGACCCTGACCTGACGGGCACGTCGATCGAGTCGCTCGCGCGCGTCGCCGGATCGGCGAACGTGATCGAGTCGCCCCTCATCACCGGGGCCGAGGATTTCTCGTACTTCGCCGAGGAGGTCCCGGGTTTCTACTTCTTCCTGGGAGGCAAGCCGCTCGACATCGCGAAAGAGGACGCCGCGTCTCACCACACCCCGGATTTCTATATCGATGAGAGCGGATTGATGCTCGGGTTCAAGGGGCTCATGGCCCTCACGCTGGACTACATGAAGGCGAACGCGCCGCTCGTACCATGACCGACGAAGCCGGAGTCCCCGCTCCCACGCCGGCCGCGCCGGCGACCTGGCCCAGGAGACTCCGACCCATCGCGATCGCGGCGTTTCTGTGCCTGCCGGCTGGGGGGCTCGGCACGCGGCTGGGGCTCTGGAGCTTCGGGCTCGGCTTCGGGATCCTCGCGGCCGGCGTCCTCGTCGGCCTGGTCGCGGGTGTTGTCGGACTCGTCGTCATCGTGAAGCAGCGTCGGCTACCGCGCGAAGTGAAGACCGGCGGTCCGGAAGCGGCCGTCGTGATAGCGGTGGCCATCATCCTGATCTTCACCCCGTTCGTCAGCACCGCGCTTCGCGTGCCGCCGATTCACCAGGTGTCGACGGACCTCGTCGATCCGCCGACCTTCAGGGCGATCTCGGATCTTCGCGGTCCGGACGCGAATCCTGTCGTCCTCACCACGGACGGAGCGGACGCCCAGCAGGCGTACTATCCCTGGATCCGCCCCATGATCGTTCCCGTGCGAGCGGACGAGGCGTATGAGGCGGCGCTTACCGTCCTCAAAGAGCGCATGGTGCTTGCGATCGTCGCGTCCGACCCGCTCGAGCGGGTAATCGAAGCGACCGATACGAGCTTCTGGTTCGGGTTCAAGGACGATTTCGTGGTGCGAGTGAGGTTCGACCAGCGGGGGGCCCGCGTCGATGTCCGATCCATCTCGCGAGTGGGACAGGGAGATCTCGGCGTCAACGCGGATCGAGTCGGGAGGTTCTTTGCCCTCCTCGCCGAAGAGATCGGCTATGATCCGGGGCCGTTCGAAAGCCCCTAGCCCGCTACTGCTGGAGGAACGCGGCCTCGAGGTGATCACGGACCGCCACCATGGCCTGGTCCGCGTTGCGCTCGAGCCGTCTCTCCATCGCCGTCCGACGCAGGCCCCCCAGGTCACCGTCGAATCGAAGCCGCGTGACGACAGTGACGTAGGTATCCGCCGCCTCCGGATCGCCGGTCGCGGGGGAGATCAGGATTACGCGAAGACCGGCCTGCAGATAATGGTTCGCGTAGAGCCGCTTCACTCCGATCAGGGCTCGACCGGCCTGGTTGATCGGACTGATCGCTACGTGGTTCAGCGAGACGACCGACTTCACGCCGAGGTCCTCGACCGTCCAGCTGAACCGGTCCTCGATGGCGGATTGGGCCACCTGGGGGTACCGGCTCAGGTGCCTGTGGAAGGACGCGTCGAGCTCGACGAGATACCCGGCCTGCGCGAGCAGGCCCTCGAGCCCTTCGCCCACGTGTAGCGGCTCCGCCTTGTCCGCGTACACCGGGGCGGCCTCGTGGCCGTTGTCCCGATACGAGGCGAGGATCGCGAACATCTCGCGCCGGAAGAACCGGTTGGCATCTTCGCCCGCGGTCCGACTGTCCCAATCGACGTCGCGGTGAAGCCTCTCGATCGTCTCGGCCGGCAGCTTGAGGCCGCAGTCGCCGACCTCGCAGCGCTCGAGCTGACGCACTTCGCGGCGCTCGAGCGCGAGCCCCGCGAGATCAGCCGCACCCGGCGGGTCCGCGAATACGCCCCGTGCGTGCGCACCCTCGGCGTCGTCGACCAGGACACGTGAGTCCCGTGCCTGATCGAGGATAAAAGCCACGGGAGCTCGCATCCGCACAGCGTGCACCATCAGGAGCTCGCTCTCGTCTCCGGTGTCGACGACTCGAACGAGGGGCACCCCGGACGCCAGACGCGACAGGTCGTCGCCCGACGCGCCGGCGACGCGTCGAAGCAGCTTCCGCGTCTCGTCCTGAGCCTCGGCGGAGCGAGCGGAGAGCGGTAGCGAAACGGCCAGAAGGAGCGCGGCCGAACCGGCGGTTCGATACGTCATGCGTTTCATAGACCCTCCCGCATCCCGGATGTTGCGGGGCGCGCATTGGTTGCACGACGCCGATCCGTAACGTCCGCTGTCCCGGGGGGAGGTGCAAGTTGGGGTCCGAATGGCCGCGGGGGGTCTCGGATCGCCCCAAGTCGTTCGTCTACTCAGGCTTGGGGAGCCCCGGCCAGTTCGCGAAGAAACGCGATGACCTGGTCACGCTCTGCATGTGTGATAAGAAGTACGAGATCCCCCTCGCGGGCCCATTCGACGGCGGCCCGGGCCGTTTCGACCTCCGATCCGGTGTGCTGGAGGTGATCGTCGGTGGCCCCGGCCGCTCGCAACTCGGATTCGAGAACCGCGGGGATCTCCCCTTCCTCGCGTCCCCGCAGGTATTGCGTCATCGCCTTGATCAGGACTCGATCCGGGGTCGCCTTCCACGTCGCTCGGGCGAGCGCGCGAATCGCCTCGTCGTCCCGATCGCCCGCCTGCCCCAGGGTGATGAGGCGTCGCCGGGCGGGGAGAGCGGCCGCCATCTCGAGCAGTGCGTCCATGCCGTGCGGGTTGTGGGCGAAATCGACGATGAACCGGGCCCCCGAGATCTCGAATTCGTTCAGACGACCGGGGTTGACCTCGGGAGTGCTCTCGAAGCCGCGAAGCCCGTCTCCGATCGCACGAGGATTGAGCCCGAGCTCGACGGCCACGCCGATGGCCGCGAGGGCGTTCGCGACGTTATGACGCGCCGCGCCGCCGAGCGTGACCGGCACGTCCGCGACCTCGGCGATCGCCAGCTTCTGACCCTCCGCGCTCAGAACGAGCCGTCCGCGCTCCAGGGCGCAGGCCTTCCCACCCGCGGCGATGTGCTCCACTACCAGGGGGTCCGTCGCGTCGAGCGTGAACCAGGTGATCGGCACCGACTGGGCCCCGGCATGGCTGCGGACGACCGGGTCATCCGCGTTCAGCACGAGGTGTCGGGCAGCGCGCGCGACCACGAACTTGCACTCGGCCAGCGCGTCCAGGTCGTGGACGCCGAATTCGCCCAGGTGATCCGCCGCGACGTTGTTCACCAGCGCGACGTCCGTCCGCTCCAGCGCGAGCCCGCGGCGAAGCATTCCGCCGCGGGCCGTTTCCAGCACGGCACATTCCACCCGGGGGTGCCGCAGAACCTGCCGCGCGCCACCCGGCCCGGAGTAGTCTCCGTGGTCGAGGACCGCGTCGCCGGCCGCGATCCAGTCGGTCGACGAGATGCCCGGGACTTTCCCGGCCGCACGCACCATGGCTCCGATGAGGCGAACGGTGGTCGTCTTCCCGTTCGTGCCCGTGACCTGGGCCACCGGAACGTCGTGTACGAGATCCCATGGGATCTCGTCGATCGGCGGGATCCCGAGCGCGGGCCACGTCAGCGATCCCGTCCCGAGACCGACCGACACGTGATCGTCATCCCAGAGGAATGCCACACCGTGGCGTGCCGCGGCGTGCTCGAGCTCGAGGACCCGCGGGTTCGCTTCACGGTCGATCTCGGCTCGCAGGCGTGCCGACGCCGATTGGAGGTTCTCGGCGGGATCCACACCGGACAGGTCGGCCTCGGAGGCCTCCCAGGCCCACTCGTTCACCTCGGTGGCGGCATAGAGGGAATCGATAGGAGCCCGAAAGGCGAGACTGAGCCCGCCGTGGAAGATCCGGTGACTGAGCGGAGCGTCCGCCCACCCGACCGCCGCCAGGACGTCGGTGACATGCCGCGTCCAGACAGCCACGGCTACCTGGGGATCGTCCCCCTCCTCCACGATGATGTCGAGGATGGCGGCCGGCCCATCGGTCACGATGTTGGGCCCTGTCAGGCGTCTCGAATCACGGACTTCCATCGACCATTCCCCCCGGCGTGTCAGACGACCGCGAAGCTGCCGGTGGCAGCCCTAGTCGTTTTCCTCTTCGCGAGCGAGGCGCACGCCCCGCTCGTCGCGCACGAGGTGTTCGAACGATGGCAGATCCAGATCGGGCAGCTGCTCGACGACCTCGACTGGCGGTGCTTTGCGGGACAGCTCGGCCGGGATCGGCGTCTCGAGGTCGGGGGAGAACGTCGTGATCTGTCTCCAACTGCGCCGTATGTCATCACCCATCACGAGCAGGAGATCGCCGTACGCCGCACGGGTCAGAGCCACATGAATGGCCTCCCGCTCGTCCGGGATCACCTCGATCGCCGACTCGTCCACGCCCTTTGCCACGAGCGCGGCCCGTAGCCGCTCCGGCACCTCGCCGGACTCCCGTCCACGGAGATTGTCGTCACGGCGGCAGATGTAGCGCTCGAAGTGCCCGGCGCAGAGCGCCGCGATCTCGTCGATGTCCTCGTCGCGTCGATCACCCGGCGCTCCCAGGACGCAGATCTTCTCGCCTTCCGCCCCGAGGTTGTCGACCAGCCGCACGATCGCCTCTACCGCATGGGGATTGTGCGCGTAGTCGAGAATCACCTTGAACGGGTGCTCGTCGTAGACGTTCAGCCTGCCTGGCGCCTGGAAGTAGGTCGTGTCGAAGGTCCGCAATCCCTGTCGGATGTCCTCGAGACCGACGTCCATGCTGTACGCGACCGCCGCGGCGAACATCGCGTTCTGGACGTTGTGTATCGCCTTTCCTTCCACCGTCGCGGGGATCAGGTGCGTCCAGAGGAGCGGCAGGTGCTTCCCGGCGTCGTAGATCGTGATCATGTGGCCGTTCATCCCCTCCTCGAGGACGACCGCGCGTCCATCGGCGCCGATATGCTCGCGGACCAGGGGATGCCGGGGGTTCATGGTCACGTAGCAAACGGTCTCGGCCTGCGAGTGGTCCGCCATCTTCAGACACAGCGGATCGTCCGCGTTCAACACAGCTGCGTCCGTCGCGACCTCGACCACGACGCGCTTGACCCGCGCGAGCTCTTCGACTGTGTCGATCCCGCGAAGTCCGAGGTGGTCCGCGGCCACGTTCAGCACCGCCGCGACGTTGCAGCGGCGATACCCCATGCCGGCCCGGAGCAGCCCACCACGAGCGGTCTCCAGGACCGCGACCTCGGTCGATGGGTCTCGCAGGGCGATGCGCGCCGCCGTCGGGCCCGTCATGTCTCCGGGCACGCTCAGGTGGCCGTCGATGTAGACTCCATCCGACGTGGTCAGCCCGACCGACTTGCCGGTCATCTTCAGGATGTGCGCGACCATCCGGCTCGTGGTCGTCTTCCCGTTCGTTCCCGTGATCGAGGCGATCGGGATCCGCGACGGCGTGCCCGGCGGGAACAACATGTCCAGCACCGGCCCCGCCGCGTCGCGCGGTTCACCCTCGCTCGGTGCGACGTGCATCCGGAAACCGGGCGCGGCGTTCACCTCGCAGATAGCCCCACCGGTTTCGTGGAAAGACCGGGAGATATCGGTCGTCAGGAAGTCGATCCCGGCTACGTCGAGCCCGATGGCTCGGGCGGCCCGGGTCGCCATTTCGCGGTTGTCCGGGTGCACGTCGTCCGTGACATCCACAGCCGTCCCGCCGGTGGAGAGATTGGCCGTGGATCGCAGGTACACGACCTCGCCTTCCGGGGGTACGGTCGACCGCTCGTACCCCTTCTGCGAGAGCAGGCGGTCGGCCTGATGGTCGAATTCGAGCCGGGTCAGGACCTTCTCGTGACCCAGCCCACGGCGCGGGTCGGCGTTAACCACCTCGACCAGCTCCTCGACCGTGTGCTCGCCGTCACCCACGACATGGCCGGGGACGCGCTTCGAAGCCGCGATCAGCTCTCCGTCGATGACCAGCATCCGGTGATCGAGACCCGAGACGAAGCTCTCGACGAGAACCGTTCGGCTGTGCTCGCGCGCCTTCTCGTACGCCGTCGCGACGGCTTCAGGCTCATTCAGGTCGATCGAGACGCCGCGACCGTGGTTCGCGTTCAGAGGCTTGACGACGACGGGAACCCCGATTCGCTCCGCTGCCCGCACGGCCTCGTCAGGACCATATACGAGCCGCTGCCGCGGGACCGGCAGGCCGAGGTCGCCCAGAATCTTGTTCGTCTCTTCCTTGTCCGACGCGAGCTCGACCGCGATGTGACGCGTCTCGCCGGTGACCGTCGCCTGGATCCGCTTTCCAAGCTTCCCATGCCCGAACTGCACGAGGCTGTAGCGGTTCAGCCGGAGCCAGGGGATGTCTCTCTCCTCGGCCGCCGCGACCAGCGAGGCCGTGCTCGGTCCGAGCGCACGCCGCTGGCTCGAACGGATGAAGCGGTCGCGGGTCCCCGGCCAGTCGAAGTCCGCCTCCCGTTCGGGGCGAAGCTCCTCGGGAAGCAGATGCTCCAGGAGCTCGATCGCGAGCCGCCCGGCTCCCAGCCCGACCTCTTCGTCCTTGTACTGGTAGACGACGTCGTACTCGCCCGGATTCCCGGTACCTCTCGTCTTGCCGAACGTGACACGCGAACCGGCGATGTTCTGAAGTTCGATCGCGACGTGTTCGAGGATGTGGCCCATCCAGGTGCCGTCCTCTTCCGTGAGCCGTCGGACGAACCCGCCCGGCTCGCGGTACGAGCACCCGTGCTGATGAAGGCCTGGAAGCGCTTCGAGCAGTGCCTCGTTGAAGGGGGATCCGAGCCGCCCGCTCGGCCAATCCTCCAGCTCCTCGAGGTTCAGTGTCAGTCGAATTACCGGGAAGTGCGCGTAGAGGCTGGGGCCCAGGTAGACGGCCCGCGAGACCACCTTCACGATGCGGCCTCACGAGCGCTGTCAGTGTCGTCGCGAGGGACCGGGGGTGGCTGCGCCCGACCGGACGAGGCGTCGAAGGACGCCCCTTCGGTGAGGATGTGGACGCGGGCGTTCAGCATGCAGACCGGGTCGTGCTCGTGGGACGAGTCCATCGACGAGTACTCGAGATCCGTCCCGTCCACGACCGTGATCGCGCCGCTCCCCCGGACGGTCAGTGTCTGGTGCGGGGCGATGAACGCCGCCGTGTCCTCATCGAGCCCGATCCCGATCAATCTCGGGTTGTACGCGATCGCGGTGAGCAGCCGTCCCAACCGGTCACGCTGTCGGAAGTGCTGGTCGATGATGAACTCGGGGGCCAGACCCAGCCCGGGCGCGAGCGTCACGGAGTCGGCCCGCGGCGTCGATCCTTCGTCGCCGAAGGCGATCATGTGCTCCGACAGAATCGCGGCGCCCGCGGACGTCCCCGCGACGTGGAGTCCGTCCTCGAGGTTACGGCGCCGGATCAGCTCGGCGAGGCCGGTCCCGCCGATCGTCGTCGACAGCTTCAGCTGGTTCCCGCCGGTGAAGAACACCCCATCCGCCCGATCCACACGCTTGAGCCATCGCGGATCGTCGCAATCGGCGCGGGTCGCGAGGGGGAGCACTCGGATCAGAGAGACGCCGAGGGCGTCGAAGACCCGCTCGTAGCGAGGCCCCGTGTCCGAAAGTCGCGAGGCGGTCGGGATGATCGCGATTCGCGCTTCACGGCCCCCGCAAACCTCCACGAAGCGTCCCAGGATGGCGGGGTCGCGGAGCCTCTCCTCGGCTCCCCCGATAGCGATGGTGTACCCGCGGCTCATGCGTTACTCGGCGTCGCTCGTGTGCGTCGTGGTCGTTTCAGGGCGGACAGGAAGCTATCGCGGAAATGCCGCTCCCGCAGTCACCGCAGTCAGCGGTAGGAAAGCTCACGCTGCGTGCGGAGGAGCCCGGCTCGCATGACGTGCGTCACGGTACGGAATGCCCGCACGTCCTCGGTCGGATCGCGTTCAAGTACCAGCAAGTCGGCGAGCTTTCCCGGCTCCAGTGTGCCGAAATCGTCGAGGCGATCCATCGCGATGGCTCCGTTTCGCGTCGACATCACGATGATGTCCGACGGATCGATGCCGGCCGTCTGCATCGCCTCCATCTCGTTGTAGATGGAAGGGCCGTGGAGAGTCAGCGGGTTCCCCGCGTCGGTGGCCGTGGCGACGGTGCCGCCCGCCTCGTGCACCCTTCGCAGGTTGTCATACATGGTCGCCCGTCTCATCCCGCCGCGCTCGAGACGGCTGTAGAAAGCCTCGGGTGACCGACCCGCCTCGGGCATGAGCGCCTGGAGCTCGGCCGTCTGCCGGAGCTTGGCCTTCGTTCCCGGATCTACAGTCGTTCGGATCGTCGATCACCGGCGGGATGTTCAGAGCGATCGAACCTCGAGCCCGGGTCCAGAACGCCCCGACGACGAGGGTCGGGGCATACACCGTGCCGTTCCGGCGGAGCAGACGGAGGAACTCGTCGTCGACCGGTTCGTTCTCGACGCTGTGGACCAGCAGCTTCGCGCCAGCGTGCAGCGCCATCGTGGCCTCGCGGAGCGAGGTGGCGTGGACGATCAGATCCAGGCCGGCCGCTCGCGCTTCCTCACCCACCTGCATCAGCCGGGCATCAAGCTCACCCCGACGGGCGGCCGGCGGCCGCAGATACCAGACCTTGGCCGCCGTCGACCCCATATCGACCAGCTTTCGGACGCTCGACCGCACCTCCTCCTCCGTATCCATGGGGAGGAACGTGTAGAGCTCGTCATTCGCCATCAGCGCGGTGCGCGTCGCATGCGTGATGAGCGGGCCGGCCGCTCTGACGTGTGCCGCGTTCACGTCGTCGTCTGAGCTCGCGGGGAGCCCGGTCGTCCAGGGGTGCCCCCCCACGTCGTACACTGCGGTGATGCCGCTGCACAGGTACGAGCGGTGCCAGCGCTCGGGGTTGTCGCGGTTGTACTCGGACGTTTCGAGGTACGGGTAGATCTCGGGCGCGTGAAGACCGTCGGGTCGTCCGTCGATCCAGCCCGTCTGACTGAAGTGCACGTGGGCGTCGACCAGCCCCGGGGTGATGAACCGGCCCGAGACGTCGACGACCCTCGCCCCGCCCGGGATCGGGCAGGCTGCCCGTGTCCCAACGCACGCGATACGGTCGCCGTCGACGATCACCACGCCGTCGGGAAGTGGCGCCCCGCCGTTCCCGTCGACGACGGTGCCGCCGACCAGGACGACCTCCTGGCCCGCGACGGCTCCGGACGACGTGAGAGCGGCCATGCTGGCGATAGCAATCGACGAAGCGATTCGGCGAATCGTCATGTCTCGGACCCTGCTGGAGTGAATGGGGGCGTTCGTAAGGGACGTCTCGGGCGACGAGGGCCGCAAGGCCGGTCCCGATACCGTAATGGGGGCTGTCGTGAGTCACGGCCTCCACTCAGGTTCAGCCCGTGAGCCGTTTCCCGGCTCTCTTCGGTCATCCTCATCATGTGACCGTACAACACCCAAGGAGGGAAAGAGATGTCGCTTCAGATCGGAGATCAGGTCCCGGATTTCACGGCCGAGACCACGGAAGGCACCATCAACTTCCATGAGTGGATCGGTGACGGCTGGGCCGTCCTGTTCTCGCACCCCAAGGACTTCACCCCGGTCTGCACGACCGAGCTCGGTGCCGTCGCGGGCCTCAAGGACGAGTTCGCGCGCCGCAACTGCAAGATCATGGGACTGAGCGTCGATTCCGTCGACGACCACGTCGCGTGGTCGGGTGACATCGCCGAGGCAACGGGGAACGCCGTGAACTACCCCATGGTCGGGGACACGGAGCTGACGATCGCGAAGATGTTCGGCATGCTGCCCCACGAGGCGGGTGGGGGTGCCGACGAGCGCACCGCCGTAGACAACCAGACGGTGCGTTCGCTCTTCGTGATCGGACCGGACAAGATGATCAAGCTGATGATCACCTACCCGATGACGACGGGCCGGAATTTCCACGAGGTCCTGCGCGTCCTCGACTCGATGCAGCTGACCCACTCGCACAAGGTGGCGACCCCGGCCAACTGGAATCAGGGGGACGACGTGATCATCGTCCCGTCGGTCTCGAACGAGGAGGCGGCCGAGAAGTACCCCGAGGGCTGGGAGACCCCGAAGCCCTATCTCCGGATCGTCGCGCACCCGTAGCCCCGAACGACGGCCCGAGTGGCGTAGTACTTACGGGGTCCCTCTCGGGGGGCCCCGTCATGCATCCTGCAAACACCGTGGACTCGCGCTCCCGGATGAGGCGAGACGGGGACGACTGGAGGCTCTAGTGGCGACCATCAAAGCGCATCTCGAACGCGGCACGCACGTGCGAATCTCGACCCGGGGACACGAGTGGTCCGCCGACGAGCCGATCGACCAGGGCGGCAGCAACACTGGCCCGACCCCCTACGAGATCCTCCTCGGGTCGTTGGCCGCGTGCACCTGCGTGACGCTGGCCCTGTACTGTCATCACAAGGGCATCCGGCTCGACGCGGTGGACACGGAGTACGAGCACGACCGGATTCACGCGCGCGATTGCGAGGAGTGCGAGGACGACCGGACGGGCTTCATCGACCGCATCCAGAGCCGCGTGCGCATCTCGGGAGATCTGGACGACGCTCAGCGCGCCAGGCTCGAGCAGATCGTCGGCCGGTGTCCGGTCCACAAGACGCTCGAGAACCCGACGATCCTCCGCGACGAAGTCACGTTCGCCTGAGGGAGCCCGAAATGCGTAAAGCCCTGATCATCGCCGCCTCATTAGCCTGCCTCATCCCCGTCTGCGCCGCGGGCCAGGCTCTCGAGACACCGATCCGGCAGACGGCCGGGGTGGCCTCCGAGGCATCGGCGACCTTGACGCTCCGAGACGCCTCGCGAGACGACCGGTGGCTGGGACTGGCACCGCGGGACGTTCGCTGGGCGCCAGATGGATCGGCGATCTACTTCCGCTGGAACGTGCGGCCGGGGGTCGACGACGTAGCCGAGGCGGATCCCTGGTACCGCGCCGATCGGGACGGACGCCGCGCCGAGCGTGTCGAGGACCCGACCGAGATCATGCGAATCCCCGCGGCCGCCATCGAGTGGGCACCGCAGGGGCGAGCGGCGGCCTGGAGCACCGGTTCGACGCTGTTCGTCTGGGACGGGGCCGACACTAGGCCGGCCGTGACTCTGGAGCAGGTCATCCGGTCCCCGCGCTTCTACGCCCCGGGCGTCATCGACTTCGTCGCAGGGGAGGCCCTGTATCGCTACTCGGTAGTGGATGGATCGCTGGCGATCATCGCCAGACGGACGATACGCGAGGAGCCGAAGGCGACGGCGGCGGGCGACTGGTTGGTGGAACAGCAGCGAGACCTCTTCGCCCACATCCGCGACCGGGACCAGCGGCGCGAGGCCGTAGCCGAAGCGCTTCGGCAGGGCGTCGTAACGCAGGCGATCCCTCTCCCCGCCGACCAGCGCGTGGACGACATCATGCTGTCACCTGACGGTCGATACGTGACCTTCCGATCGCGGACCCGGGCGACGAACCGTCCGCCGACCGAATACGTGGACTACGTGGACGAGTCCGGATACGCGACCGTGCGCTCCGCGCGGGCCAAGACGGGCGAACCACGCGATATCGTCGAACTGGGGATCGTCCGGCTCGATCCGCGGGTCCCCGTCGACTCGCTGGAGGTCGCCTGGGTCACGCTCGCGGAGGCGGCGGATCAGAACACGGTCCCGCACGGGCCCTACTGGAGCCCGGACGGCCGGCGCGCGCTCGTCCAGTTCATCGGCGAGGATCATCGAGACGTTTGGTTCGCGGAGCTCGACGTCGAGCGTGGGGCCGCGACCGTCATCACGCACGATCATGATGACGCCTGGATCGGGGGCCCACCGGTTCAGGCCAATTACCTCCAACCCGCCCTGCTCGAGTGGCTGGACGACGGGCGTTGGGTCTTCGCCTCCGAGCGGTCGGGCTGGAGCCACCTCTACGCTGTGGATGAATCGGGGACCGTCGCCCCGCTGACGTCCGGCGAGTGGGAAGTGCGCGCCGCAGCGCTGGCGCCCGATCGCGCGTCGTGGCTGCTGCAGACCAGCCGGGAGCACCCGTCCGACGACCATCTATATCGGATGGCAGACGGCGGCGGCCCGCTGATACCCCTGACGAGGGGCGAGGGCCGCAACGAGGGGTGGCTGTCACCCGATGGGGAGCGTCTCGCGCTGATCCGCAGTACGGCGACGAACCTGCCGGATCTCTTCCTGGACCCGATGGACGGAGAGGCTCCCCACCCGATCACTGAGAGCGGCACCGAGAGCTTTCGAGCGCTCACGCTCGCCGAGCCCGAGATCGTCTCGTTTCCGCACCCCGATGGCGACCTGATCTGGGCCGCGCTCTACACGCCCGATACGCCGCTCCCCGACCGGCCTGCGGTGATCCACGTGCACGGCGGCGGCTACCGGCAGTTCGCGCACCGCGGCTGGTCGGTCTACGGGTGGGCGCTCCACGTCGGCTTTCTCAACTACCTCGTCCAGCAAGGTTTCACGGTGCTGGACTTCGACTACCGCGGCGGGGCCGGGTTTGGTCGGGACTACCGCGCCGATATCGCACGCTCGATGGGGCTGAAGGACGCCGATGGAGTCGCAGCGGCCGCGGAATGGCTCGCCCGCGAGCGAGGCATCGATTCGACCCGCATCGGGATGCACGGCGTCTCGTACGGCGGGTTTCTCACGCTCATGACCCTGTTCAGGCATCCCGGAATCGTCACGGCCGGCATCGCGCGAGCGTCGGTCACCGATTGGGCCCACTACTCCGACGGCTGGACGAGCCGGATCCTCGGCGTACCGCACGAAGACCCCGAGGCGTACGAGAGATCGAGCCCGATCTACTGGGCCGACGGACTCGAGGACCACCTGCTGCTCACGCACGGTATCGTCGACGACAACGTGCATTTCCAGGACGCGGTCCGGCTCGTCCAGAAACTGATCGAGCTCGAGAAGGAGTTCGAGGTGATGTACTACCCCGTTGAGCCACACACCATCGAGACGGAGCCATCCCGGTACGACTTCGTCCGCCGCGCAATGGACTTCTTCGAGAAGCACCTCGTCGGAGATCGCTGATCGCTTGATCGCCGGTGATTCGGCGAGGGCCCCGATCAGCGAAAGAGCGATTTCGAGTGTTGTCTTCTTCGCACCGTCGTACTGTGCGCCTGAATGCGTGACGGACCGGTAGATCGGTCCCCGACCTACTCCGCAGGGGGAACCATGCCTCGCACCACCCGTTTCTCGCGGCTCGCCGCGATCGCCTTCGTCGTACTCTCGCTCGGACCGCTCCAGGTCCACGCCCAGGCGGGTGCGAACGGCCAGGCGATTGACGAGGAATACACGCGGCTGATCGCCGAGCACCTCCAGGACGAGCGAATCACGACCGAGCTCGTCGACCATCTGCCCGCATCCGAGACCGTGCCGACCCCGCTCGACTTCCACGGCAGGATCATCGGCACGCCCGGCGAGCTGACCTACTCGGCCGACATCAACAGATACATGCGGGCGATCGCCGACGCGTCCCCGCGCGCGGAGGTGTGGTCGATGGGGATGTCGGAGGAGGGCCGCGAGATGATCCTCATGGTCGTCGCGGATGAGGAGACGATGGGCCGGCTCGAGGAGTACAAGGCGTACATGCACGAGCTGACGGATCCGCGCGCGACGACCGAGGAGCGTGCCCGCCAGCTGATCGAGGGCATGGCAAAACCGATCTACTGGCTCACCTCGGGGATGCATTCGACGGAGAACGGCGGACCGGAGATGCTCCAGGAGCTGGCCTATCGGCTGGTCGTCCAGGAGTCGGACTTCGTTCGTGACATCCGCGACAACATGATCACGTTCATCACGCCGGTGATCGAGCCCGACGGGCGCGAGAAGCAGGTCGACCGCTACTACTTCAACAAGGACCGGCCCGAGGGCGAGGCGAACATCGGGCTGATGTACTGGGGCAAGTACGTCGCGCATGACAACAACCGCGACGGGATGGGGCAGTTTCTGCAGCTGACGAGAAACGTCACGAAGGTCCAGCTCGAGTGGTATCCGGTCATCATGCACGATCTGCACGAAGCGCAGAACTACCTGTACACGTCGACCGGGACCGGCCCCTACAACGAGGCGTTCGACGCGATCACGATTGGCGAGTGGTGGGTCCTGGCGGAGAACGACGTGCTCGAGATGACGAAGCGCGACGTTCCGGGGGTATGGACGTACAACTTCTACGACGGCTGGACCCCCAACTACATGTTCACGATCGCCCATGCCCACAACGCGATCGGTCGGTTCTACGAGGTCGCGGGCTACGGCCCCGACAACCGCACGCTTCGGGTGAACTCGCGGACGACGAGCCGCGAGTGGTACCGGCCGAACCCGCCACTCCCGGAGATCCAGTGGGGGCCGCGGAACAACACGAACATCCAGCAGTCCGGCGTCCTGTTCTCGCTCAAGTACGTGGCGGACAACCCCGACTGGTTCCTCGAGAACTACTGGATCAAGAACAAGCGCTCGATCGCCGAGGGCGTCGAGGGCGAGATCAACGGCTGGGTGATCCCGGCGGGACAGCGCAGGAGCGCCGACGCGGTCGACGCCGTGAACGAGCTCATGAGGCAGGGACTCGAGATCCACCGGGCGGACGACGACTTCGAGGTCGGCGGCATCGAGGTGCAGGAAGGCGACTTCATCGCACGCGGCGACCAGCCGTTCCGGACGCTGGCCGAGATGTACCTCTCGCTCCAGCAGTTCTCGCTCGACAACCCGCGGCCGTACGACGACACCGGCTGGACCTTCCAGCTGATGCGGAACATCGACCTGCTCGAGATCAAGGACACGGCCCTGTTCGAGCAGGACATGATTCTGCTCGGCTCACCGGCCAGCTACGCGGGCGGCATCGAAGGGAACGGTGACCACCTGGTTGTCGACCATACGACGGACAACAACCTGATGGCCTTCCGCTACGAGCACCCGGACGTGTTCATGCTCGCGGCCGAGTCCGACTTCGAGATGGACGACCACCAGTTCCGCGCCGGCGCGTTCATCATCCCGAACGCTGACCGCACCGTCATCGAGCCCTCACTCGAGGAGTACGGCCTCCACGCGTGGGCCACCGATGATCAGCCGGACGTGCTGACCCACGAGCTCGATCTGCCGCGGATCGGCTATTTGCACTCGTGGCGCCGGACGCAGGACGAGGGGTGGGTACGCGCCGCACTCGACACGTACGGGATCCCCTATGACTACTTCGCGGACAAGCTCGTGGCCGAAGGCGGGCTGCGTGACCGTTACGATGTGATCATCTACCCGCACGTCGGCGGCAGCGCGCAGTCACACCTCGACGGCGTCGCGATGACCGGCGAGCTACCGCTGCCCTACAGGAAGTCCGAGGAGACGCCGAACTTCGGGTACATGGACGAAGCCGACGACATTCGGGGCGGGATGGGGCTCGCCGGGCTCGTGGAGCTCCAAAAGTTCGTCAACGATGGCGGCACCCTGATCGTCGAGGGATCGACGTCGTCCATCTTCCCCGAGTTCGGGCTGACACCCGGCGTCTCGGTCGAGAGCCCCGACAACCTGGTCGCGCCCGGCTCGATCCACCGCGGGATCATCGCCGACAAGACGAGCCCGATCGCGTATGGCTACGAGGGCGATCAGCTTCCGGTCTTCTTCAAGAACGACCTGGTCCTGAACGCCGGCGGAGGCGGTGGGCTGGGAGCGTTCGCCCGGTTCTTCCGTGGTGGCGGCCCCTGGCAGAACACCGCGCCGATGGCCAACCGGCCGGAGCTCTCCGAGTACGAGGCGTCCGAGGCTTCGGAGGAGGAGCCCGATCAGGAGGCGGGTGACGCGGCGATCATGCGCGAGATGGCCCGCTCCTTCGGACTGGGCGGTGACGACGATGATGGCGCCCGAGTGGTGATGGCGTTCCCGCGTCAGGCCGACCAGATCCTGCTGTCAGGCACGCTCGGCGGCGGACAGGCTCTCGCGGGGAAGGCCCAGGTGGTGGACTCGCCGATCGGTGATGGCCACGTCGTGTCGTTCGCGATTCGACCGTTCTGGCGCTGGCAGACGCAGGGGACGTTCTTCCTGGGATTCAACGCGATCCTCAACTGGAACGACCTCGACGCCACCGGGGAAATCCCGGAGGAGGTCACGACCGAGGAAGACGCCGCGGCGTCGAGCGGTCCTCGCCGGTAAGGTCCCGACTGCCCTCCTCCTGACCGATCAGCGCGTCAGGCGGAGGGCGGGCGTTCAACCTTCCAGCTCGCGCATCCAGGCGCCGATTGCCCGCTCGAAGTAGCCGGGGTTGAAGAGCGTCCACTCGCCCACGTCTTCCGGAAGCGAATAGAGCTCCGCGGCCTCGGCGGCCGTGCGACCGGCGACGGCCGCCCGTCTCGCGGCCGCGCCTATGTCATCCAGGATCGACTGGTATGTGGCCATATCCGCCGCATCCGCCAGCGGGCCGTGGCCCGGGACCCAGACCGTCCGTTCGTCTGCCCGGAGCGCGTCGACCGAAGCTGACAGGCGGGAGGGCGTGGCGTCCACGTAGTTCGGGAACATCTCGTTCCAGACGAGGTCGCCGCACCACGTGACCCCATCTTCCGGGAGGTCCACCACCAGATCGCTCTGGGTGTGTCCGTCGAGCGGCCGGATGATGGCGGTGCGACCGCCGAGGTCGATCTCCGTCGGGTCGTCGATCCCGATCAGCGTGACGTCCGCCCACGGCCGGGCCCGATCCGGCTCGGTGCCAGTATCGAACGACCCGGTTACTCGATCCTGGATGCTCTCGGTCACGTGGAGCTTCGGGGACGAACTGAAACCGTCGACGCCTCGGGAATGGTCTCCGTGGTGGTGCGTCACCACCACGTGAGTCGGCACTCGACCGGCCAGTTCCTTCGCCTGCTCGGCCATCCAGACGGCGCCCTCGGGTGACGCCGTCCCCTCGACGATCAACACTCCGTTCCTCCCCCTGATGATGCCGCCGTTGGAGAGCGTGGTGTAGTCGCCGGTCAGCGGGGTCGAGATCAGGGCCCAGAGGCCGTCGCCGACCGCCTCGATCCGTCCCCAGGCCTCCTGCGCGACTACGGTGCGGCGTGGGGCGGCCCAGAGACGAGCCGCAGTGGGTCCCGCGAATGCGGCTGTGGCCGACAGATAGGCGGCGCAGGACCCCGATCGGACGACAAACTCTCTGCGCGAGAGGTCGCAGGCGGTCATATGAGTCTCCGGCGGCTGCGGGAATGGGGCGCGGACCAAGATGGGGCGCCGCCCGACCGTGGGGGAGGGCCGCCGAAGTCGCGATCGTCAGCCGGCGATCGGTGTGTCGCTGTTCCAGATGTTGCGGGAGAGGCTCCAGCTGTCGTCCGGGTTCCGCTCCCAGATCATCAGCATCTTACCGGTATCCGCGCCGCCGCTCCCGTCGGGGGCCGTCATCTCCATGGCGTAGGCGCCTCTTACGTACCCGATGTCGCCGCTCACCTTGATCTCTAGCGGCGTGATGCGGGTGTCGGTCTCGAAGTGGCCGAGGATCGTCTCGTGCCAGGCCTTTACGTCCGCATGACCGTGTCTCGGCGGTTCGTGCGGAGGCAGGGTGACGGGCTCTCGTGTGAACAGGGACATCACCTGCCGCACGTCGCCATTCGAGAAGGCCTCGGCCAGGGCCTGGACGCCCGCCGAGATGGTCGCCCGATGGTTCATGCACGTCTCCCACGGTATGTGAGCGGCGTCATTGCCGCCCGTTGGACCCGTCGAAGCAGTTGGGCTGCAAACGGTTCGACAACGGGCTTCGCACATCTCGTGCGCGATGCCCTGGACCGTGGGATTTCGCCGTGCGTCAAGGGAAACCGGCTCCGCGCGGTCGCTTGCGGTGTCGGCGTACTGTGCAAACCGTTCACGGCTGTCGGCACTTCGTGCCTTGTCGGCCGACCTCGGGAACCGAGTCCCGCCGCCCCCGGTTCTTGAGATGGCTCACCGGGACCGCCCGCTCGAGCACACTCTCGCGCCGGGTACCCGGCCGTCGCTTCCGCCCTGGAGAGTCCGCATGACGTCGGTGTTATCGAGGACGCTTCTGTTCGCCGTCTTTGCCGTCTCGCCGGCGTGCGGTCAGGCGGCCTCGTCCGGTGGCGGTAGTGACTCGGCTAGCGTGGCTCGTGCTCTCGCGGGCGGCGATCGCTGGCTCACCGACTTCTCGCGGATCACCGTCCCGCCAGGCGAGATCGTCTCGGGCGGACCACCCAAGGACGGCATACCGTCGATCGATTCACCGAAGTTCGAGTCCGCGGCGGCGGCCGACCGCTGGCTCGAGCCACGGGAGCCAGTGATCGTCCTGGAGCTGGGCGACGAGGTCCGCGCCTACCCCCTCCGGATCCTCATGCGCCACGAGATCGTGAACGACGAGATCGCCGGACAGCCGGTGGTCGTCACGTACTGCCCGCTCTGCAATACCTCGCTGGTATTCGACGGCATGGTCAATGGTCGGCGATCGGACTTCGGGACGACCGGACGGCTACGTCACTCGGACCTGGTCATGTACGACCGGCAGACGGAGACGTGGTGGCAGCAGGCGAGTGGCGAGGCGATCGTCGGCGAGCTCATGGGGACGGTACTCGACTTCCTGCCTGCGAACACCGTGTCCTGGGAGATGGCCCGGGAACTCTACCCCGACCTGTCGGTGCTCTCGCGGGACACGGGCTACGGAGCGGCGTACGGCGCGAACCCCTACGTGGGGTACGACACACAGCGCGGTCCCTACGCTCCGTTCTTTTCGCTCCAGATCGACGATCGGTTCCCCGCTCTCGACCGCGTTGTCGCCGTCGACCTCGGCTCCGGTTGGGCCGCGCCCTTTTCGGAGCTCTCACGCACCGGCGTGGCGGAAGCCGAAATCGATGGTGCCCCGTTCGTCGCTTTCTGGGAGTCCGGAGTCGCGAGCGCCGTCGACGCGAGGACCGTGGCCGGGGGGAGAGACATCGGTGCGAGCGCGACCTATGACCGACGCGTCAATGATCGCACGCTTACGTTCGAGCGTACGGACGGCCGTTTCGTGGATAGGGAGACGGAATCGACGTGGGACTTCGCGGGTCGCGCGGTCTCGGGGCCGCTGACCGGCGAGCGTCTGACTCCGATCCCGCACGGAAACCACTTCTGGTTCGCGTGGGCAGCCTTTCGGCCCGGCACGGAGGTGTGGCGAGCGCCCTAGGCAGACGCGGCTGGCGTGGGGGGACCGCCGGGACGGCCCGCCCGCCCACCTCGCTTCAGGTCCGCGCTTCGATCCTCGCCCGGGCGAACTGGATGAAGCGCTCGAACGTCTCCTCGAACGGGTGCAGCCGACCCTGCTCATCAGCGCAGTACGCGCAAAGCGGCCCTGACTCGGGAGTCGCCTGGTTGCCGGGTGAGGGTCCGTCCCACCAGCTTTTGCGCGGCACCCCGACCGTTCCGAGACTCCGCCGGAGCGGTCTCCGCCGACGGCGGACCCTCGACCTAACCGAGGCTCGTACATTTTGGGCAAACCCGACTCCCGACGCGGCTGGAAATCGCTGGCGCTGGTCGCCATCGCCGTCATCGTCTTTTCCCCGCCGAAGATGGCGGCTGCTCAGATCGCAAAATTCCCCCCGCCGCAGGGTGCGACCACCCACACGGTGATCCCGGGTGAGCGGTACCAGAACGGCGGGCTTTCCCGGTGGTTTCTCGGCGCCGGATACCGGGACATCTGGGCGATGCCGATCGAGATCCCCGTGCTGGACATGGACACCACCTACGGGGGGCTGACACCGGTCGAGACCGGCGGGTACGGGCAGTCGTTCACCCTCGAGTTCCTCGGTGCGGACGGACTCGAATACGCCGTCCGGTCGCTCGACAAGGACCCGACACGCCGGCTGGCCCCGGAGTTTCAGGGCACGGTGGTCGCCGCCATCGTTCAGGATCAAATCTCGGCGTTCCTGCCTTCCGCGGGTCTGATCGTCGATCCGTTGCTCGACGCAGCGGGGCTTCTCTATCCCCGACACACGCTCGTGGTGGTGCCCGACGATCCGCGCCTCGGCGAGTTCAGGGAGGTGTACGCGGGGCTCGTCGGAATGCTCGTCGACCGGCCGCAGGAGGGGCCTGATAACACCCCTGGTTTCGCGGGATCCGACCGGGTTTCGGGCACGGACAATTTCCTCGAGCACCTCGAGGAGGGGGCCTGCAATCGCGCCGACGCACGTGAGTACCTCGAGGCGCGGCTGATCGACATGCTGATCGGCGACCGGGATCGGCATGCTGGTCAGTGGACCTGGGCTCGTTTCCCCGAGGGCGACGGCTGTTACGTGTGGCGGCCGATCCCCGAGGACCGGGACCAGGCGTTCATCCTTCACGACGGCGCACTGATGTCGATGTACCGGCTCGCTCGGCCCCAGCAGACCCGCTTCGGTCCGGACCATTCGAGCCTGCTCGGCATCACGTTCAACGGGTGGGAGCTCGACCGGCAGATCCTGGTCGAGCTCGACGAGCCCGTCTGGGCGACAGTCGCAGAGGAGCTCCGCGAGGAGCTGACTGACGAAGTCATCGACGCGGCCGTTCGGCGGCTACCGGCGGGGCACTACGAGCTGGTCGGCGAGTTCATCGCCGCGTCGCTGAAGGCGCGACGCGAGACGCTCCTTCCCGAGGCCCTCGCCTACTACCGGATGATCTCCAGGGCGGCGGAGATCAAGGTCACCGACCGGCCCGAGCTGGCGGTGTTCGAGCACCACGACAACGGCAACCTGACCCTCACGATCCGTTATCTCGAGGGGCCCCGGAGCGATGCCCCTTACTTCGAGCGGACGTTCTACGAATCGACCACCGATGAAGTGCGTCTCTTCCTCCAGGGCGGCGATGACCAGGTCGAGGTGATCGGGTCATCCGGCCGGATCAGGGTGAGGGCGATCGGCGGGGGCGGGGACGACCGGTACGAGAACCGGTCGGCATCCAGTGCCAGCATGACGCGGTTCTATGACGATCGCGGCGACAACGCGTTCGTCGGGCCGGCAACGGTCGACGAGAGTTCCTTCGAGCGACCGCCCTCGGCGAATCTCGTTCACCGGTACGCGACGGATTGGGGGAGCGTCAAGCGCATCATCCCGGACATCGGCTACTCGCCCGATCTGGGGCTCGAGATCGGATTCGACGCGAGCATGGATCGATACGGGTTCCGGAAGGTCCCGTGGGCGTCGCAGCACGGATTGGCAGCCCAGATCTCCACGATCGGACCCGAGTTCGACGCCGCCTGGAACTCGCGGTGGAGGGAGTCGCTCGGGCGCGGCGACTTCTTGCTCCGCGCGGAGTATTCGGGTGGGAACATCCTTCGCTTCCACGGCTTTGGGAACGGCACCGAGATCCTCGATGAGGGCGAGGTCATCGTCGGCGGAGAGACCATCGAGATCGATTCAGATTTCTACAAGGTTCGCCAGAGCGAGATCGTCCTCGCCCCGGCGATCGAGTGGTCATGGGGCCGCTGGGGAGCACGCGCACCCGACGAGGAGAATCGACCGGAGTTCCGCCCGGAGGTCCGGCTCGGGATCAGCCCGGTCTTGAAACACGCGAATGCACCGGCGGATGAGAACGAGGAGCGCTTCATCGGGACCCTCGACCCGCAGCCGCTCGGACTGGGGAGCTTCGGCCAGCTTGGCCTCGAGGCGTGGTTCGAGGTCGACACACGCGACAAGGCCGGATACCCGATGTCGGGATTCCGACTCCAGAGCCTCGCCGACTTCTGGGCGGCGGCCTGGGACGCCGAAGACTCGTTTGGCGGATTCACCGGGGCGCTCTCGGGGTTTGTGACGCCCGGGGGGTCCCGTCGTGCCCCGACGCTGGCCGTACGGGTCGGCGGGCAGAAAGTCTGGGGCGAATTCCCGTTCCACCAGGCCGCGTTCATCGGCGGCTCGCAGACGTTGCGGGGATACTTCAAACAGCGCTACGCCGGCGACGCTTCAGCCTTCGCGAACGCGGAGATCCGGCTGCCCATCTCGCAGTTCATGCTGCTCTTCCCCACCGAGTTCGGGATCCACGGGGTCGCCGATCTGGGCCGCGTCTTCTACGACGGAGACCCCGACGATGCGGACACCTGGCACACGGGGTTCGGGGGCGGAATCTGGCTGTCTCTATTCAACCGGACACAGACGCTGAGCGCGACGCTCGTACAGGGAGACGACCTGCTCGGCTTCTATCTGCAGACGGGCTTCATGTTCTAGATCGCCCGGCGGCCCAGGGCCGTCCGACGGCTACTCGGGTGGTCTCGGCGGGTACACCGTGATGCGCGCTCGGGCGCCCCGACCCTCGTCCGCGATCAAGAGACGACCCATGGCGTCGAGAATCACCCCCTCCGCCTGCGGATGACGGTCTGCGTCCAGGCGACCGCCTCCCAGCACCACTCCCTCGCGCGTCATGGAGACGACCGCCCGGTCCTGCGCGGCGATGAGCACGTAGTCGCCGGACATCGGATCACGAGCGATCCCTGAGGCCGCGAAACCACGCTGATCGGTGGCCTCTTCCACATGCTCGAGCGGGACGGAGAGCGGCGGGTCGACGAGCTCCCGTGTCGCGAGTGACCAGCGGAAGACGGTCACGCTCGACTCGAGCGATGAATCCCTGGCGGTCTTGCAGAGGATGAGAAGCGTGTCGTCCATGTGCTCGTGGGCGAGGCCTTCCACCTCGCACCACCGTCCGATGCCGGTGCCGTAGGTGTTGTAGAGGACCCGTTCGTCGTCCGCCCCCTCACGGCTCTCGTAGATCCGCCCGTCGCTCGTGACGAGATAGAAACGCTCTCCCGCGATCGCGAGCCCTTCGAAGTCGGCACGGGCGAGCTGATCCCCCATCGCGAACGCCTTGATCATCTCTGTGCGATCGACATCGAGCTCGTAGATCACCGCCCGTTCGTCATCGTGAGCGAACAGTCGGCCGTCAGGGGAGACGGCGAGACCCGATATCTCGGTCAATCGGCCCGGAAGACGCCAGAATTCGGCGGGTCCGGCCAGATCGAAGCGGACGAGAGGATCGGTGACCGGCCCCTCGCGTGCTGGGGTCTCCTGGGCCGTCAGCGCCGCCGCCCACAGCAAGACCGCGACCGCGGGGGGCGCCAGGACACCCGGCGTGGCGAGACGACTCCGCGTCGGCTTCAAGATCAGGTCGGGGGGAGCGTCCAGTAAGCGGACCCGCCGTCTTTCGCCTTCGAGATCTTGAGGTTCCGGAACTGAGCCGCGAGGACACAGCGCCCGGTCAGGCGCCGCAGGGTCTCGATCAGCTCGCTCCCATCCTCGTCGCGCTCGAGCCCGACGAGATACTCGAGCGTGGCGGTGCCGTCCGCTTCGAGAGCCGACTCGGCGAGGGTCGCCTTCTGGCTGTTCTCCTCGACCACCTGCGTAATCACATCGATGCAGTCGTCCGGCGTATCGGTCACCACGACGAGAAGACCGGAGTAGTTCTTGGCGGCCTTTCCGGCATCCTCGATCTGCTGTCGCAATCGATCCCGTCGCTCCGCTATTTCCTCGAGGCTCTGCGGGGTCAGCGACGAGAGGACTTCGGGACCGATCGTGAGGTCGCCGCGGCCCGCGCCCGGCGTGTTGCCGACGCCAGCCAGAACGTCTCCGATTGCGAGTCGCGGGGCTCGAGTGCCCTGGTCCGCGTAGATGTTCCCGAACTGGAACCGCCACATCACGAGCACGAGGTAGTTGAAGAACGCGGTCGAGACGGCCGCGATGCCGAGCGCCTGGACCCCCGCCGCGAGCGCCGTCCCGATCGCGAGGAAGATGTAGACCGCGTCCTTCGTGTCTTTGAGCGTGTTTCGGAACCTCACAGCCGCGACGATTCCGGCGAGACTGAAGGCAAGCGCGACCGAGTCCTGAACGACGATCACGAGTGCGGTCACGGCCACGGGAAGGATGACGACCGTGTGGACGACGGACTCGTCGTATCCCTGGCGCTGGCGCGTGATGATGTAGATCCAGACGACCGGAACCAGAAGAATCAGACCACCGCTCACGGCGAAGAGGGTGAAGAGGAGGGAGTCCCGGCCGGACCGCATCGAGCCACTGGTCACACCGACCGACTCTCCGCCGCCCAACAGACCCCGCTGCGCGAGCTCGCTGAGGCGTTCGCCCGAGAACGCCTCGATGATGGGCGGATAGACCTTCGCGAGAGCCCAGGTCAGCAGGCCCACCACGATGTAGTACAGCGTCAGTTTGAGGACTGCGCGCCAGAAACCGTCGCCCTGTGCCATGAAGTCTCCCGCCGTTCATCGCTCGATGTGACCGGGGATGCTAAACCCATGCCGGTGCGGCGCGCGAACCCGGCCGTTGCGAAACCGCCTACGGCTCGAAGTCGAGCGGGCTCCTCGGACAGAAGTGCGGCGAGAGGTCGAGCACGTCACGGAGCGGCCTTATGTGTCCGGCTCCGACGATCACGAGGACACGCCGGTCGTCCGGTTCCGTGATCCGGGCGATGTGGTGTGCCATCCGGACGTTGCGCTCGTACCACCTCGACATCAGGTCCGCGCCGCCGTAGTTGGTGCCCTCGCCGGCGATCAGGTGGGCGTACATGAGTCTGTTGCCTTCGTTTCGAAGCGCGGCTTCCGAGTTCTCGTGACGCAGGTACTCCAGAAGCGTCGACTCGGCGAGCAGGAGGTCGTCCGCCCTCGAGGATCTGGCCACGGCGATCCCGATCGAACTGTTTCGGGCCCTGATCTCCGGGTGTCGCTCGTAGAAGGCGGAGATCGAGTCGTTACCGATTCCTATTCGGTAGTCGATCGCATACACGTCCTCGTGGCCCAGGGCCGCGGCCGTCCGGAATCCGAGTTGCTGAACCTCGTTCGCCGACGGCTCGATCTCGCCGTTCCGGAACGTCTGGTAGGATTCACGGAGGTCGGCCCGGTCCGCCCAGGCGACCTCGACCGCGATTCGATCGGGCGCCATGCCCCGCAGCCAGGAGACCACATCCGGCATCTCCGCCTGGCGACGCTCGCTCAGCATGTTGTCGACATCGCGCTCGAGGTCGTCGCTGGACCCCTCCATGTGGAAGGTTCCGAAGAGAACCACCTCGACCTCGGCCTCGCCGCATGCCGGCCAGCCGGGTGCTTGCCCCGATGCGCCCTGCGCGGTCAGGTAGGTGCAGAGCGTGAGGAGGACTGCGCTCGGGATCCGGAGCATGGGAGGTTCCTCTGTTTCCTGGTATCGGCCACACCGTTGAGATCGAACGGCCCCGACCACGGTTGGGAACGGGACATGGCTCCACCGCGGAAAGGACCACATGAACACCACGAGACTATTCCGTCGTTCGATCGCGGCTTGCGCCGGTGTCATGCTTTCCATCTCGGGCGCCTTCGGACAAGAGGCGCCGTGGCCGACTGGCGGATGGGTCGCTGCGAATCCTGCCGCCCACGGATTGGACGCCGCGCCGCTCGAGGGGCTCGACGCCCGCATCCGGGCCGGCGACTTCGGGTACATCGACCGGCTCGTCGTCGTCCGAGACGGTTTTCTCGTGGTGGACGAGCGTTACGCCGTGGACTACGAAGAGGTGAGCCGGGGCCGCACGAGCGCGATCGGCTGCGGCTTCGGGTGCTCCGACCCGTCCTGGGACCACCAGTTCAATTACTTGCACCCGGACTGGCATCCCTACTACCAGGGCCGGGACGTCCACACCCTCCAGTCCGTCACCAAATCCGTGTCCGCCACGCTAATCGGCGTTGCGATCGAGCGAGGGGAGATCGTGGGGGTAGACGTGCCGATCCTCCCGTTCCTCGTGAACTACGATCTTTCCGATGCCCCGTCCGGACTCCACGAGGCGACGCTGGATGACCTGCTCACCATGCGCACCGGCATCGAGTGGCACGAGACGGACCGTCCGATGGATGACTCGAACACGACGATCCTGCTGGAGCGGAGCGACGACTGGGTGCAGTTCACGCTCCGGCAGCCGATGGATGCCGCTCCGGGTGAGAAGTGGGCGTATAACTCCGGCGGCAGCCAGCTGATGTCGGCGATCCTGAAGGCATCGACCGGGCAAACGATGGATCAGTATGCCGAGGACCATCTCTTCGGCCCTCTCGGGATCGACGACTTCTTCTGGAAGATCACACCGGCCGGGCTTCCGGACGCGCTCGGGGGTCTCTATCTGGAGGCCCTGGACCTGGCGAAGATCGGCTATCTGTATTTGAAGGATGGGGTGTGGCATGGCCGGCGGATTCTGCCGGAGGGCTGGGTACGGGCGGCGACTTCGCGACGTGTCGAGAGCCCCGGCTATGGGTATCAGTGGTGGCGCCCCGATCCCGGCGGGGTCGAGGTCTGGGCAGGCCAGGGGTTCGGCGGCCAGTTCCTCCTCGTGCTCCCGGCCTACGACGTCGTCGCGGTCATCAACAGCTGGAACCAGTTCGGCGGACGACCCGGCAACCTGCGAGACGCGCTCGTCGCCGCGGTCGTCGAATCACTGGGAGGGACCGGCCCGGGGCGCTGAGCCGACCTCCGGGCGGGGCGAAGATCCGACGCTCAGTCGCGAGCGCGGAACGCGGTCGCGATCTCTTCCGCGGACCGCAGCGAGAGCGCGGCAAAGGTGGGCGTTCCGTTGGCACACCCGCCGGAACTCATCGTGGGTGCCCCGACGACGAATAGATTCTCGTGGTCGTGAGTACGGCCGTAAGAATCCGTCACGCTCGTGGCCGGATCGTCACCCATGCGGCAGCCGCCACCCGGGTGTTCCATCGTGTAGGAGAGGCGAGACGAGAGGAGCTCGCCGTCCCCCGCCCTCGCCATGTGCTCAAAAAGCGCGTGCATGGTCTCGTGAGTGTGCGCCCGTAAATCCAGCGATTCCTGGGCGTCCCTGAAGTCGATCCGGGGGAGCGGATCCCCGTACCGGTTGGTCGTGGTGTCGAGCCTGAGCCTGCTGTCACGGTCCGGGATGACGTCGTAGTAGCCGCGGAGCCGCGCGGTCGAGCGACCCGTCCGCGACCGCCACTCGTCCATCACGGCGTCTCCGAACTGCAACCCACCGTCCGACCCCCGCAGGTGCGCCTCCCTCCCGACAGTCGAGTCCCAGATCCTCAGATCGTGCCGTATGTAGCGATCCAGCGGGCCCGGGCGGGCATGCATGCGTGAGACCAGCGAGTTCGTCTGGAACATCCCTGGATAGAGCTCGAGGGGCAGGTCCACCTGGCCAGACATGTAGGGATGGCCTGTCATGTACCTGCCGACCATGTCCGACCGATTCGCCAGGCCATCCGGGAATCGGCTGTTTGCCGACAGGAGCAGCAGATGCGGGCTCCAGGCGTGTCCGGCCGCGAGGACGAACGTCGACGCCCTGAACTCGACGGGGCTGGCGGGGGCGTTTCGGTCTACCGCGCTGGCGACGGCGATCCGGCCGGACGAGTCCTCGAGCTCGAGCCGCCGAACCAGCGTTTCCGTGAAGAGACGCACACGTCCGGTGTCGATCAGGCCGTCCAGCGTCTCGTCGGGGGTGTACTTCGCGCCGGTCGGGCAGATGTGACAGGTGTCGCAGCGGCGGCAGATGTTCCTCCCGTACGCTCCGGTGGTGGCCTTGGCCCACGGCATCGTCCAGAACGGGATCCCCGCGTCCGCCCCCCACTCCTTCAGGCGCTCGAGATTATACGAGAGGGGCAGCGGCGGCATCGGGTACCCGGCCGAGCGGGGATCGTACTCGGGCGGACCCGGCTCCCCCGCGACCCCGATCCGGTGCTCGAAGTCGTGGTAGTAGGGCTCGAGGTCGTCGTACGAGATCGGCCAGTCGGTTCCGATGCCATAGAGCGATCTCTGGCGGAAGTCCTCCGGCGAGAAGCGGGGGCACGCGCTGTCCCAGTGCATGGCGCACCCACCGACGACCATGGAGCGATACATGAGGCCTTCGCCGGTCTGGTCCTCGATGTGATCGTCGACCCAGGGATTCTCCCCGTAGTCGATGAAGCGGCGGCGACGCCTGAGCCGCTCACGGACCGGGGTGGTCCGCCCGCCCGCCTCGACCATCACGATGTCTACATCCGCGAGCTCCGACAGGCGCGCCGCGGTGAGGATTCCCGTGATCCCCGACCCGATGATGCAGACGTCGGCCTCGATCGCCCGGATCACGGACGCGCCACTCGACGCGTCCTCACCCCGACACCGGCGGCGGCGCTTCACCCGCGGTGGCGGTCGTGCGGCAGGACAGCTTGTCGATCTCGACCCCGTAGCAGCGGTTCGCGGCATCCGGCGAACCGAAGTAGTGCGCCATCACGGCCACGGCGATGTGCTCCGCTCGTGCGGGCTCCGGGAACCCCGGGCCGGCGTCGGTGATGGCGCCGGCCAGCAGGGCCCTCCGCTCCTCCACGGCTGTATCTGCGAAGCCGGTGCCGGCCTGCTCGCGGGACACCGCGTCCAGCGCGTCCAGCTGCGCGGACCACTCGGGCTCGCGGTCCGGAGGGCCACGCGGGATTACCCATCCGCCGTAGGGGTGGACGAGCTCTGCGTCGGGCTCGAACCGTTCCCACCAGAGCTCGAAGGCGGTGACCGCCCGTTCCCGCCCGGACTCGCCGAGCGATTCGGGGAGAACCGCCTCCGCCACCGCACGAAGCAACGCCGGGTCGAGCGCCCCGGGACGCACCTCGCCGGAGGACGGCGAACCGGAAAGGGGCTCATCGTCGGCCAACATTGCCGCTGAAACGACCGCGGCGGATCGTTTGAAGAACGTCCGGCGATCTGGGGTCATGCTGTCATGCTACGAGCGAAGCGGCGTGCCGCGCGACCGCGCCATGTGGTTGGAGGCCCGCGGATCCGCAGGTCGAAGCCCCTAGGACCCGCCGTCGTCGGTGACGACCGCGGTGGCCACGCTCACTTCCGCCGCCTCGAAATAGCCGAGCGCGCGACGGTCGGGGGTCGTTTCGTTCCGCACGTTGCCGCGGATGTTCGCGGGCGGGATCGAGAACGGATCGCCCGACCCGAGGGCGTTCTGCTCGAAGAGGGCGAGATAGTAGTCATATGCAGCTCGTGAGAGCGCGACCTGCCGGATTTCCACCCGCTGACCCAGCTCGATCGCCACTTCATCGTTCGGCTGATACGCGAGCACCGCCTGCCCGTCGTAGAACTCGTCCTTGCTGATGAGGTTGAACGCGTTTCCGGGATCCGGAAGCAGCTCGTTTCGGCCGTCGACGATCTGCTCCCAGAGGTAGAAGTTCTCCACTCCCGACGGATCGATGAAGTCGATGGTGGAGCGATACCCCTCGATCTCCGTTATCAGGGTCTCCTCCTCGAAGACGAAGTACAGCCGATCGATCGGCGGCACCGCCCCGGCGGTCGCGGAGGCGGTGTACGTGTCGCCTTCCCAATCGATCGAGATCGAGTACGTGCGGCCGATCGCCGCCGGCAGGCTCGCGGTCGTGTAGGTCCCGGGAGACGTCTCGGCCAGGGGAAACACTCCGCCCTGATCATCCGTGACTACGACCGCCGCCCCCGTGGCAGGAGGCGTCGGGGCGTTGCTGAAGAACTCGTCCGTGGTCGTCAGCCGAATCGCTTGATCGCCAGTAGGGTTCTCCTTCACGAGCTCGATCCGACCCTCGACCACCAGACGTGTCGGACCCTCGTCGAGTTCCACATCGATGATGCGTTCACACGCCGTTGAACCGGCCGCCGTGACGAGAGTCGCGACGATCGCGAGTGGGCGTCCCCAGGCCCTGTGTGTCGATCCGAGTCTCATTAGAAGAAGAACCTGTAGCTGATGCTCGGGACGATGCCGAACACGGAGAACTGGGCTGCTTCCGTCACGAAGGGCGTGTCCTGGCTCTGCCTGAACGAGAGCGCCTGCGCGTTGAAGCGGTTGTAGACGTTGAAGATTCCGAACTGAAGCTCGTTCTTCGTGAACTTCTTGGTGAACGACAGATCGAGCCGGTGGTAGGCCGGTAGCCTCTCCGCGTTCCGCGGGCCGAACTCGCTGAGGATCACCCCGCCGAACTCGTAGCGCGAGGCGGGATACGTCGTCGGGAGACCGCTCGCATAGACGAAGTTCGCGCCGAGAGTCCAGCTGTCACTGAGCGGATAGATCCCGGTGAACGTGATGTCTTGCGTGCGGTCGTAAGGGGCGGCATACCACTGGCCGTCGTTGATCCCGGGGTCCGCCGGCGTGATGCCGGGCGAACGCTGGTCGGCGTTCGCGTACGTGTAGCTCGCCCACCCCTGGAGCTTGCCGCGGTTCTTCCGCAGCAGCGCCTCGAAGCCGTAACCACGCCCCGCCGCCGGTAAGATCGT
>JAOTZH010000111.1 GCA_029861425.1 Gemmatimonadota bacterium
TCGAGCTCGCGGCGCAGTCGATGGATCGCATCGGTGCCGACCTGGTACATGAGCGCCGCCCCGGGGAACATGCTGTTCTTCACTGCTTCCGCGCGCGCCGCCGCTTCGGACATTCCCGCCTCGCGCACGTAGAGGGCACTCGCACCCTCCAGATCGAGGCGACCCGTATGAAGGAGAACGTCCACCGCGGCGCGAGCGCACATCCGTACCCGCGTGCTCAGCTCGGAGTATTCCTCTAGCGGGGTGAGCGCCCCGACCTCCCGCATCAGGTCCGTGGCGTAGCAGGCCCACCCCTCGGCCATGGTGCCGCCGCAGAACAACGCGATCCGGGCTGCGCAATCGACCGCCGCGACCTGTCCTATGCGCGATTTCGAACGGAACGCGTGCCAGTTCTGGACGTGATGACCGATGCCGCCATGGTGGATCACGTGGTTGAGCTTGATCACGCTGTCGTTGGTGGTCCTGAGGAGCTGGAGCCGACGCTCGGGGGCGACCGACTCGTCGATCGGGGTGACCAGGTACTCGTGCACCGGCGGTCGTTCGAACGCGGCCGGAGAGCGGTAGAAAAGGAAATAGAGATGCGGTGCGGCGCCGCGCACCCACTCTGGCTGCGGACTGAAGCGAATGGGGGAATCAGGCCAGGTGAGCAGGTCCCGCTCGATCGCGGTCCGACGCATGTCCTCCCACACGCCGCGATACCGGCTGTAGTACTCGGCCTCCGAGGGATGATGCTCGGCTAGCTGGGCAAGCGCTTCGGCGGGCGACGCGACCCCGAAATCCCTGGCGCCCTCGGTCAGACGCGCCGTGGCCTCGCTCAGCTCCGCCCGGGCGCTCTCGAGGACCTCGTCGGCGCTCTCGGTCAGGAAATGCCCCTCGCGGAGATGGAGCGAGAGACCTTCTTCTCCGCAGGCGACCCCTTCGTCCGACATCGCCTCGAGAGCCGAGCGGAGATGCTCGCGGTAACGGGCGAACGCCGCGCTCGCGACCTCGGCCGCGCGGGACAGGGAGCCTGCCTGCCGACCGGCGCTCAGAGCGAGGATGATGGCCCCGTCTCCCAACAGGGCGAGGGCGCCGTCGCATTCGCGGATGGCGCGCTCGCTCCAGGCCCGCGGCGCTTCGCGCACATTGTGTCTGGCCTCGGAGAGGAGCCGCGGTACCGCATGCAGCCTCTCGACGGCGCGCTCGACTCGCCTCTCGAAAGGTGCGAACTCCGTCAGGAGCAGAGACAGGACCCCGAAGATCGCCTCGCCCGTGTAGAGACTCGGGTTCCCGAGGTGGAAGTGACGGGACCCGTACTCCCAGAGCTGTGTCCGCAGGAATCCCGAGGCGAGCCGCACATCCATCGACAGAAGAGGATCTTCGATCGACTCGGCAGCGGGAGCGTGGTCGAGCAGATGCCTCATTTCGGACAGCGTGTCTCCCGCGCCGGACTCCGAGAAGTCGGGCAGGAGGGCGTCGAAGTCGTGCTGCCCCATGAATGTCGCGTTGACCGGTCGGCGGCTGAAATACGCCTGAAAGAACGCGTCCAGCCAGCGATGCGCCCGCGCGCTGTGGTCGTCGGTCGAGTCGGAGCGCCCCGACAGCCTGCCGCCACTCGACGCCGAGCCCCCTCTCAGGTGGCCAGGCCGAGTGCGACGGCCGTCGGGGTCGGACTCATTCTCCACTGGCCGCGCGCCGTCGGAAGGTCGATCCCACGAACCGAACGAACACGAACCCCGCCTGGCAGATGTTGCCGATCAGCGCCGTGACGTAAAGTGCCTCCGGGTTCCCGATCGGCAGACCCAGCAGGACGATCACCAGACTCGTCTGCTCGATCGCCTCGATCGCGGTCACCACGATGACCGCGAGCCGGTCGGGGTGGAACTCCTCCTTCACCGGTCGGTAGCCGGACAGGAGGGACCCGATGATTCCGTAGCCCATGAGCAGAAACAGCAGGCTGCTGACCCTCCAGATGACGCCGGGGTCCACCCCGTACCCCGCAAGCCCCACCGGAATGAGGGCCCCCGCGACGCCGGCGACGCTCGACGCGATTACCAGCCGCAGGCGCAAGAGATCGTGAAGAGCATGGCCCTGATCCCTCGTTCCGGGCCGGACGACGCTCACCAGGGCCGCGAAGCCGGCGAAGGCCGCGGCGATCTCTGCAAGAGCGAGAAGCGTGTCCGTGTTTCCGAGCATTCGGGGTCATCCTCGTGTGCGGTCGGGGTCTCGATCAAGCTCCGTCGAGTATTGCTGCGTCGAAAGACCCTGCCGAGATTCGGCGCATGAGCGAGTCGAGGATCCAGATCAGTCCGGTCACCCCCGTCGTCGGCGCCGAGATCGGCGGTGTCGACCTGAGCGAGCTCGATGACGCGACATACAGTTCGCTTCATGAGGCGTTCTTGGATCACGGCGTGTTGTTCTTCCGCGATCAGGACATCTCGATCGAGGCGCAGAAGGCGTTGGGAGCCCGGTTCGGCGAGCTACTGGCGCATCCGAACGACCCGGGCGCAGAGGGCCATCCCGAGGTGATGGTCATCCACGCGGACGAATCGTCAAAGCGCGTGGCCGGGGAGCTGTGGCACTCCGACGTTTCGTGCGACCCCGTCCCCCCAATGGGCTCGATCCTGCGTCTGCACACCGTCCCGGACATCGGAGGCGACACCCTCTTCGCCAGCATGTACGCGGCGTACGACGCCCTGTCCGAGCGCATGAAGGCCCTGCTCGATGGCCTTACGGCCGTCCACGACGGCGGTCCCTACTACCGTGAGGTGAACCGGATCATCGGGCGGGATGACGCGGGTCGCTCGTACCCATCAGCGGTTCACCCGGTGATCCGGATCCACCCCGGGACCGGGCGGAAGGCGCTGTTCGTGAACCGGATGTTCACTCAGCAGATCCTGGGATTGCCCGCGCGCGAGAGCGACGGCGTCCTCGCGCTGCTCTTCGACCACATCCAGCGTCCGGACTTCCAGTGCCGTTTCCGCTGGCGAAAGGACTCGATCGCGTTCTGGGACAACAGGTGCACGCAGCACCACGCGATCTGGGACTACTGGCCGGAGACGAGATCAGGGTACCGCGTCACGATTCGCGGAGAGCCACCGGTCTAGCTGCCACCGACCGCGGCTCCGCCCGTGCGGCGACCGTCGGACCCGAGATCGAAGCCTCGCGTCGGGTCCCAGCGCGCGGCGGACACGCCCCCGAAGTACATCGACGGCCCTTCGTATCCACGAAGGGGTCGCTCGAGGCCCCCGACCGCGATGCCCGGTTCGTGTACGACGCGAGGTCCCGTTTCGGTGAGCTCGACGTGCAGTCGAGGGTGGTCGATCGCTTCCTGGAGCGACATGCCGAGCTCGAGGTGGTTGACCAGGACCTGCACGAGCGCGGTCGTGATGCGGTCGGCTCCTGGCGACCCGATCGCGAGGACTCCGCCCTCGGGGTGTCGGGCGACCGTCGGAGCCATGTTCGACAGCAGTCGGTGTCCCGGTGGCCAGCCATGATAGCCATGCGGATTCAGTTCGGGCTCCCCGAGCGTGTTGTTGAGCCAGATGCCCGTCCCGGGGGCAATCGCGCCCGACCCGTACCCGTCCGACAACGTGATCGCGCACGCGAGTCCCCCGTCATCGACGGCGGAAGTGTGGACCGTCGACGGCGCACCGGGCAGCGGCAGTTCGCCGGCCCCCGCGCGCTCCAGCAGCTCGCCGGCTGCGGCCTCGAGATCGTCGCTCGCGTCGAGCTCGCGACTCCGGTGCTGCAGCACGGCCTCCTGCACCCGGGCGAGGCGTCGGGTCCATCCGGGGCTCCAGCCGGTCTCCGCTCGACCGAGCATGAGCTCGAGCATCGCGGCCAGGGCGACTCCGCCCACCGCCGGTGGGGGGTTGGTAGCGACGTCCCAGACGCCGTGCGTCGATCGGATCGGCTCGCGGACGACTGCTTCGTACTCGGCTAGATCCCGCGGACCGAGGAGGCCGCCCCCGTCCTGCACGTATTCGGCGATCGCCTCTGCCAGCCTCCCGACGTAGAAGACCTCGGCCCCCCGGTCGCCGATCTCCGCCAGGCTCTCGGCAAGATGAGGCACACGGATCGTCGCACCCGGTGGGAGAAGGTCGCCGGTCTCGTCATGCAGGGAAGCGTGGCTGTCCGCGTTCCAACCGAAGATCGACTCGTGCGCGTACGTCAGGTACGCGTGTGCCGCGTCTGGGAGCGGAAAGCCGATATCGGCGATCTCTCTGGCCGGTTCGACGAGAGCGGCCCAGGGCAGGGAACCGTGACGCTCGGACGACCGCGCCAAGAGCGCCAGAGCGCCGGGGGTCGCGACCGATCCCGCTCCGACGGTTGTGTCGACCCCGCCGGCGTACTCGAGATGGACGTCCCTGCGCCCGCCGCCGAACCGTGCCGGAGGCAGCCCCCGCCCCGGCATCTCGAAGCCGCCATCGAAGGCCTCGGGGGCCGAGCCCGGCGCGGCGATCAGCGCGAATCCCGCGCCGCCGAGAGAACACATGCCCGGCGCGGTCGTGGCCGCGACGAACGCGGCGGCCACGGCCGCGTCGACCGCGTTTCCGCCCACATCGGCCACGCGCGCCCCCGCGTCGGCGGCCAGTTGGGAGACGGAAGAAACGGCTACGCGCGGCATTTCGTCGGCTCGTCTTCATGACGGTATTTCCACCCGACGCCCGGGGGGAGTAAACTCGGTCTGCGAAAAGAGATTCGAGACCCTCCTGGAGATATCATGGCCGACTCGCTCACAATCACCGATAACCGTACCGGAGAGACCTACGAGCTCCCTATCCAGTACGGAACCTACCCAGAATACGGGGCCGCCATCCGTTGCGGAGAGCTCAGGAACATCAAGGTCTCCGAGGATGACTTCGGCCTGATGGCCTACGACCCCGGGTTCACGAACACCGCTTCCTGCAAGTCTTCGATCACCCACATCGACGGTGAGCGCGGCATCCTGCGATACCGCGGCTATCCGATCGAAGAGCTGGCCGAGGACTTCAGCTTTCTGGACGTCGCATATCTGATTCTGAATGGCGAACTCCCCGATCAGTCCGCGAGCGAGACCTGGGAGAGCGAGATCACGAATCACTCCATGATTCACGAGAAGATCAAGAAGTTCATGGAGGGGTTCAAATACGATGCGCACCCGATGGGCATGCTGGTGAGCACCGTGGCCGCGCTGTCGACGTTCTACCCGGAGTCACGGAATGTCGAAGACCCGGACGTGCGGGCGCTCCAGATCCGCCGGCTCGTGGCGAAGATCCCGACGATCGCGGCCTACGCCTATCGGTCCAACGTCGGGTTCCCGTACTCCTATCCCGACAACGACCTGAGCTACACCGGGAACTTCCTCAGCATGATGTTCAAGATGACGGAGCGCCGGTACCGGCCGGATCCGGCGCTGGAGAAGGCGCTCGATGTGCTCTTCATCCTGCACGCGGACCACGAGCAGAACTGTGGCACGAACGCGATGCGCAGCGTGGGTAGCTCGCACGCCGATCCGTACGTCTCGATCGCGGCCGCGGCCGCTGCGCTCTACGGGCCTCTCCACGGCGGAGCGAACGAGCAGGTACTCCGCATGCTGAACGAGATCGGTCACGTCGATCGCGTTCCGGAGTACGTGAAGCGCGTGAAGGCGGGCGAGTTCCGGCTCATGGGCTTCGGGCACCGGGTATACAAGAACTACGATCCGCGAGCCACCATCCTGAAGGGCATGGCCCAGGAGGTGTTCGAGCTGACGGGGCGGAATCCGCAGCTCGACATCGCGCTCGCGCTCGAGAAGATCGCGCTCGAGGACGAGTACTTCGTATCCCGGAAGCTCTACCCAAACGTCGATTTCTATTCCGGGATCATCTATCAGTCGATGGGCTTTCCGGTGGAGATGTTCCCGGTGCTGTTCGCCATTCCGCGGACGATCGGGTGGCTCACACAATGGCAGGAGATGCTGGAGGACGGGGATCAGCGGATCGCGCGTCCCCGTCAGATCTACACGGGCGAGGACCAGCGCTCTCCGAGCTGACCTCGGGTCTAGCCGCACCGGAGTCTCCTGATGTGACCGATAACCTCCGCGTCGGTTCTAATCGATCGGCGGCGCTCGAGTCGCGCCGTAACCGAAACGAGGAGAACGAGATGACGTCGCGAGGCTCATTTGTGGGGCTAATGTTGGGGCTTCTCATGGCCCCCGGGTCGCTTGCCGCCCAGTCCGAGAGTGCCGTCGTGTTCGCAAGCGCCGGTCGAGCGGAAGCGCCCGCCGTCCAGGCCGACCTCGCGATCCTGCAGGAGGCGATGGCGGTGCATTCGGACGCGCTCGCGCACGGCCTCCTGCCTGCACAGATCGAGCGGCCCGACGGAGCATCGCCTGCTTCGAACGGAGCGGGTACAATCGCCACTTTGGGTGCGATCGCGGACGCGATCGGTCCGATCTCTAACGGCGTTGCGGGGGCGACGCTGCTCAGCGATCCATTTGGCTCGTTCGGCAAAGCGAAGACGCTCGCGACGATCGGCCAGGGTTCCGCCGTGGTGGGCAGCGTTCTGGGCCTGATCGCTGGCTCGGGAGGAGACGCTCCTGGGGCAGCCGCAAAGCCGGGGAACGCTCTTCTGGCAGAGAAAGTCGTGGAGTTCGAGGAGAACCAGGCTGCCGCGGCAGCCCTCCTCGCGGAGTTCGATCGGGCATCGGAAGAGGTCGGATTGTTGATTGCCGGCGTGGATGCGAGCGACGTCGACGCGGCGCGGGCCGAAACAGTGCTGCGACAAGGCGAGCGGGCGTTTCTACGCTTCGACTACGTGACACGGAGGGCCGTAGCTCAGCTGGCCTCGCTGCGCGCCGGGTTCGCGGCCGACCCGAACGGCGCGCGCCGGCGTCTCGAGGTGGAGGCTGTCGAAAAGCGCCTGTACGAGGGGCTGGACCGGACCCGTGACAGGGATCTGAGTGACGCCTTCGAGGCGATCACTCGTCTCCGCGCGGGGTTCGCCAACTGAGGCACCCCGCCGTCTGACCTTCCAGGCCGGGGCTCGCGAGCGATCGCGGGCCCCTCCGCATTCGATGCCCGACGCGCCTCAAGGCGCGTCGTCCGTGATGATCAGCATGCCGAGGCCGCGCAGCGTCTCGTTCAGCGCGGCGACATCGGTCACCAGCAGCGCCTCGAGCTCAGCCAGGTGGTCGAGCAGTGCCTGGTGCAGGATTCCCTGGACTTCGACTTCCTGGTCTGTCGGCGGGAAGTCCGCGACCGAAAGTCCGCCCGTCAGATAGCCGAGCTTCTGGAGCAGCGTGGCGCCAAAGCGGACTCCGTCCTGACCTTCACCCGTGAGCCGCAGGTCGACCATGTTCATCTGGAGCTCGACGAGCTTGTCGCCGAGACTGCCGATCGCTTCGGTGAGCTCGTCCTCTTCGGCGAAGCGGGCCAGCGTGTGAAGCTGGACGCGCATCGCCTCGACCCGCTGGACGGCCTCACCCGCCGTCACGACGTCCTCGCGCACCCCACGGATGAAGGCGACCTGATCGGCGATATCCCGCTCGGTGCCCGCCGAATGCGGGTCCTTGAGCACCGTGAGTGGCTGCTCGTGCGTCACGCCATCGACCGTGAGCCGCACCGTGTACTGTCCGGGCGGCATCAAGATCGAGATCTGGCGGCCCCCGGGGGCGGGGCGTCCGCTGTCGCCTACCTCGATGTGGTCGGAGTAGAGCGGGCTCGTGAGCAGACGGATCGGTTCGTTGGACTCGTCGCGCAGGTCCCAGTGGATGCGGTTCACGCCCGACTCGCCTGTCCCCTCGAGGGTGCGAACCACCGCTCCGTCGCCGTCCAGGATCTCCAGCGTGGGCGACTCGGACGCCGCTTCCCCGAGCCAGTAGTTGATCGAGGCGCCGTATTCGGGGTCGTCGCCCATCGTCGGATCGTCGTACTGCACGGACGGAGGGGTGATCGGCCGGAACCGATAGGCATCGCGGGGCGCGAAGAGGTGCGAGCCGGAGGCGATCACATCGGGGGTCAGCTGCTGGAGCGGCGTAATGTCGTCAAGGATCCAGAACCCGCGCCCATACGTGCCAACGACGAGGTCGTTGAAATGCTCCTGGATCACGATCCCGGAGACCGGCGCGGCCGGCAGGTTGTTCTGTAGCGGCCGCCAGTTGCCACCGTCATCGAACGACACGTAGATCGCGTTCTCCGTGCCGACGTAGAGAAGACCCCGCCGCACCGGGTCCTCGGCGATCACCTTCGTGTAGCTGAGCATGCTGCTCGGGATCCCATCGGTGATCTTCTGCCACGAGGCGCCGAAGTCGCGCGTCCTGTAGACATGCGGGTCGCGGATGTTCACCTGATGTCCGTCCGCCGCAATGTACGCGGTGCCGGCGTCGTACCGGGAAGCCGCGATGCTGCGAACCGCGATCCACTCCGGGAGTCCCGGAATGTTGGGGGTCACGTCGGTCCACGTGCTGCCCCCGTCGCGAGTCACGTGGAGCAGTCCGTCGTTCGTGCCGGCCCAGATCAGTCCTTCCTGGATCGATGACTCGCTGATCCCGAAGACCACTCCGGCGTATTCGACGCCGATGTTGTCACCCGTAAGCCCCCCGGAGAGCACCATGCGACTCTGGTCGTTCCGCGTCAGATCCGGGCTGATCTCCTCCCAACTCTGGCCGCCGTTTCGGGTGCGGTGGACGTGCTGGCTCCCGACATAGACGGTGTTGTGGTCGTGTGGAGATATGTGGATCGGCGCGTCCCACACGAAGCGGTACCGGACGTCCGAGGCCGCCCCGCGGCTCTGCTCCGGCCAGACCTCGACCGCACGGTATTGTCGACGGTCCTCCTCGTAACGGACCACGATTCCGCCGACCATCCCCGAGCCCGAGGCGGATGACCAGACGATGTTGGGGTCGGTCGGATCGGGCGTGGCCCAGCCGCTCTCGCCGCCACCGACGTGGTGCCACATCCCGCGCGGAATCCCGTTGATGCCGCGGCTCCCCAGGATGCGGCTGTTGCTTGGGCCCCGGTACGTGGGCTCATCCTGCTTGTTCCCGAGGACGTTGTACGGGACCGCGTTGTCCACGGTCACGTGGTACATCTGGGCGTTGGTGAGCCGCTGACGGAACCATGTCTTCCCGCGGTTGATCGAGATCGACAGCCCCTGGTCGTGCGCCACGATCATGCGATTCGTGTTCGCTGGATCGATCCACATGTCGTGGTGATCGCCGCCCGGCGCCCGCGACCGCGGGGTCACGTCGAGCGTTCGCCCGCCGTCCGTCGAGACCGTGAACGAGGCGGTCAGGAAGTAGGCCTCGTCTTCGTCGTCCGGAGAGATCACGACGCGCGAGTAGTAGTGCGGCCGCCCCATCGCGTTACGGTTCCGGGTGATCAGAGACCAGCTGCCTCCGCCGTCCTCGGACCGCCACAGCTGCCCGTTCTCGGTAGGCTCGCCGTTCCAGGGCAGCCCGTCCCCCGTCTCGATCAACGCGTAGACCCGCCGCGTGTTCGAGGGCGCGATCGCCACGGCGACCTTTCCGACCGGCTTTTTCGGCAACCCGATCTCGTTGGCCGGTCCGTTCAGCTTCACCCAGGTGTCACCACCGTCCCGCGACACGTGAAGACCTCCACCCGGTCCACCGCTGGTCCGTCCCCAGGTGTGAATCTCGAGCTGCCAGGTGCCGGCGTAGAGAACACGCGGATTCGACGGGTCCATCGCGATGTCCGAGCAGCCCGTGTCCTCATCCACGACCAGGACGTGCTCCCACGTCGAGCCGCCGTCCATTGTCCGGAACACGCCCCGCTCCGGTTGCGGGCCGTATGAATGCCCCAGAGCACACACGAACACGATGTCCGGGTCCGTCGGGTGGATCACGAGCCTCGGGACTCGGCCGGTCGGCTCGAGACCCATGAGCGTCCACGTCTCGCCCGCATCCGTGGATTTGTAGACTCCCTGCCCGACCGAGATATGACTCCGGATCTTCCCTTCGCCCGTCCCGGCCCACACGACGTTCGGGTCGCTCTGGGAGACGGCGAGCGACCCGATGGACTGAACCGGCTGATCGTCGAAGATCTCGTCCCAGTTCACCCCACCGTCGGTCGTCTTGTAGATGCCGCCCGACGCGGCACCGACGTAGTACGTGTACGGCTGCTCCGAGATGCCGGCTGCGGCGCTGAACCGGTTCCCCTCCGGGCCGATGTTGCGCCACTCGAGCGCCTCGAATCCCGCGGCATCGGGCATGGTCTGCGCGGCCACGGAGCCGGCCAGGAGACACGAAAGGCCAGCGAGCAGTACGGAGTGGGGGGCGATTGCGAGAGTGCGCGAACTCATGGCGATACCTCGGGGGTCGGATTCTGCCTCACGGCTCGGCGAGCCAGCACGGTCAACGGGATAGTAGACAGCGGCTGGTGCCGGACGCGAGAGTACAATCCCCCTTTGGCGTCGCGTGATCGACGGGCTGGCGTGACGGAGCCAGCTCGAGGCGCAAGCTTACGAGGACGCGGCCGGCTTGCCTCGGGGCCCTCATGTGACCGAAGGCCCCCGGGACGGTTCCAAAGGCCAGGGTCCGCTGTGCCAGCCGGTCGACCCCTCTGCTTGGGGCCTCCGGCGACCGGGGTCCCCTCGCGGTCCCATCCATGACCAACCGAGACGAAGGAGAAGAAGATGAGTGCTCGACGCCTGCTGTTCGCGTGCCTAATGGCCGTTCTGATAGCCGGTCCCCTATCCGCCCAGTCGGGCGGGCCCATCGCGCTGGTCTCGGCCAGGTCTGACAGCCAGACGCTGCAGGAGGATCTCGTGGTCCTCAGACGGGCGCTCGAGGCTCAGGCGGACGCGCTCGCGCACGGGCTCCTCCCCAGTCGCATCGAACGCCCGGCCGCCGCCGTTGCTGCGGCCGGCGGTGGTGGCGCGCTGGGATCGATCGGGACGATCGCCAGCGCGGTCGGCCCGATGTCCAACAGCGCCGCTTCGCTGACTTTCGAACGCGACCCGGCTCTGTCCAACAGCACGTCCGAGACGTACGCGATCATCGGATTGGGTTCAGCGGTCGTCGGTGGTGTATTGAGTCTCATCGCCGGCGGTGGAGGTGACGCGGTCGCTTCGACCTCCGGATCCAGCCGCGGGTTTGCGGAGGCGGCGGCAAGGTTCGAGGAGAGCCAGGGCGCGGCCGAGCGCCTCATCGACGAGTTCGACCGGCTGTCCGATGAGGTGGGGTCGCTGATGGCGGACCTCCGACTGGACGACGGCTCTCCGGTCCGGGCAGACGCGGTTCTCCGCCGGAGTGAGCGGGCGTTCCTGCGTTTCGACTACGTGACGCGACGGGCGGTCTCCCAACTCGCCGTCCTACGGGCGGGGATCGCCTCGGGATCCACCTCGGACCAGGCTCGGTTGGTGAGCGACGTGGAGGCGGCCGACCTGCGGCTCCATCGCGCACTGAACGGAACACGGGGGATCGATGTCGCCGCGGCCTTCTCTACGATCACCAGGCTTCGCACCGGCCTCGCGCAGTAGTCCCCGGGAGGACGACGCAACCTGACACAGCGCCCCGCCGTCGGGTGGGGCGTTCTGTCCTCCTGGGCATCGGCCCCATCCGGTCCGACCTACCGCCCATTTGTCCCGCAGCCCACGCGAGACACGGCGATCCGCTCGACGCCCTCTCGCCGCGGATGACGGTCTGATCCGTGCAACTAGCCATCAGCGGGCCAAACTGTCGCTCAAATACGGGAGGAGGCCCTATGAGCGGTGCGCACGTAAGGAGGTGTGCGCTCGTCGTGACGAGCGTCGTCTTCCTCGCCGGATGCACCTCTTTCCAGAGAATCTCGGTGGAGACGGACCCCGTCGGAGCCAGCGTCTACCTGCAGCGCCGCGGGGAGATCGAGGTACACGGTCGCGTCGCCGGGGTCGTTGGGGGAGTCGGGCTCGAGTCGTTCGAGGAGGATTTCATCTTCCTTGGGAATGCCCCGATCGACTACGAGTTCGAGCGCGACGTCCGGGAGGTCTCGGTCCAGAGTCCCGAGGTCGGCGCGGACGTCACGCGCCATTACAGGGAAGGGACGATCCGTGTCGAGCGAACGGGGTATGAGACGGTGGTTCGGGTCGTCCGGTTCTCCGGAAACGCGATCGTCCTGGTCATCGACTTGCTGCCCGTTCCCGATCCGTGACATAGCCGTCCGTTCCGGAATGTGAGAGACGAAGATGTTCGTACCGATCCCGATTCAACAGCAACAACAGGCTTCACCCAGGGCTCGTGAGCTCAGCACCAAGATCCACGAGACGATCGAGGAGTTCGAGCGCCACTACCCCGGGACGACACGGTCGGACATCCAGCAGGCGCTTCAGATCCTCGACGGCGGCACATCCGTGCAGCGGCGCTCAGCCGGCGTGATGGCGGGGTCCCTGATCGCCCTGTTGCTGGGACTCGTAGTCGCCTTCCGATTCACGGGCGGCTCGATGCCCGGTGGCGGCGAGTCTCCGGCGACCATGATCTGGCTGGTGGGAGGCCTGGCGATCGTGCTCGGGATCGTGGCGGTCGTCCGGGCGCGCGGCTGATGACTACGCACACACGCTGGCCTGGCCTTCCGGCACTCGCGGCGCTTTGCTCCGTCGCGATCGGCGGGTGCGGCGATTCGACGACCGGCCCGGACGTGATCACGGTCATCAGCGTCCCCTTCGATTTCTCGGAGGACGCGAGCGCGGTCGACGCGTTCAGGCTGATCGGCGTGAACGGAAGCGTCGTTGTGATCGGGCGGTCGACCGGAGAGACGTTCAGTGTCAGCGGGTTCCGCCGCGTTCAGAACTGCACCGAGTCTCAGGCCGAGTCGTACATTGACGACCTGCAAGTCGATGTCGTTGTGGCGGCGGCGGAAATCCTGGTTCAGACCCTTCAGCCCGTGAGCACGGCGCCGTGCAGTCTCCTCGTCGACTACGAGCTGTCCGTTCCCGAGCGCCTGTTTGCGCGGATCTTCAACGTGAACGGCAGCATCCTCGTGGAGGACATGGACGAAGGGGTCGACGTCACCAACGTGAACGGGCTCGTCACGCTCGACGACGTCGAGGATGATGTCACCGTTCGACTGACCAACGGGAATATCCTGGCGAACGCACACATCAGCGACGACGAGGCGATCGACCTCCTGACCGTGAACGGAAGCG
>JAOTZH010000112.1 GCA_029861425.1 Gemmatimonadota bacterium
CGACGAGACGTTCGTCCTCTATGCGGCCGACGTCGAGCATGTCGCGGTCGTTCGGGCCGGTGAGACGTTCGCGTTCGAGCCGATCGAACCGGGCCGCTATACGCTCAGCATCTGGTCCGAGCTCGTGGATGGGCCGGTGCGCGACATCTATGTGGACGGGTTCACGAGGAAAGTCGAGCCGGTATGGATCGATCCCGATCTCGTTCGCCGTCTCACGACCGACCGGGATGACCGGCCATGAGTGGATCGCACGAAGTCGACGGGACGACGGCGCGCAGGGCCTGGCGCGGGCGAGGCCCGTTCGGAGTCGCCGGACGGCTCACCCTGCTCCTCGGAGGGCTCGCCGCGGCCTCGACGGGAATCGCGCTCGTAACCCAGGACCGGGCCCTCGATCAGGATCTCCGAGCGGCCGCCGATGAGCGCCTGGCCACCAGCGCCTCCGTCGCGGACCGGCTCGTCGCGGACCACGTGCAGTCCATGGCGGTGCGGTACGCCTCGATCAGCCGAACGCCCGAGCTCCGCGCGAACCTCGAGACCCGTCACGCGGAGACGCTGGCCTTCTACGCATCCGGTCTCCTTCGGGATCAGTCGGCGACGTTGATCGCGTTTGTCGGCGAGGGCGGTGAACTGCTCGTGAATGCCGGCGATCCTCGCCTGGTGGCACGCGCGCATTCCCGCAGTCTGGATCGCTCCGACCCCACGGCGTCCTGTGTGCCCGCCACCGCGGCCAGCGCGCGCGGCTCCGCCACGATGCAGTGGGTCCCCTGCACCTTCCCGAACGGTGTGGGCGAGGGAACGCTGCTCGAGTCCGACGGCGATCTGTACACGATGTCGTTCGTCCCCCTGCGGACAGGCGCGCGCCTGGATGGGGGGTTGATCGCCGTCGAGGCGGTGGACGACGCCCTCCTCGATGCCTGGTCCGAGCTCAGCGGAGCGACGATCCGGGTGGGGACCGCATCGGTGGATGCTCTGGACGCGTCCGTCCGCTCCCTCGCCGGGTTCGAGCTTCGCGTCTCGACGACCTACGAGACCGAGCAGGCGATCATCGACCGGTCGCGCTACAACCTGGTCATCTCAGGCCTGGTCGCGCTCGGGCTGGCGATCGCGGCGAGCCTGCTCCTCGCCACAGCGTTCACGCGCCCGATCCTGCGCATGCGCGAAGCGACGGAACGGCTCAGCGAGGGAGACCTGGACCACCGCGTCGACATCCGACGCGAAGACGAGCTCGGGGAGTTGGGGCACGCGTTCAACGAGCTCGCGTCCCGCCTCACCACCAGCCAGGAGCGAGTCAGACGAGCGCAGCGCCTCGCCCAATTCGGGAACTGGTACCTCGACGTGGATCGCAACGCGTTGGAAGGGACGTCCGAGTTTCGACGACTCATGCGACTTCCGGAGGTCGGAGCGATCGCGATCGACGCCGTGCTGGGGCGGGTTCACGCCGAGGACCGGGAGGAGCTCCGGCGGGCGATCGAGAGCGCGGTGCGACGCCGAAGGGCTTTTCAGGTCGACGTTCGAGTCGAGGGCACGGACGGTCGGGATCGCATCATCCAGTTTCGAGGACACTCCCGAAGGTCTGGTGCCGCCAGGCTCGAGGGATCGATCCAGGACGTGACGAGGGCACGCGAGGCCGAGGAGCAGATCCACTACCTGTCGATGCACGATCCGTTGACCGGACTGGGGAACCGCGAATGGGCCCTTAAGGAGCTTCGGAACCGCGCGAACGGGCGGGACGGGACGCCGGGACTCACGGCAGCCGTCGTGGGGATCGGCGAGCTGCGCAGCGTGATCGACACGTTCGGCCACGCCAGCGGAGAGGCCGTGCTCATCGACATCGCGCGCCGGCTCGTGGGGAGTGTTCGAGAGGTACCCCGGTCGGAGGGCGCGGGGCCCGACCTGGTCGCGAAGCTGGGAGACGAGCGGTTCCTGGTCCTTCTGGACGGCATGACGGATCTGCACGGGATCACGACGGCGGCGGAACGAGTGCTGTCCGTGCTTCGCCGTCCGTTCCCTGTCGGAGACGATGAGGTCGTGCTCACCCCGTCTCTCGGGATCGCCCGCTGGCCGGATGACGCGGAAGACGCGGTTACGCTGCTGAGGAACGCGGAGACCGCGCTCGGCCGTGTGCAGCGCGAGGATCCGGGCGAGATCCGTCTCTTCCACGGCTCGATGCACGAGGACGCGAGCCGGCGGTTGCGGATCGCCAACCTTCTGCGGCGGGCTGTCGATGACCGCGCGGTCGAGTTTCACTACCAGCCACGCGTGCGTCCCGATACGGGCGCGCTCGTGGGTCTCGAAGCCCTCGCGCGCTGGACGGACAAGGAGCTCGGTCCGGTGTCGCCCGGCGAGTTCATCCCCATCGCGGAAGCGACCGGAAGCATCTACGCACTCGGGACGTGGGCGGTTCAGGCGGCCGCGAAGCAGCTCAGGGAATGGCACGAGGCGGGGCATACCTGGCTGTCCGTCTCGGTGAACCTGTCTCAGCAGCAGCTCGACCCCGATCTCGTCGGCATCGTCCTCGAGGCGACGGAAGGGCTCGACCCCGCGAGTTTCGAGCTCGAGGTGACGGAGTCCGCCCTGATCGAGGAGGGCGACGCGGCGATCGAGACCCTAACGGCGTTGCGCGCCCACGGGTTCAGGATCGCGCTCGACGATTTCGGTACCGGATACTCGTCGCTCTCCTACCTCCAGGGGCTGCCGATCGACACGGTAAAGGTCGACCGGGGCTTCATCCGGGACATCGCCGAGGACGAGGACGCCGCGGCGCTCACCGGGTCCGTGCTCGACATGTGCGGAGCCCTGCGGCTCCACACGGTGGTCGAAGGGGTCGAGACCGAAGCGCAGCTGGAAACCCTCCTGGGGCTTGGCGCGGCGGAAGTTCAGGGCTTCTTCTTCGCCCGGCCGCTCCCGGTCGACGAAGCGACGCTTTACATCGAGTCCGCGACTCCGGCGGAGCCGCTGGTCGCCCGATAGGGCCCGCGCCGTCCCCGCTCGCTGACGTCTCCGCGGGAGACGTTCGCACCCGAGCTGTCAGCACTTCTGCCGATCTGACATTCGGAGCGTCGGGCCGGGTCGTCGGAATGCCATTTTGTCGCCAAAATCAGCGGTTTCAGCGGGTTTTGCGCGGCATATCGATTGCACCCCTCGCGCCCATTCGCGGCCTCCCGCCTGATGCGAGCCGGGGCCCGACGAACCACTCAGACCCACAAAAGGACACCAAATGGGCAAGATCATTGGCATCGATCTGGGGACCACGAACTCGGTCGTCGCGGTCATGGAAGGCGGGGACCCCGTCGTGATTCCGAGCTCCGAGGGCGCGCGGACCACGCCGTCGGTCGTCGCGTTCACGAAGGAAGGCGAGCGGCTCGTCGGCCAGGTCGCCAAGCGGCAGGCCGTCACGAACCCGGTCAACACCGTCGCCTCGATCAAGCGTTTCATGGGCCGGAAGCGGTCCGAGGTCGAAGAGGAGATGAAGCTCGTCCCCTACGAAATCGAGGGCGATGCACAGGACCGGGTGCAGGTGAAGATCCCACACGCCGGCAAGACGTTCACGCCGCCCGAGATCTCGGCCATGGTGCTTCAGAAGATGAAGCAGACCGCTGAGGACTACCTCGGACAGGAAGTCACGCAGGCGGTCATCACGGTGCCGGCGTACTTCAACGATGCGCAGCGACAGGCGACCAAGGACGCCGGCAAGATCTCCGGCCTCGAAGTTTTGCGGATCATCAACGAGCCCACGGCCGCCGCTCTGGCTTACGGGCTCGACAAGAAGGCGGACGAGAAGATCGCGGTCTTCGATCTCGGCGGCGGAACCTACGACATCTCGATCCTCGAGCTGGGTGACGGTGTGTTCGAGGTGAAGGCGACGAACGGCGACACCCACCTGGGGGGAGACGACTTCGACCAGCGCGTGATCAACTGGCTCGTCGAGGAGTTCAAGAAGGATCAGGGGATCGATCTCTCGAGCGATCCGATGGCCCTCCAGCGTCTCAAGGAAGCGGCCGAGAAGGCGAAGATCGAGCTCAGCTCCACGATGCAGACGGATATCAACCTGCCGTTCATCACGGCCGACCAGTCAGGCCCGAAGCACCTCAACCTCACGCTGTCGCGCGCGAAGTTCGAGCAGCTCGTGGACGACCTTATCCAGCGCACGATCCCGCCGATGGCGATGGCGCTCAAGGACGCCGGCCTGTCCGTCGAGGAGATCGACGAGGTGATCCTGGTCGGCGGATCGACCCGGATCCCCAAGATCCAGGACGTGGTGAAGGAGTTCTTCAAGCAGGACCCGCACAAGGGCGTGAACCCGGACGAAGTCGTGGGTATCGGGGCCTCGATTCAGGGCGGCGTGCTGGGCGGCGATGTGAAGGACGTCCTGCTGCTCGACGTGACGCCGCTGTCGCTCGGCATCGAGACGCTCGGCGGCGTGATGACTTCGCTCATCGAGCGGAACACCACGATTCCGACCAAGAAGAGCGAGGTGTTCTCGACGGCCGAGGACAATCAGGGCACCGTCGACATCCACGTGCTGCAGGGCGAGCGGAAGATGGCCCAGGACAACAAGACCATCGGCCGGTTCCAGCTCACGGGGATTCCTCCGGCGCCCCGCGGCGTCCCGCAGGTCGAGGTCACTTTCGACATCGACGCGAACGGGATCCTGCACGTCAGCGCCCTGGACAAGGCGACGAACAAGGAGCAGAAGATCCGCATCGAGGCGTCTTCGGGTCTGTCCGACGCCGAGATCGATCGCATGGTCGAGGACGCGGAGGAACACGCGTCGGAGGATCAGGAGCGACGCGAGACCGTCGAGTCGCGTAACCGGCTGGACTCGCTCGTCTATCAGACCGAGAAGAATCTCGAGGACTGGGCCGAAAACCTCGACGATGAGGGCAAGGCGGCGATCGAGGAGGCTCTGGAGCGAGGTCGGCAGGCGCTCAAACAGGACGACACGACCGAGGTGAACGACGCCACGCAGGCGATCCAGGACGCCGTTGGAGCCGCGGCTCAGAAGATGTATGCTGCCGCCGGCATGGGTGAAGGCGCGGCGGGCGAACCCGAGATGGACGAGCAAACGGGTGAGGCCACCGCCGAGGCAGAACCGGAGGACGAGGGCGTCGAGGAGGACGTCGTCGAGGCGGATTACGAGATCGTCGAGGAGGAGGGCTAGGCCCTTCCGGCGCGGTGGGCACGATCTCGGGACGAAGACGCCCGCTCCGCTCCAGGCGGGGCGGGCGTTTTCCTTGCATGGGAGTACGGACAACCTCCGGAAGGCGCGAGCCGTCAAAACTCGGGTCGGATCGCGCGAGGCGAGCGAAAGCTCATTAGACCTCACGCGGTGACCCGTTAGATTGTCATCACGTCATGGGGGGTGAGGCCGGCCGGTGGCTGGCCCCGGGAGCCCCGAAAGCACAGACAGAGGTTCGAAGATGAAGATGAGCGAATCCGTCCGGGCCCGACTCAACCTGCTTATCGCGACGACCGTCGCGTTCGCCTTCGGTTTGGGACTGGCCTCCGCACTCGACCTCACGCCCCTCTCCATCGCGGCTGACGAGTGGCCGGCTCCCACGTTGGTTCTGGGAGCGCCGGACGCCGCGGACGTGACCCTGAACGGCGGGTTCGCCCAGATGGTCGAGCGCGTCAAGCCGGCCGTCGTCACTGTCTGGGCCCAGGGCGAGCGGCGGCAGCAGCGTGTGGCCCAGCTTCCGCCGGATTTCGAGCTTCCCCCGGGCTTCGAGCTCCCTCCGGGCGTCAGGCCGCCAGGGGCCGAAGAGGAGGGTGAGGAAGAAGGAGATGAGGGCCCGGGACGGCCACAGCGCCGTACGGAACCCGATCCCGATCCCGAACAGGATCCGAGGCTGGACCGCTGGAGCGGCTCGGGCTTCGTCATCTCCGCCGATGGATACGTGCTGACAAACAACCACGTGGTCCAGGGCGCGACGTTCGTCGATCTGGAGCTCGCCGATCAGCGGGTGTTCGAGAACGTCCAGATCGTCGGCCGGGACCCGCAGACGGATGTGGCCCTGCTCAAGATCGATGCAGACGACCTTCCGGTCACGCCTCTGGGCTCCAGCGAGGAGACACAGGTGGGTGAATGGGTGCTCGCGATCGGCAGTCCCGGCGTGGGCGGCGGAGCAGGCAGGGGACCGCTCGAGACGACCGTCACCGCGGGGATCGTGTCGGCCAAGGGCCGCAACATCGACATCCTCCGTCAGAACGGGGCGGTGCCACTCGCCATCGAAGATTTCATCCAGACCGATGCGGTCATCAACCGGGGCAACTCGGGCGGGCCACTCGTGAACGCGGCCGGCGAGGTCATCGGCATCAACACGGCGATCGCCAGTACCAGCGGCTCTTATCAGGGATACGGGTTCGCGATTCCGATCGAGCTCGCTCGCGAGGTCCTCGACGACCTGATCGACTACGGCGAGGTCCGACGTGCCCTCATCGGCGTCGGGATCAACGACGTGAACTCCGCCGACGCGAAGTTCTACGGGCTGAACCAGGTGGCCGGTGCGAAGGTGGGCAGCTTCTCCGACATCAACGGAGACGGCAGCTTCGACGACAGCCCGGCGTTCAGGGCAGGCCTCGAGATCGGCGACGTCATCGTCGCTGTCGAGGGTCGTGAGGTGCGCGGCGTCTCGCACCTCCAGAGCCGAATCCGGGCTTTCGGGCCGGGAGAGACCGTCGACCTCGAGATCGTTCGCAGACGGACGCGGGAAACCGAAATCGCGGCGATCACCCTCGTCGGTACGGGCGAGGAGCCGGCGAGGCTGGCGACTCGAGCCGTTCGCGAGGAACAGTCGCTCAACGCCGACAACCCGCTCGAGATCGAAGTATCCGAGATTTCCAGTTCGGTTCGTGAGGAGTTCAACATCCCGGACCGGATCGAGGACGGTGTCGTGATCGTCGGGGGCGAGACGCGTGGCCCGATCGGCCGAATGTTCGGCGGCATCGTCCCTGAGGGCACGGTGGTGCGGGACCTGAACGGAATCCCGGTGCGGACAGTCAGCGACTACGAGCGCGCGTTGCGAGTCCTCGACGGGGGTACCGCGGCGAGCCTGCTCGTTGAAATCGACCCCTTCCGCGGACGTGGCAACCATCAGACTCAGATCCTGAGCCTCGTCCTTCCGGAGCGTTGATCGGAAGGTTCGATCCTCGCGGCGATTCGACAGCCCGGGCACCGCGGACGGCGGGCCCGGGCTCTGTCGTCCGCGGGCGCGCGCAGGAGCCCGGCCTGATCGACCCGGCAAGCTTGCCGGGTCGATCGGGCCGGGAGAGATTCGATCGGCGCGCGAAAGTGGCGGAATTGGCAGACGCGCCAGCTTTAGGAGCTGGTGGCCTTTGGCCGTGGGGGTTCGAGTCCCCCCTTTCGCATCGAGCGCGAGTCGCGCGTTCTCTTCAACCAGTCACGAGACGGACAGAACCCGGTAACCGGTGAGCCAGACAAGTACGGAACAACGCCGCTTCGCGGTCGAAGTCGCCGACGAGGCGCCCTGCGTGCGCCGGGTCTCGATCACGGTCGACGGAGGGCACGTGGCCGCGACGCGGCGCAAAGAGGTGAAGAAGCTCGGGAAATCCGTCCGGATCAAGGGGTTCCGTAAGGGCAAGGTGCCCACGCGGGTCATCGAGGAGCGCTACGGGCCGGCGATCGACGAACGGACGATCACGGCGCTCGTGAACGAGGGCTTCCGTGAGGCGGTCCGCGAGCACGAGCTCAACACCGTCGGTGAGCCTGCGGTCGACGACGTGAAGTACGAGCCCGGCGAAAGTCTGAGCTTCAGCGTTGACGTCGAGGTGATGCCCGAGATCACGCTGGAGCGGATCGGTGGGTTTCGACTCAAGCGCCCCGAGGTCACGGTGGATGAGACGGACGTCGACGAGATGCTGGCCGGAATGGCGGGGGACCGCGCGGTGCTGGAGCCGGTGGAGCGCGTTCCCGAGGAGGGAGATGTCGTATCCGTCCGTATCCGACCGGTCGACGCAGAGGCCGAAGCCGAGGAGGAGCAGGACAGCAAGCCCTACCGCTTCGAGCTGGGAGCCGGATACGCCATCCCGGACGTCGAGACGGCGATCCTGGGTCTCGAGCCCGGATCGTCAGGCACATTCGACGTGACATACCCCGTCGACTTCGGGAACGAGGATCTGGCGGGGGCCACCCGCGAACTCGAAATCGAGCTCTTCGATGTGAAGACGAAGCGTCTGCCGGACCTCGACGACGAGTTCGCACAGGAGGTCGGGGACTTCGAGACGATCGAGGCGTTGCGGGACGCGGTGCGCGAGGATGTACGGAAGCACCGCGAAGGCGAGGCCGACGGCGCGGTCCGCGAACAGCTGCTCGACGCGGTTCTCGACGCGAACCCCTTCGAGGTGCCCCCCGGTCTCGTGTCGGGTTATCTTGACCGGGTGCTCGACGCGCCGGAGGATGCGGATCCCGAGCGACTCCAGCAGGCGAGGGAGTCGGTTCGACCCGCGGTCGAGCGTCAGATCAAGCGGGACCTGGTCATCGAGTGGTTGATCGACGACCACGACGCGGAACCCACCAAGGACGAGTTCGAGGAGCGGCTCCGCGAGATCGGTGAACAGAACGAGCTGAGCATGAGCGAAGTTCGGCAGCGGCTCGCCAAGGAGAAGCGTCTCGATGCTCTCCGGCGCGACATGGCCGTGGGCAAGGTCTTCGACACGCTGTTGGCGCAGTCGAAGGTGGAGTAGGCGCCGGCCGTCCGCGGGACGAATCCCGCCGGACGGGGTAAGGACGGGCCGAGGAGCCCGGCCAGTGACGGGAAAACGGACGAAGAGCCGGACAACCAGAGAGGGTACATGCCGATTTACGCGCCGTACGTCATCGAGCGATCGAGCCGCGGGGAGCGGACGTACGACATTTTCTCGCGTCTCCTTATGGACCGCATCGTGTTTCTCGGTTCGCCGATCAACGACGAGGTCGCGAACGTCATCATCGCACAGCTGTTGTTCCTCGAAGCGGACAACCCTGAGCGCGATATCAACATCTATATCAATTCGCCGGGGGGAAGCGTCCAGGCGGGGCTCGCGATCTACGACACGATGCAGTTCCTGAACGCTCCGGTCGTGACCACGTGCATGGGGATGGCGGCATCGATGGGCGCCTTTCTCCTCGCTGCGGGATCGGACGGGAAGCGGCGCGCGCTGCCGAACGCACGGATCATGATCCACCAGCCGTCCGGCGGATCGTACGGGACGGCGGCGGACATCGAGATTCAGGCGAAGGAGATCCTCCACGCCCGTGAGCGGCTCAATTCGCTGCTCGCGGTGCACACGGGTCAGCCGATCGAGACGATCGCCGAGGACGTGGACCGCGACCGGTTCATGTCGCCGGCGGAAGCCAAGAAGTACGGGATCATCGACGAGGTCGTGGAGCGACAGGGCGACGTGGGCGAAGGCAACGGGCGCCCCGCCGCGGAAGACTAGGAAGCGTCGTGCTCACACGGAGCGGGGATCTGACCCGAAGATCGGTCCTGCGGGCCCGGTTTTCGCACCCATGGGCTGAGTTCGTCGAGCGGGAACACCCGAGGGGGAGAAACCAGAGCGAAGATGCCTAGCGACAAGCACCTGCGCTGCTCTTTCTGCGGAAAGTCCAAGGATGCGGTGAAGAAGTTCATCTCCGGTCCGAACGTCTACATCTGCAACGAGTGCATCGCGCTCTGCAACGAAATCCTCGCGGAGGAAGAGGAACGCGAGGCGGCGGGCCGGTTTACCGAGGTCCCGACACCTTCGGAGATCAAGGTTACTCTCGACGAGTACGTGATCGGCCAGGAGATGGCGAAGAAGACGCTTTCCGTCGCCGTGTACAACCACTACAAGCGGATCAACCACCGCAACATGGTGGACGATGTCGAGATCGAGAAGTCGAACATCATGCTTCTCGGACCGACAGGGGTCGGCAAGACGCTGCTCGCGCAGACGCTCGCACGCATCCTCCAGGTGCCGTTCACGATCGCCGACGCCACGACGCTCACCGAAGCGGGGTACGTGGGCGAAGATGTCGAGAACATACTGGTGCGCCTGCTCCAGGCCGGCGAGTACAACGTCGCCGAGTGCGAGCGCGGAATCGTCTACATCGACGAGATCGACAAGATCGCCCGGAAGGCCGACAACCCGTCGATCACGCGGGACGTGTCAGGCGAAGGTGTACAGCAAGCGCTGCTCAAGATCCTCGAGGGCACGGTCGCATCCGTACCCCCGCAGGGCGGCCGCAAGCACCCGCAGCAGGAGTACATCCAGATCGACACGAAGAACATCCTGTTTGTTTGCGGCGGGGCGTTCGACGGTCTGGAGGAGATCATCGAGGAGCGACAGGGCAAGCGACAGATCGGGTTCCAGGGCGACGAGGAGCGGCCCGTGGGGACGTCGGACGATGAGAACGTCCTCGCGTTCGTCGAACCGGAGGACATGCTGCGGTACGGGCTGATCCCCGAGCTGGTCGGACGGCTGCCGGTGCTCGTCTCGCTTCACGACCTGGACGAGGATGCTCTGGTCGAGATCCTGCAGCGCCCGAAGAACGCGTTGATCAAGCAGTACGCGAAGATGTTCGAGCTCGAGGGCGTGGGTCTGACGTTCGATCCGGAGGCGCTTCGTTCCGTGGCCCAAAAGACGATCGATCGAGGCACAGGAGCGCGGGGGCTCCGTGCGGTGCTCGAGATGATCATGCTCGACGTGATGTTCGACCTTCCGGGACGCATGGACATCCGTGAAGTCGTCGTCACGAAGGAGGCGGTGGAGGAGAACACTCAGCCCCTGCTGATCCTCGAGCCCGAAGCCGAGCGCAAAGAGGCGTAAGCGATCGTTTGCGCGTCGCGACGCTCGTCGCGACCCTGACTCATGCCTCCACACCAACCTGTCGGTTCGGCGGAGTTCATTGGAGCGATCGGCCGGCCCGGTCAGCCCCTCCCGGGGAGATTCCCGCAGATCGCGATCGCCGGACGTTCGAACGTCGGGAAATCCACCCTTCTCAATAAGCTCGTGGGGCGGAAGAGCCTGGCGCGCACGTCGAAGCGCCCGGGCCGCACCCAGGAGATCAACTTCTTCAAGATCGACGACCGCTTCCTTCTCGTCGATCTTCCCGGGTACGGATTCGCACAGGCCCCGAAGACGGTCCGGGAGCGCTGGGGACCGCTCATCGAATCCTACCTGTCGGGGACCAAAGAGCTTCTCGGAATCGTCCTCCTCGTCGATGCACGACACGGACTGACCCCGGACGACGAGCGCATGATCGACTATCTCGCCCGAACGGGGATCCCGACCCTGTTCGCGCTGACAAAGATCGACAAGCTCAATCGGAGCGGCCAGAGAAGGGCCGCGGAGAAGATCCGGGACGCCCTCGGGATCGATGACGACCAGATCCTGCCCACGAGCGCCCGGACCGGCGAAGGCGTCGGGTCGTTGTGGGAGAGCCTGCTGGAGCTGCTCGAGACCTCCTGACGCGAGGCGGCTGCCCCGGCCGCAAACGTCGCGCCTTTCCGAGATGCCGCGCGTCCCACATCCCGGCATGTTGTGTACATGGATCTTCGTACGAAGCTCGTCTTCGCCCTGGTGGGGGTCTCCCTCGGCTCGATGCTGGCGCTCGGTCTGTTCGGGTATCAGGAGGGGCGCGGCATGCTGCAGACCGCGTCTCTCGACAAGCTCGCAGCCGTGGCCGAAAGCCGTCGTCAGGATCTGCGCAACGTGATGCGCGGCTGGTCCGACCGCGTGAGCCTCATCGCGAGTCGCACTCAACTGCGGCTGAGCCTCGCGGAGTACAATCGGACCGGTCGCACCGCTGAGCGCGAGCGAATGAACCGGATCCTGGACGACGCGCGGGCGGCGGTGGCCTCCGTCGACTACCTGGCGGTCTTCGATACGAGCGGCCAACGGGTGGCCGTCAGCTGGGGCAACCCGTCCGAGCAGACTACGGACACCCCGGAGCTGTCCGAGCCGGATGTCGTCCTCGCGACGGGACGCTCGGAGCCGACGTACCTCGGGGTCGAAACCACCGGCGACGGTCGTCGCCAGGTGGAGTACCTCACGCCCCTGTCCGTGGAGCGCGAGCCAATCGGGTGGCTCCTCGTGCGCCTCGGCGCGGAAGCGCTGTTCGAGATCACGCAGGACTACACCGGACTTGGCGAGACCGGCGAGACCATGATCGTCCTGCGCGAGGCGGAGGGGCTCCGGGTGCTGCACCGGGTGCGTCACCCTGGCCTGGTGGGCGGCTCGTGGATCCCCGAACGCGGCGCCGCGCTCGACCCGGCCACGTTCGCGGCCGCGGGGATCGACACGGCGCTGGCCGAAGGGGTGACCGACTATCGCGGCGTCGACGTATGGGCGGCCACCCGCCACCTCGACGGTCCGGGTTGGGGGGTCGTGGTGAAAGCGGACGTCGAGGAGGAGAGGCAGCCGATCGTCGGGCTTCGCGATCGGACCGTGCGACTCGCGCTCTCCCTCGCCGCGTTCGCCATCCTCGGAGGCATCCTGCTCGGGCTCCACCTTTCCCGCCCGGTTCAGGAGCTCGCGGAGGTCGCGAACCGCATCCGCTCCGGGGAGACGAAGGCCCGCGCGGTCGTACGCGCCCAGGACGAAGTCGGCGTCCTGGCACGGACCTTCAACAGCATGGCCGACGCCCTTCTCGAGAGCGACGTGTCCCTTTCGGACCGGGACCTCAAGGGGGGAGTCGAGCGGCTACGTGAGCAGGTGGCCGCGGAGGGGCAACTCGAGGGGGAGCGACCGCAAGCCGACCGTGGCGACGGACATGGCTGACCTGCGCGGGCCGACGCCCGGCGTATCCGACCTCGGGCCTGGAGACCCCGGGTGGCGCTGACCTACCTGTATCTGTTCGCGGGGTTCGTCTATTTGCTCATGGGCGGGGACCTGCTCGTCCGGGGCGCCGTCGCCCTGTCGCGCCGCTGGAAGCTCTCGCCGATGGTCGTCGGCGTGACGGTCGTGGCGCTGGGGACGTCGGCTCCCGAGCTATTCGTCTCGGTGGAGGCCGCCCTGACGGGCCACCAGGGCATCG
>JAOTZH010000113.1 GCA_029861425.1 Gemmatimonadota bacterium
CACCCTCGACGGAGTCACCCTCGATAGAGTCGGTGGCTCCGGAGGTCGCCTTCCGGACGCCCTCGAAATCGGGATCTTCCACAAACGGATCGTAGTCCGGGACCGCGATCGTCACCGTGTCGCCGGGATCGACCAGAAGAGCGATCTCGGACACCCGGCTCGAAAAGCTGGCGATCAGTGCTCCGGGCTCGGTCTGGATGGTGAGCAGGAGACGGTCCCCATCCATCTCCTTCCCCAGCACCGGCCCGCTGAGGATCTCGCGGTCGCCGCGAAGAGAATCCGGCAGGTACGGCGCCAGCAGACGCGGGGCAAAAATCGTCCCCGCGATCCCCAGGACGAGCCCGGCGGAGAACCATGGCAATCGGCGCGCTCCACGCGTCTTCTTGAGGTCTTTCTCGAGATCGTCCATCGAGAAGATCTCGTCCTCGTTGGTGCCCATGTCCTCCATCTCCTGCCTTGGCTTTCTCGAGTGCGGCGAAGCGAACCGTTTCGCCGTGGGGCCGCGCGTGGTACTCCATTGATACGATCCGTGAGCCGAATCGGGTTCACGCGAAGCTGACCGGGGCGCTCTCGACCCGCAAGCGGCCGGCGATCCCGGCCCCGACACCGGACTCAGGAGGTTGGATGAGGATCCGTAGGATGATTCCGTTCCTCGTGCTGGCGCTGGCCGCGGTCCCGGTGACGGGTCAGAGCGCGGCGGAGGTCGAGGTGATCGCGACGCTCGAGGCGATGTGGGCCGCGATCGAGGCGGGCGATGCCGACGCCTATGCCGAGTACGTCCACCCGGACTTCTCGCAGTTCGGCGAGAACGACACGTACCTGGCCGAGGGAAAAGAGCTCGAGGTCGCGTCGATTGCCGACTACGTAAGGCGCGCCACGGGGGTCCATACGGACATGCACCAGCCGGTCGTCACGATTCGGGGCGATGTCGCCTGGGTCGCGTACTACTGGACGGATTCCGGATACGTGAACGGGGAACGCTTCACCAGTCGCGGCAAATCGACTCGGATCTTCGTCCGTGAGAACGGACGCTGGCTGTGCATTCACGGGCACTACACCGCGGTGCCCTGACGCCCTGACCCGACTTAGCCGCTCGAAAGGCCGTCGTGGCACCCGGATGTGCGAAGGGTGCGGTGAGCAGCCGCACCCTTCAGGTCCCAGCGAGGAGTCGCCTCGCGCTTGTGAGGCGATTGGGCCGACGGCGCGTGAGTTCCGTCGGCCCGAAGCTGCCGAGCCAGTTCAGGCTCAGGAACCGCCGGTCTGTCCGTTCAGCGTGTTGCTGGCGTTGCTGAACGCGCCGTTGATGCCCGTGGCGAGCACGGTCATGCCGGCCGTGATGGCGAGGGCGATCAGTACGACGAGCAGCACGTATTCGGTCGCGTCCTGGCCGGACTCGTCCCTCCAAAGCGTGTTGAAGAACTTCTGCATGGTGACACTCTCCCTAGTTGGCTCGGGTCCGTCAGGACCGGCTCTGGCGATTGCAGGCGGACGGGGTTAATGGAGGAACCATACCGCAGTGCCAGACGGATTCTCCACAGATCTGACGGACGGGAAACCGCCGATTCTCATGGCCTTTGTAGAGTTTTCCACATTCGAGACGGTTTTGCGTGGGGCTCCGCCGACGCCGAATTGTTGTACGCGCGCCACGGCGTCATGTGGGTATCGAGCCCCGACATCCCCGCGTTTTGCGGCGTGAGTGTCCGGGCCCCTCGGCCTACCGGTTCCTTCGGCCTCCGCGGTTCCGTTCGATCCGGACGGGTCGATCGAGCTCGTAGCGGCGCGATCGCAACCATTCTTCCGCGTCTTCGAGGAGCTGACCGGCACTGCGCCCCCTGTCTCCACGCCACCGGCCACCCCACCCGTAACAGGAGTCTCGGGGGGCCGTCCCGTCAAGGAAGAGCTCCGCGTGGCCGTCACACGTCCATCTCCGGTCGCCGGCGCGAGCGACCTGACGCCACTCGAGCCCGCCAGGCATTCGGAAGTCGGCGTCTCCGTCGGATCCTAGTGCGGCGCGCAAGAAGCCCGTGAAGACCGGCAGGGCCGCCTGCGAACCGGTCAGACCGACCGGCGTCCCGTCGTCGAAGCCGACCCACACTCCGACCGCGATCTCGGGGGTGTAGCCGACGAACCAGGCGTCTCTCGAACCATTGGTCGTCCCGGACTTCGCGGCGACGGGGCCGTGGTAGCCGAGGTCGCGCACGGCGCGGCCGGTGCCATTCTCGATCACCCCGCGCAGCGCGGACGTGACGAGATACGCCTCGGCCGCGCTGAAGGCCTGGCTGGTTCGCACCGCACCGATATCGTCGACCCGCCGTCCGGATGGATCGAGCGCGCTTCTCACGGAATGAGGCTCCGTACGCTGACCCTCCGCGGCAAGAACCGCGTAAGCCGACGTCAGCTCGAGTAGCGAGACCTCGGACGCTCCAAGCGCGAGCGCCGGGTACGGGGCCAGCGGGCTCGAGACGCCGAGCCGTCTGGCCGTCTCGACGATCCGCTCGGGCCCGATCTCGATGCCGAGCCGCGCGAAGGGGACGTTGCGTGACTCTTCGAGGGCTTCGCGGAGGCTCATCTCGCCATGAAACTCGCGGTCGGCGTTCCCCGGCCGCCACGGCCCCTGCGGCGTATCGATCGAGAACGGCTCGTCCTCCAGGGTCGACGCCAACGTGAACCCGTCATCCGCATCGCGAGCGAGCGCCGCGAGGGCGACGATGGGCTTGAACGCGCTGCCCGGCTGCCGCCTCGCTCCGGTCGCCCGGTTGAACTGGGACTCGGAGTAGGACCGCCCGCCGACGAGCGCCAGGATCTCTCCGGTCCAGGGGTCGATCGCGACAAGCGCCGCCTGGAGCGGCTGCGACTGTTGCGCGAGCCGGGGCCGCATCCTCTCGAGCCGTTCGAGCCCCCTCGTCACGGCCTCGCCCGCGAGATGCTGGAGACGAGGCTCGAGGGTCGATATCACCGTGAGTCCGGAGGCATCGCCGTCCGGCGCGTCGGCCGCGGCCAGTTCTCTTTCCAGATAGTCGAAAAACCAGCGGGCGTCCGAGGCCACGCGAGACGGCGGCACGATGCTCAGCTCGGCGGACAGCGCGGTCGCGAGGCCATCGTCCGTCAGCTTCCCGGCGCCATTCATGAGTCTCAGCACGAGATCACGCCTCACCCGCGCCCGTTCCGGATGCCGGTGAGGGGAGTAGACGCTCGGTCCGCGGATGATCCCCGCGAGCATGGCCGATTCGTCGACCGACAGCTCGGTGACGTCCTTGGCGAAGAAGAAGCGTGCGGCCCGACCGACCCCATGGATTGCGGCGCCACCGTCCTGTCCCAGGTAGATGTGGTTCAGGTAGGCGGACAGGAGACGCTCCTTCGGAAAAGACCGCTCGAGGGAGGACGCGATCGCCGCCTCCCTGATCTTCCGCATGACCTTTCGGTCCCGATTGAGAAAGAGCGTCCGCGCCAGCTGCTGGGTCACCGTGCTGCCGCCCTGGGCGAAACGTCCCTCCCGGATATTCGCCATGAACGCCCCGGCGATCCGTCGCGGATCGAGACCGGAATGGCTGAGAAACCGTCGATCCTCCGTCGTGATCACGGCGTCGATCAGGTGCCGCGGCACTTCGTCCAGCCGCACGGGGATGCGGTCGCGGCCACGCGGACCCCTGAACGTCGCGATCTCTTCCGGATCGATCACGAGTCCGGACAGACGTTCACCCGCCGCGTCCGTGATGTCCCTGATCCGTCCCGACCGGTCGAGGCGGATGGTCGTCGCGCCGCCCGCGTCGAAGAACGCGCCGATCCTCAGCGGCCGGCGGCCGATCCTCCATTCGCGGTCGCGAATGCGAAACTCGCCGACGCCCGGCGATCGCGACGACGTGGGCCTGTAGCCGGTCCGTGTCAGTCGGTCGCTGACCCGCTCCGCATCCACCCGGTCTCCGGTTCGGAGGACGAGGGGACGCGCGAACACTCGGGTGGGAGACTGCCGCTCCGCGGATTCGAAGGCGCGGGCCACCCGTCGATCGAACGAGCGCGCGGCCAGAACGGTCGTGACGACGGCGACGAGAACGATCCCCGCCGCCCGCCAGGTGAGGATTCGACGGACGAAAGAGCGCAAGCGTTTCACGTCTCTTATGACGGATCGACTCTCCAGATGGTTTCCTGCGAATCGGTTGGGCGCACTCGCGGGTCTTGAGTCGGAGCCGAAGTCTCCGCAGTCTTCGCCTCCCGAAACCGACGCGGCGCGGAAACGGAGTCCCCGATCACCCTACAGCTACTCGAACTTGTCGTCGGCTTCGCCGTCCTGGTTGGCGGAGCGGAAATGCTGGTTCGGGGCGCCATCACGCTCTCGCGCAGGCTCGGCGTGAGCTCGCTCGTTGTCGGTCTCACCGTGGTCGCGCTCGGGACGTCCTTTCCGGAGCTCTTCGTCAGCGTGATCGCCTCGGCGCGAGGGGAGCCCGCGGTCGCGCTCGGCAACGTGATCGGGTCGAACATCTTCAACATCGCGGTGATTCTCGGCGTCGGTGCCATAATCCGGCCGGTCCGCGTCGAGCTTCGCCTCCTCCAACTCGAGATCCCCTTCGTCCTCTTCATCACCGTCCTGTTCCCGCTGCTGGCGACCGATGGGGCGATCAACAGGGTCGACGCCGCCATTCTGCTGGTACTCTTCGTCTCGTACATGCTGTACGTCCGCTGGACGGCGCGACGCGACAGCTTGAGCGTAGAGTCCGATGTCGGGGACGCTTCGACAGAGGGCGGACCGAGATCGCCCGCGACCGGCAGCCTGTGGATGGCCGTCGTCCTCGTGGTGGCGGGTCTCATGACGATGGCGTTCGCTGGCCGTTGGCTGGTCGATACGGCGACTGATCTCGCGCGGCTGTGGGGCGTTTCCGAGCGCGTGATCGGACTGACGCTGATCGCCGGCGGGACGTCCCTGCCCGAGCTCGCGTCTACGCTGCTGGCGTTCCTGCGGCGGGAATCCGATCTCGCCGTGGGCAGCCTGCTCGGCTCGAACGTTTTCAACTCGCTCGCGATTCTCGGTACCGCGGCGATGGTCAACCCGCTGGCACCGACTCGAGACTTCCTCCGGGTCGACATGCTCGTCATGCTGCTTACGATCGTCCTGCTGATCCCGCTCGCCCGCTCCAGGTCCCGCATCGGGCGCTGGGAGGGGCTCGGGCTCTTTGGCATCTACGTCGGCTACATGCTTCTTATCCTCCTGGGCCCGACTCGATTCTAGCAGGGGGGATCTGGCGGCTTCGGGCGCGTCGATTGCATGGTACCGTGGCACGGGATCGGGCCGCCGGCCTGCGGTTTCGGACCGGTCCGTACGGTGTTCGAGTGTGGTGTGGATGTGAGGCGGAGGGGAGAGTCATGTAGAAGCGGCACTTACGAATCGGAGGTCCGATGCGCGTCAAGACGCTAACCGCCGTATGCTCCCTCGCTCTGTCTTTCCTGCTGGTTCTTCCGGGTGTGGCGCTGGGACAGCAACGCGCCGTCGGAGAGCTCGTAGGAGAGATCAACGGGGCGCTCACCCAGAACCCGACTTCAACCGGGTCTTATCAAATCTCCATCGATGGTTCCGGAAAGCTGGTCGCGGAGAAGAGCGACGGCTCCGGCACATTCATGCGGTGGGAGATCTACCTCGAGGACGTGGAGTCGGTCACCCAGACCGCCGCGGGTCAGGTCTACCTGAACTGCAGCGAGGATGTGGGACGTTGTGCCCGTCAGACGTGTGACGGCGTGGCCGCCGGCTTCTCCGGCTGCGTCCGGGGCGACGGCGCCGCCCGGCGTGCTGTGTACTCGGACGCTCTCGAGCTCGAGTACGAGTACGACACTCGAGCGATGCGCTCGCTCGGCGAGGCGTTCGACAACCTGATGGCGCTCGGACTCGGGATGTAGTCCGGCACGTCCGGGATGAAGAAAAGGGGCGCCTCGGGGCGCCCCTTTTTTTTGCGCACGGCCCGCCCGGGCGTCAGAGACCGCTCTTTCTCCGGTACATCCCATCGAAGGCGTTGGTCCAGGTGTCCCCGCCATCGCTCGAGACGTCCCACGTCTGCTGCACCGAACCGTCCTCGTGAGACGTCCACGTGATCCGATTGACGATGTCGTTGCCCTGCGCGTCCTTCCCAGGGCCCGACAGCACCATCTTTCCGTCGACGATCCCACCATCCAGTTGCAGCAACGTGCCCGCGTTGTCGACCCAGGTCTGGTGCCAGCTTCCGCTCGCGCGGTCGTAGATGTTGTAGCTGTTCCCGCGATAGCCGGTCGGAGTCTCGTAGGACTCGAGGAGGGCGCACCCGCCCAACACCGACGTGACTTCGTTCGTCCCCGCCACCTGCCCCGATCCGACGACGGTGACGTCCCAGTCCCCGATCCAGAAGTCGAAGGCTCGGTGCTCGACATCCACACGGGGTGGGGCCGGCTGGGCCGTCACCGGGATGGCCACGAGACCGCCGAGGACGGCTATCAGTAACGCTCTCTTCGACATCGCACCTCTCCTCGAAAGAATCACCATTCGAGCCGCAAGACCCTGCCTTGCGGCCCCACCGCCCACGCGCGCGCTCCCACCGCGCCGACGGCCCAGAACGAGCCCGGATCGAGCAGGCGCCATTGGCCGGTCAGGTCCGCGGTCATGGCGAGGCCGCCAGGACCCGCCGCCACCAGCACGGGCGTTGGGCCGCTGCTCGCCAGCGCAGCTCCGTACACGGCGCCAGGCATCGGGGTCCGGGTCGCCAGTGACCATGTCGCTCCTCCGTCCCCGGTGATCGCCACGTTGTCCGTGAAGCCTTCCGGCGTCGACAGATCGCCGCCCAGGACGACCCCGAAGCGAGCGTCGTTGAATACGACGGTAAACGCGCCAGCAGCCTCTCCCGAGACGATCGGGAGGTCGACGGCCGACCACGTGTCGCCGAAGTTCGCGGTCGCCAGTACCCGGGCCCGCTCTCCGGCCCCAGTCCCGATCCAGGCGGAGCCCCCGGGCCCCGTCTCGACACAGGTGCCGCTCGCCGCGAACCCACCCTCTCCGGCCACGGCCGCCGGGAGCCCCTCGCTGGGGACCCGTGCCCATGTCGTTCCGCCATCGCGGGTCCCGAGAATCCTCAGCTCCCCGTCGACGGCATCCCCATAGGCGACTCCCCGCTCGTCGTCCCAGAAGTCGATGCAATCGTAGAAGCCCTCCGGCTCCTCGTTCAGCCAGGAAAGGGTCCAGGTGTCCCCGCCATCGACAGTCCGATAGATCCGGGACTGATTGCCCGGCCCGGCACTCAGAATCACCGCGCGGTCGGCGTCGAACCCGTGCACGTCACGGAACTGAAGCGAGTCCAGCGACTGGACCGCCCGTCGTTCCCAGGTCTCACCGCCGTCCAGCGTGCGCAAAACCGCTCCTTCATGCCCGCTCACCCAAACGACCCCCGCATCGACGGGGCTCACGGCCTGAAGAAGCGCCGTGGTGCCGGACGCCAGCTCGGTAGCCACGGGTTCCTGGCCGATCAATGCTCCCCGGAGCCCCGCGATCGCGACCAGCGCGATCGGCATCCTGCGTCGCATCTCAGTCCTCCGACACGTAGCTGGCGAAGGTCGCGATATCGATGTTCGAGCCCGAGACCAGCACGGCGACTCGCTTCCCCGCGAGCCGTTCCCGGAGCGGACCGCAGACTGCCGCATAGGGCGCGGCAGACGCCGGTTCCACCGCCAGCTTGGCGTCCTGGAACAGGATCCTCATCGAGTCCCGGATCGCCGCGTCATCGACGAGCACCACGTCGTCCGCATGGTCTCGTATGACCCCGAAGCTGTAGGCCTCGGCGTAGGGAGCACCGAGACTATCCGCGATCGTCTGAACCGATTCGATCGCGACGCACTCGCCGGCATCGAGACTCCGGCGCATCGAATCCGCGCCCGTCGGCTCCACACCGAAGACGGCGCATTCGGGCCTCAGCGCCTTCACCACCGCCGAGACCCCCGCGAGGATGCCGCCGCCACCGACGGGAACGACGATCGCGTCCAGATTGTCGATCTGCTCCAGCATCTCGAGTCCGAGCGTGGAAGTGCCCTGGATCGTGAGCGGGCCGTCGAACGGATGGATGAAGAGCCGGCCCTCCTCTTCGGCGAGCTCCTGGGCGCGGGCGAACCCTGTCGCGCCGTCGACCGCGAACTCGATCTCGGCTCCGTAGCTTCGACACCGTGCCACGCGTCCGGGATTCGCCGATTGCAGGATCACGACCCGCGCGGAAGTACCGGCGGACTTGGCGGCGAATGCCACAGCGATCGCGTGGTTCCCGGCGCTCACGGCCGTGACGCCATGCGCGAGGGCCCCCGGTGGGGCTCCCAGCATGTTCATGAGCGCGCCGCGCACCTTGAACGTCCCCGTGCGCTGAAACAGCTCGAGCTTGAGGAAGAGCTCCGCTCCCTCCGGTGCTCTCGGCCCCGGGGTGTCCGGGATCCATGGCCGCACCGGCGTCCGGAGTATTCGTCCCTCGAGTCGCTCAGCCGCGGACCGGGTCTGCTCCGGTGTGGGCGCCGCGTGCTCCTCGGTCATCCTGAGTGCCTCCGCTAGACCGATCCGGGGCGATCGTTGATGCCGTCGAGCAAACGGTCGACAGACTCTTTTGCTGACGCCGTGATACCGCCCCGCTCGTACTCCTGCACGACCAGCGACTCCATCTTTCGGACGAGCGTGTCGATCCCGGGGCGACTGGTGGCCGGCAGGGTTTCTGCGTGCTCGGTGGCGCCGAAGAGGTTGATCCAGTTCTCGGTGCGACGCCCGACGCGCAGCAGGTCGTAAAACTGGCGGCCGGCACGCGGCCCGACGTTCAGAAGATCCAGCACGGTGACACCGAGCGCGATCGGCATCATCACGAAATCGCGCAGTCCGTCGACAGCCAGTTTGAGCTGGAAGACGGCGGCGTCTCGAATGAGCGTCCACCTGTCCGGGACGATGTATCCGCCCTCGCCTGATGTTCTGCTGACGGTCTGGACCTCACCGGAATGCACCGATCCTGCTCCTCTCTGCGTTAGTTCTCTGTCTGACATAGTGTGTGGAAGGGCGTCGGGCCGCATGGGCCCGCCGCCTGTCTACGAAAACGCCGGGACGATGGATTCGCCCAAACGTTGCCACCTGGCGGGGCGGACCAATCGTCGAGGCCTGTGTGTTGAGCACCTTTCAGTCATCGGAGCCGAAGAGTATGAAGCGAGGAATCCGCGCCGCCGCTGGCGCCGCCTTTGCGCTCGCCGCCTGTTCGGGGGGTGACGCCCCGCAGGATCACGCGCACCCGCAGCCCGACGACCCGGGCACGGTCCCCCTGTATGACAACCTCGGCGCGCACGGACGCCCGATCACGACCGGGTCGGACGAGGCCCAGGCGTATTTCGATCAGGGTCTGCGCCTCCATTACGCGTTCAATCATGCGGAGGCGATCGAGTCGTACCTGATCGCGCTCGCGAACGACGAGAGCTGCGCCATGTGCTGGTGGGGGATCGCGCTCGCGAATGGACCCAACATCAACGGCGCCATGGACGCCGCGGCCGGGCAGGCGGCTCAGGAAGCGATCACGGAGGCCCGGGCCCATGCAGACGGGGCATCGGAGGTCGAACAGGCCCTGATCGCCGCCCTCGCGACGCGGTACGGGGCCGACCCCGAGGCGGATCGGACGGCGCGGGATTCGGCCTACGCCGATGCCATGGCAGGCGTGGCCGCGCGGTTCGCAGACGACGATGACGCCCTCACCCTCTACGGTGCGGCCATGATGAACCTCCGACCGTGGGACTACTGGGCGGGAGAGTACTCGAATCGGTCTCCGAACCCGGGCACCGAGAGGATTCTCCAGGTCCTCGAGCGCGCGCTCGAGATCGATGCGGAAAACCCGGGCGCGTGTCACTACTACATCCACGCGGTGGAGGCGGCGTTCCCGAAGCGGGCCGAGGCGTGCGCGGATCGCCTCGCGGAGCTGATGCCGGGCGCTGGTCACATCGTCCACATGCCCGGTCACATCTACATCCGGGTCGGCCGCTATCGGGAGGCCGTCGCGGTGAACGAGCACGCGGTCCACTCCGACGAGACGTACATCGCCGACCAGAACCCAATGGGTGTGTATCCGTCGGCATACTACCCGCACAACTACCACTTCATGGCGTTCGCCGCGACGATGGCGGGGATGTCGGACAAGGCGATGGAGGCATCACTCATCGTTTCGCCGAAGATCCCCAAGGCGGTGGCCCTGGAGGTCGCCTGGATCCAGAACGCGATCGTCTTCCCGCACCTGACTGGCGTGACGTTCGGGCGCTGGGAGGAGGTCCTCGGGTTCGACATGCCGGACCCGGATCTGCGGCAGGCTACGGCGGTGGCTCATTACGCGCGGGGCGTCGCTCTGGCCGCGACCGGCGACGCCGCTGGGGCGAGAGCCGAGCTCGAGCGGCTTCGTGCGATCATTGAGGAGGACGAAGCCAACGCCGAGAACCCGGTGATGGCGATCGGAATGCATGCGCTCGCGGGCGAAATCGCCCTGCGGACCGGGGACAGCGCCGGCGCGATCACACACTTCGCGGTAGCGACCGACCTCGAGGACGCGATGGTCTACGAAGAGCCGCCGCTGTGGTACTACCCGATGCGGCACTCGCTGGGGCTGGCGTATCTCGAGGACGGGCGGCCCGCCGAGGCCGAAGAGGCCTATCGCCAGGACCTCGCGCGGTTCCCGGCGAACGGCTGGTCGCTGTTCGGTCTCGCCCAGGCGCTCGAGGCACAGGGGAAGGACGCGAGCGCGGTCTACGACGAGTTCGACGCAGCCTGGAAGGACGCGGACGTCACGCTGACGGCGTCGAGGTTCTGAGGTCCGGGGCTGGTCCGGTAGGGGACCGGCCTCAGCACCCCCGGGTCGGGTACCACAACCACGATCCCGAATCCTCGTCTCGCCACTTGATCCACCCGCTCAGCTCCTCGCCATCCCAGTCGTCGCCCAGACACCCGGTCAGGAACACGCCGGGACGGAAGGCACGAACGCGGGCCCAGTCCCCATCGATCTCGATCAACTCGACCTCATCGTCCGGGCCCAACCAGGCGATTCGCGTCCCCGAGACGTCCGGCCCGTCGCGAAGCGCGTGTCTCTCCTCGCCGAGAAACGACAGCGGTGGAGCGTCTGGCCCGACGAAGCGCTCGGCCCACAGCGACAGAGTCAGGGGGCTCGGCCCGAGATCCAGCACGCAGGTGTGCGTCCACATGACCCCGTGACTCGCGGCCCGCGGAACCGGGCCCATGTCGACCCACACCTGGAGCCATCCGTCCTCGCGGGTCTCCGTGACGACTATGCTCGCCTGCTCGTACTCGGTCTCCAGCATGCCGCGGTATGTCAGCGCGCGGCGCTCCCCCCTGGCCGGAAGCCACCACCCGAGGTGCATCCATGCGGAGGGCTCCCGGTCGCCAGCTCGCGCGTAGAGCGGCAGCGACGTGTCCGGTAGCCAATCGGTTCCTGGTGGGCCCCCGTCATCACGGTTGCCCGGCGACAGCACGCCGACTCCCGTCGTCTCGCGATCGAACGCGTGCGACCAAAACCAGTATTCCGGCCCGCGGCTCGCCGAGTCGGGCGGCGCGGCCGGCACGACCGGACGGGGGAACGCGGAGCAGCTGGACTGCTGAGACCTGAGCTCGGTCGACGCGAGCGTCGTGGCGAGCGCGACACACCCGATCGTGCGAAACGAGCGCGTTCTCATGCGACGATTCTCCCCGCTAGGTTGTCCGCGAATAAGAATGGTGCATCCGGGTAGCTCACTCAAAACCGCGAAATGACCATGAATGTCCCGCGACAGGACCCGTTTCGGAAATGCTCGCACAAAATGTCAGGTCGATCGCGCTGGCTCCCGTCGGGAGAATCCGTGTGACCAGCCCGGATCTTCCAGACCGCTCGCTCGTGTTGCGAGCCCAGGAAGGTGAGCAGGCCGCGTTCGGCGAACTCGTCGGCAGATACATGCAGCGCGCTTACTATGCCGCGCTCGGACTCGTCGGGTCGCCAGATGATGCCCTGGATCTCTCGCAAGAAGCCTTCGCGAGAGCGTTCAAGGCCCGCGCGACCATCGATCCCGAGCGTCCCTTCTTCCCCTGGCTGTACCAGATCATTCGCAGGTTGTGCTTCAATTACACTCGAGACACCTCTTCGCGCCGAAAGAAGCTCGAGCGGGTCGGATCCTGGCTGACGGACACCACGATGGGCCGGGGCCCGGACAGCCCGGAGCGGGCGTTGGAGCGAGCGGAGCTGCGCGATCAGGTAGCGGCGGCGATCGAGAAGCTGCAGCCGCGTGAGCGCGAGGTGCTGGTGCTTCGCGAGTTCGAGGGACTCCGATACCGGGAGATCGCGGAGACCGTCGACATCCCGATCGGGACGGTGATGTCTCGTCTCTACTCGGCCCGGCGTTCGCTCGCCCGCGAGCTGGTGGCCGCGGGCGTGGTGGAGAGCACCGAATCGACGGGGGGCGAGGCGTGATCGAAGGCAGGAAGGGGCCCCCGGAGAATGGGTTCCGGCAGCTCATGATGGCGGCCGTAGACGACGAAATCTCGCCCGAGGAGCGCGCCGAGCTCGACGCGGCCCTCGCGGGCGACCCGAAGCTCAGAGACGAATGGGAGGCGTTCAAACGCCTCAGGGAGGTCACCAGGACGATGACGACCCGGGAGCCGCCGGCCGAGGTATGGGATTCCTACTGGGAAGGCGTATACCGCCGGTTCGAGCGCGGCCTCGGCTGGATCCTCGTCTCGTTGAGCGCGATCGTCCTGATTACCTGGGGCACCTGGGAGTGGGTACAGGAGATCCTCGCGGACACGGAGCTCCCGGGCTTCATCCGCTGGGCCGTCCTGGGACTCGCGGCGGGCCTTATCGTCCTGTTCGTCTCGGTGGCGCGTGAGCGCTGGTTCGCCCGGAAGTCCGACCCCTACAAGGACCTGATCCGATGATTGCAACTCCCTCTGCACAGATCGCCGGGTACCGGGTGATCGAGGACC
>JAOTZH010000114.1 GCA_029861425.1 Gemmatimonadota bacterium
CGTCTTCAGGGGAGATGCCCCCTCCGGATGAGCTCGGCGAACCGCGGGTCGTCGCGAATCGGGTCGAACCACGGGCCGGCGTCCATGTAGAACAGCAGGCTCCGAAACAGCACGAACATGCTCCACGACGTGTCCGCGAACTCGGCGTCCAGCAGGGCGAACACGTCGTCCGGCTCCACGAGCGTCGCGTGGACCCAGGCGCTCAGCGTCTCGTCCTCGGCCACCGCGCGGACCCGCTCCATCGTCTCCCGGGCGAGCGCCTCTTCCCCGCCCTTCGCGTGGACGTTCGCTATGAAGATCTCGAACTCCGGCACGTCGGGCCGTAGCTCCATTAGCCGCCCGGACGACGCGAGGGCGTCTTCGTACCGGCCCATCTCGCTGTAGGTCATCATCTCCCACACGACGGCCGAGAAGTACTCGGGGTCGAGCTCGAGGGTGCCGCGCAGCTGCTCGATCGCGGCCTCGTAGTCTCCGTTCACGTGGAGAACCACGGCGGTCGCCACGCTCACCGCGAGAGACGCCGGGTCGAGCGCTTCGGCGCGCCGGATCTCGCGCACCGCTTCCTCCGGACGGCCCAGAGCCGCCAGAAGCGTGGCGTACCACTGGTGCGCCGTCGCGTAGTTGGGGTTCAGCTCGATAGCCCTGAGGTAAGCGGCCTCCTCGCCGTCCCAGTCGCGTTCCGACCTGAGGATCTGTCCATGTGAGGCCCATGCTTCGGCCAGCTGTGGATCCAGGGCGAGCGCCTGCTCGGCGGCCGCCTTCGCAGCCCCGATCGCTTCCACCTCGGCCATGTACCCGTACGACCCGAGAAGCAGATAGGCGTCCGCCAGACCGGCGTGAGCCAGGCCGTAGGCGGAATCGCGCTCGATCGCCTGCCCGAAGTAGCTGACCGCGCTCTCCAGCCCCGCGCGCGTGCGCCGGTTCCAGAGATACCTCCCGCGGAGATAGAGCTGGTGCGCCTCGACGTCCTCGGTCGGTCGCCGCTCGATCATCGACCGCTCGGCCGGCGAAACCGTCGCCCGGAGGGCTCCCGCGATCTGCTGTGCGACATCCGCCTGGATCGCGAACACGTCCGTGAGCTCGCGATCGTAGGTCTCGCTCCAGAGGCTCGCGTCCGTGCGTGTGTCGATCAGCTGGCTCACGATCCGGACCCGGTTTCCGTCCCGCCGAACACTTCCGTCGAGGACGGCGACCACGTTCAGCTCTTCGGCAATCTCCCGCAGCGACCGGTCGCTGTCTTTGTAGTGCATGGTCGAGTTGCGCGAGATGACGTCGAGCTCGGCGATTCTCGACAACTGCGCGATGATGTCCTCGGTGATGCCATCGCTGAAGTACTCTGTCTCATCGTCACCGTTCAGGTTCTCGAGCGGCAGCACGGCGATCGAACGCCCGATGCCCTCGAAACCGATCTCGGCACCCGGCCCATCCGGCGTAAGGATGATCCAGACCGAGGCGACGACAGCCACCGCCAGTAGCGTCATCGCCACGATGACCCGAGCCGGGCGAGCCGTGTCCACACCCTCTCTGAGCGCCCGGCGGAATTCGTCAGCGCTCGCCCAGCGCTCCGTCGGCACCGCGGCGAGAGCCCTCATGATCACCGCCCGAAGCTTCGGCGGAACGTCGGACCAGTCCGCGTCTTCCTTGTCGGTGACGGAAGACCACCGCCGACCCGTGAGCGCTTCGTAGAGGACCGCCCCGACGGCGTAGAGATCGCTTGCGGGGCTGACCTCGCCGACGAGCTGTTCAGGAGCCATGTAGCCGGGGCTCCCGATCTGCCAGCCGGCCGCGGTGATCTGATCCTCGGTGGGCGTGAGCGCCTTCGCGATCCCGAAGTCGGCGATCACGGCGTGCCGGTCGCTGAGGAGCACGTTGTCGGGCTTCACGTCGCGGTGGACCACCCCCCGTGCATGCGCGTGACTGAGGGCGCTGAGCACCTCGCCGCCGATGCGCGCCGTCTCCTCGACCGTCAGCGTACCCTTCCGGTCGATGAGCGCCCTGAGCGACTCACCCTCCACGTAGGGCATGACATAGAAGAGCGTGTCGCCCGCGGTGCCCGAGTCCAGAAGCGCGAGGATGTGGGGGTGCTGCAGCTGGGCCGTGATCTGGATCTCGCGCAGGAACCGCTGTGTGCCCGCCCCCGTGAGGTCTCCCCGGATCGTCTTGATCGCGACCCGTCGTCCGTGCTTCCGGTCGCGCGCGAGATAGACCGTCCCCATCCCGCCCTTCCCGATCACATCTTCGAGCTCGTAGCGGTGGCTCAGTTCGGCGTGTAACGCCTCGTGGGGATCGATCTTCGAGTCTCCTCGTGGACGCGGGCCCGTGTCCTTGTGGTGTCGGGCGCGAACGGCAGACGCCAAGCTGCGCGGACCGCGCGGTCCGCTGCAATGGGGCGGGAGATCGCTTGCCCCTGTCCGCTCACGAGATCAGCTTCAGCAGACACGAAGGGCGAGGTGTTGACCTACCAGAGCCCGCTCCCGAAGTGACGTAGCCGCCTTGCCAGGAGACCCCGATGTCCCGTTCCGGAAGCTCGCTGTTCGCCGCCGCTGTCTCGCTCGCCATCGCGATGCCGATGTCCGCCCAGGAGACCATTCGCTCCGCCTATCATGACTACCAAATCGTCACGGTCGTGGACGGCCTGGTAAACCCCTGGTCGATGGCCTTCCTGCCGGGTGGAGACATCCTCGTCACGGAGCGCCCGGGGCGCCTTCGCGTTGTGAGAGGCGGCGAGCTGCTCGCCGACCCCGTGGCCGGTGTGCCGGAGGTCGTGGCCATGGGTCAGGGCGGGCTCCTCGACGTCGTCCCCCACCCGGACTTCGCGTCGAATCGGCTCCTGTACATCAGCTACAGCAAGCCGAAGCCCGACCAGGAACGGGGGACGACGGCTGTCATCCGAGCCCGATTCGAGAACAACGCACTCAACGATGTCGAAGAGGTGTTCGAGGCCGTGAGCGACGGGAACGGCCACTACGGCTCTCGGCTCGCGTTCGATCCCGACGGGTTCCTGTTCATCACGGTGGGCGACCGACAGGCCCCCTCGAGAGGCGACCTCGAGGCGCACCCGGCGCAGGACATCTCGAATCATCACGGCACGGTCAACCGGATCCACGACGACGGACGCGTCCCCGCGGACAATCCGTTCGTCGGCGACCCGAATGCCCAGCCGGAGATCTACAGCTATGGGCATCGGAACCCCCAGGGTCTCACGATCGATCCCGAGACCGGCGACGTCTGGATCACCGAGCACGGCCCGCAGGGCGGCGACGAGCTCAACCTCGTGCTGAGCGGCGTGAACTTCGGATGGCCCGTCGTCGGGTATGGCGTGAACTACCGGAGCGGCACCGCGATCCACGAGGGCACGATGCGCGAGGGGATGCAGCACCCGACGCACTTCTGGGTGCCGTCGATCGCGACGTCCGGCCTGATGATGTACTCCGGGGACGCGTTCCCCGAGTGGCGCGGCGACATCTTCGCCGGGGGGATGGCCGGCGAGCAACTCGCGCGGCTCACGATGGATGGGCAGGCGGTCGTGGCCGAGGAGACCCTCGTGCAGGGACTCGGGCGGATCCGGGACGTCCGCCAGGGACCGGACGGCTTCATCTACCTCGCGGTCGACGATCGGCGGGGAGAGCCGACCGCCGTCGTGCGACTGGAGCCGGTGACGAGCAGGTAAGGCGGCTCCTCGAACGGTCAGTCAGCGACTATTCGGTCCGCTGCCGCCCGGTACGCGTCGGAGAGCAGGCGCGTAATCGGGCCGGGCGAGCCCGAGCCGACCGGTTCGCCATCGAGCACCACGGTCGGCCGCACCTCCGTCGTAGTCCCGGTAAAAAAGATCTCGTCGGCCGCGCGGAACTCGGACTCGGCGACGTCGCGCTCCGCCGTCGGCAGCCCCAGGTCGCTCGCGAGCTCCAGGACGAACTGACGGGTCACCCCGTGGAGGATTCGGCGATCGGCGAGTGCCGTGGTCACGACCCCGTCGATCACGGAAAACACGTTGTTGTGCGTCCCCTCCGTCACCATTCCGTCGCGGATGAACGCCGCATCGGCGACGCCCGCTTCCACCGCTGCTTGCTGAGCGAGGACGTTCGGTAGCAGGGCCGTGCACTTGATGTCGGCTCGACCCCATCGCTGATCGGGGAGTGTGATGGCGGCCGTTCCGAGGTCCCACTGCTCCGGAGTGGCCCGGGCCAGCGGCCCCACGAAGGCGTATACGGTCGGCTCGACGGAGGTCGTCGGGAAGGCGTGGGTTCTTGGGGCCACCCCGCGCGTGACCTGTACGTAGAACACGACGAACTCCTCGCCCACCAGATCGTTCTGCGCGAGCAGTCGCTCGCACACGACGGAGAGTCCCGCCACGTCGAAATCGATCGACACCTCGCCGAGCCCTCGCGATAGCCGTGCGTAGTGGCGGTCGGGCAGAAAGCTCGTGCCGCTGTAGACCGGTATCGCCTCATAGACCGCATCGGCGAACAGGAATGCCCGGTCGTTCACGGAGATCTTCGCATCCTCGATCGGGACATACGCCCCGTTCAGGTAGATGATGCCGATGACGTCCTCCTCTGCCTTGCTCTACCCGGTTCCGAGTTCGTGCCGGCCGGCCCGGTCAGCCCAACGGCGGAGGGGCCATCGTCATCAGAAAGACCAGGCGGTCCGCCGTGTCGTTCGTGACCCCGTGGTCGACGCCGGCCGGCGCACAGATCGCGTGGCCAGGGCCGCAGGACCGTACTTCGTCCCCGACCGTGAACACGCCTTCGCCCTCGAGCACGAAGTAGAACTTGTCCTGGTTCGCGTGCATGTGGACCGGCTGTCCCTGTCCCGGCGCGAGGCAGTTCACCCCCAGGAGCAGCTGGTCGCCACGGAACAGCGTCGCCTTGAACGGCTTGCCCTCGCGGATACCTAGGTGGTCGCGGTAGTCGACGAAGTACACGACTAGAACCCGCTGCCCGTGATTCGCCGGAACTCGGGGTGGTCGTGGACGCTCTCCAAGTCATCGTCGTTCGGAAGCGTGTGCCGTCGGCCGGGGTTGAGCTCGACAGCCTGCTCGAGGGCCACGAAGGCATCGGCTTCGCGACCCATGTCGATGTAGATCTCCGCCAGGGCCACCCACGCGTTGTCGTTTTCCGGCGACTTGTCCCGCGCCGCCGTCGCGATCTGGAGGGCTTCGCGGAGGTCGCCGTCCGATCGCTTCTGGCTGGCGTCCCGCAGCATCATGCCCGAGCGGTACATGTCGAGGACACGCCGCATCTCGACCAGCGGCTGGTCGTGATCGTCCACGCGTATGTCCACCACTCGGTCGCTGTACCCGCCGCCGGCCCGCTCTTTCACGACGAGGATGGCCCCCGACTGCATGCCGCGGACGTCGCCCCCGGCGGCCTGGGCGGCGTCGAGGGCATCCATCAGCCGTTCGGCGAGTGGGCCCTTCGAGCGCTCGAACGACGCGGCCATCGCGTCGACCACCTGCGGCCCGGCAATGATGTTGCCTTGCGCGCAGTAGTCGACCCCACACCTGTGGCCGGCCCAGTCGTTCGTGCCCTCCCCCGTCCACGCCGCCGTGCGACCCTGGATGTCGAGGATCGACACCTGTCGACGATCCCGCCCCTCGTCGCTCGCGACCATCATGTCGAGCGCCTCCTGGGGCGAGTATCCCGCCTGAAGCAACTCGATCCCGATCCCGCCGTACATGGGGTTCGCGGCAGCCTGGTGGGCGACGATCACGAGCCCGCCCTTCGCGTGCATCGCCCGATTCCCCGCGCCGAACGCCTTCGACTGGACGCCCATCCCGAGCTCGCCCGTCTGCGGGTCGCGACCAATGATCGAGAACGTGGCCAGATAGTTCGGATCGTACTCGACCTCCTGTGCCGCGAGCGGGTCCAGCGGCGCGGGGGCGAGGGCGAGCAGCGCGGCGGCGGCGCAGACCCGCGGCGTACTGCCGCGACCCACCGCCGAGTGCACTCGTTTCCTCATCGCAGGTGCTCGTTGAAGAAGGCCATCGTGCGCTCCTGCGCCAGCATGGCAGCCTCTTCGTCGTATCTCGGCGTCGTGTCGTTGTGGAACCCGTGATTGGCACCCTCGTACATGTGCATCGTGTACGCTTTGCCGTTGGCGTCGAGCGCGGCCTTGAAGTCCGGCCAGCCCGCGTTCACCCGCTCATCCAGCCCTCCGTAGTGGATGAGCAGGGGCGCCTGGATCTTCGGCACATCCTCGGCAGCCGCGGCGCGACCATAGAACGGGGACCCGGCGGCCAGGTCGGGGAGCCGGACAGCCAGCGTGTTCACCATACCCCCGCCGAAGCAGAAGCCGACGGCCCCGACCTTCCCCGTCGACTCCTCGTGCTCCATGAGGAACTCGGCCGCGGCGACGAAGTCTTCGGTGATCTTGTCCCGGTCCAGCTCGCGCTGCATCGCTCGCCCCTCGTCGTCATTGCCGGGATAGCCGCCGAGAGGTGTGAGCGCATCCGGTCCGAACGAGAGGAAGTCGGCAGCGCCGAATCGGCGGACGACGTCCTCGACGTAGGGGTTGAGCCCCCGGTTCTCATGGATGACGAGCACCGCGCCCTTCGGCGGACCGTCGGCAGGGCTCGCCATGTACCCGCGCATCGTCCCGTGACCGTTCGGGGACTCGTACTCCACGTAGCGAGCCTGGATTCGCGGGTCGTCGGGCTCGACTTGCCGTGCCCAGGTGTAGCGAGGGCTGAGGGCGTCCAGGAAGCCGGCCGCCGTCATCCCGGCTACGGCGAATTTCGCGGCGCCCTCCAGAAAGCTCCGGCGATCGATGAACCCGTGGACGTATTTGTCGAAGAGACTCAGCACCTCCGGCGGAAACTCGTTGGCGCTCATGCGGTCGTCGGGCATCGGGCATCTCCTGCGGTAGTGGGCGGTTTCCGACGGTATCGGAGTGCGGGTGGCGCGTCCAGAGATCGAAGACGAGGTTTCTCCGCTCGACAACGCACGATACCGGAGGACTCATGAGCATCACCCGGACGATCCGCCGTGCCGCGCTGGCCGGCTTTGCGACCCTGCTCCTGGCCAGCCAGGCCTGGGCCCAGATGGAAGAGACGACGCCCCGCGGGGCCGGCGAGGGCGATGGGCCCTACGATCGGCTGATCCTGCGCGGCGTGACCATCATCGACGGCACGGGCGCTCCGCCGATGGGGCCGGTCGACATCGTGATCGAGGGCGACCGGATCGCTTCGGTCCAGACCGTCGGGTTCCCCGGTCTCGACGTCAACGAGGACCGGCGCCCGGACCTCGAGGACGAGGACAACCCGGATGCGACGACGCATGAGATCGACCTGACGGGACACTTCGTCATGCCGGGCTTCGTCGACATGCACGCCCACACGGGTGGCGGTGGAAAAGCCCCACAGCCGGAATACACCTACAAGCTGTGGCTCGGCCACGGAATCACGACGTCCCGCGGCGTCGGCCACGGGCCGATGATGTGGGCGCTCGAGGAAAAGGCGAAAGCCGCTCGAAACGAGATCGTGGCACCGCGGATGTACACCTACGCGCGACCGGGTGAGGCGTGGGACGGGGGGGCGATCGATTCGCCCGAGCAGGCCCGAGCGTGGGTACAATGGGCCGTCCAGCAGGACGTCGATGGCCAGCGGATCGACGGATTGAAGCTGGGCTCCTACGACCCGCCGATCATGGAGGCCGTGATCGACGAGGCCCACCAACACGGGCTCGGCACGGTCGCCCACCTCGGCCAGATGGGGGTCGGCCGCATGACCGCGCTCGACGCCGCCGAGGCGGGTCTCGACATGATGACGCACTACTACGGGCTGTTCGAGTCGATGCTGTCGAGCTATTCGATCCAGGACTGGCCGCTGGACTATAACTATCAAAACGAGCAGCACCGGTTCGGTAACGTCGCGCGTCTCTGGGATCAGGTCGATGGGCCGGGATCAGAGAGCTGGGACGCGTTGATCGACCGGTTCCTGGAGCTCGGGTTCGGGATCGACCCGACCATGACGATCTACGAAGCGAGCCGCGATCTCATGCGGGCACGCAACGCGGATTGGCACGACGAGTATACGCTCCCGAGCCAGTGGGACTTCTACACGCCGAGCCGGGCGGCCCACGGGTCCTACTGGTTCTACTGGAGCTCCGAGGATGAGACCGCGTGGAAGAACTTCTACAAGGTCTGGATGCAGTTTCTGAACGAGTACAAGAACCGCGGCGGAATCGTCACCACGGGATCGGATTCAGGGTTCATCTACAAGCTGTATGGGTTCGATTACATCCGGGAGTTCGAGCTGCTCCGCGAGGCGGGATTCCACCCGATCGAAGTGATCCGCTCAGCGACGATGTACGGAGCGCAGGAGCTGAGCGACCCGAGCGGGAGTGAGCCCGACTTCGGAGTGATCCGGACAGGGATGAAGGCCGACTTCGTCGTGGTCGAGGAGAACCCGCTCGAGAACCTCAAGGTTCTGTACGGCACCGGCGCCGTGAAGCTCAACGACGAGACGGGCGACGTCGAACGTGTCGGCGGGATCAAGTACACGATCAAGGACGGGATCGTCTACGACGCGAAGCAGTTGCTCGCCGACGTCCGCGAGATGGTCCGCGAGGCCAAGGCGGAACGCGCGACTACGACGTCGGAGGATCCGCAGAACTAGCAAGCCCGACCGTCCGGCCTCGAGCCCATGGGGGCCCGTCACCACGTTTTGAGAGGTGGGACGGGCCCCAGGCCGTTAGGCGCCGGTCGCCTGCAATAGATTGATGGTGACGGTCGCGAGTTCCGAATCCGGGAAGCGGCCCGAATATCCCTCCGTCACGAAGAGTCCCGCTTCCGCGGCGACTTTCTCGAAGACATCGATTTCGACGATGTACTGATCCGAATAGCCGTGCGTGGCGTCGTAGGCGGTCACGGGCGTACGCCCGAGGTTGGCCGCCGCGACCTCCGGGGGCAGGGTGTGAAGCTCGATCACGAGTAACCCGAAACGTCGCAGGTAGGGCGCCCAACGATCGAAGTGTTCCCGAAGCGACTCTTCGACGGCCGCGTTCTCGACCCGTGCCCCGCGATAGGCGAACGCGCCCGTGGACGTGCTGGCGCGACCCTCGGTCGCCTGCTCCGGCGGCTTCCAGGGGCGGTTGTGATCGAGAAACGTCCTGACGTTCAACAGGTCCTCGAGGTCGATGCCGTAGTCTTCCCTCAGATCGTGCGCCAGCTGTTCAGGCCGACCGATATCGCCCCAAATGACCTTCGCCCAGATGTCCGCGCGGGCGAGGTTCCCCCGGGTCACCCGAAGCGCCGTCTCGTTGAAGTCGACCCCGACGAGAAAGAGCGGATGATCCTCGAGGACCTCTCCGCGAGTCGTGCGGTTCTCGATCACATCGAACAGATGCTCCAGGAAGGCTCCATTCCCACACCCCATGTCGACGATCCCACGCGGCTGCTCCTCGATCGGTCGGTTGAACAACTCGACGATCACCGAGTCGATGGCCTTGAAATAGGCCGCATGGGCACCGCCACTGCCCCAGACGTTCGTCTCGCGGTCCACGTGGAGCTCGGGCATCCCGACGTCCGATCGGAGCGCATCGGGGTCACCGAACAACAGCTCGTCCAGCCGGCGCAGCGTCGGCATGTAGGAAACCGTGACACCGTATGCGCTCGCGCGCCGGGCGAAGAACAGCCCTTCGTCGGTGAATCGGAAAGTGCCCTTTCGCTCGGCGAACCAGCCGAGGTCGGAGAACATCGACAGAAGCCGGCCGAAGCTCTCGGCGTCCTCGTGAAACTCCTCGGGTCTGAAGGAGGCCTCCATGAAGTACTTGTGGAACATCCCGCTCATCCCGAGGCGGACGATCGTCGGACCGAACAGGGCTCCCTCGATGTGCGCGAAGATCTGTCCCCGCACACCCGCGACGACCTCATCGTCGGACGCCGAGGATCCGGGCCGCTCACGATACCCGCGGTAGACCGCCTCCATACGGCGGAAAGGCTCGATCTCGAATCTCCGGGGGTGGAACTCACCCGAATAGCGCATGAAGTCGACCACGTCGCCGTAGAGCCCCACGTTCTCGAACGCGACACGGCCCCTGTCGGTCGGGTGGTACGTGACGTCGCCAGGCGGGGATTCGATTTGCTGCTCGAGCCAGCCCTGCGAGGCGAGCAGTCGAAGCGCGACGTTGAGGTAGCCCTCGTTCGCGTCGAAGCGGGCGGTCATCTCGGACAAGAGAGCGGTCTCGCGCCCGACGAGGTGCGCGATGACACCGCGCTCGCTGAGAGCGTGTGCGGTAGGCGCGGTCACGATCCCGTCGAGGTGACGAAAGATCGTCTCACGCAACTCGCGCTGCTTATCACGCGTGAGCATTCGAGATCCTGCCTGTCGAAGTCTGGTAGACAGCACGAAGGCCCGCCGATCGGCGGGCCTTCATGTTCGAACTGCGAGGGGCCGCTGGCCTTACGACCACCCCCACCACCGAGGGACTCCTAGAAGTCGCTTCCGCGAATCGTCTTCCGACCGTTCGCGGTGCAGCGGGTCTGCGCATCCTTCACGAGCGCGTAGACCTTGCCGTTGAGGGCGTCCAGGGCGTCCCCGGACACGTTCAGCCCAGACGACTTCAGTGCATCCTTCGTCTTCGACCCGACCAGCAGCATTTCCTTCGCCACGTAAGACCCCCCAACTTCGAGTAGAACGGCTACCACAACCGTGAGACGATAGGTATCTAACACCTGCTCCCGGAGGTCGCACCCATTGCACCGACCGGAGGTCGTGACAAAGACTCTCGTATGGTAGCCACGACTCGAACCGAGAGATCGCTCTCCGCCGCGGCCGAAGATGCCGTGGGGCGGTTTGCGGCCGCGAACCCGAGGAGCCACGAGGCCTTCGAGGCGGGAACCGCTCACATGCCCGGGGCGGATACGCGCTCGGTTCTCCATTACGCCCCGTTCCCGGTCACGATCGTCGGCGGTGACGGCGCGACACTCGAGGATCTCGACGGACACACCTACACGGACTTCCTCGGCGACTACACGGCGGGGCTTCACGGTCATTCCAACCCGAGGATCCGCGCGGCTCTCCACGAAACGATCGACAACGGCCTGCGGCTCGGCGGGCCCCACCCGAGCATGCACGAGCTGGCGAGTCTGATGTGCGAGCGATTCCCGGCCGTCGAGCGCGTCCGCTTCACCAACTCGGGCACGGAAGCCAACCTGATGGCGCTCAGCCTCGCCCGCGTGGCGACTGGCCGAGACGCCGTGCTGGTCTGCGACGGTGGATATCACGGCGGCGTCCTGGATTTCGCGAGCGTCGATCGCCGTCTGAACGTCCCGTTCCCGTGGGTCACCACGCCCTACAACGATCCATATGCCGCCCGTGACTGCATCACCGAGAATGCCTCCAGGCTGGCGGCGGTGCTCGTCGAGCCGATGCTCGGCGGCGGCGGCGCGATCCCCGGGGACCCTCAATTCCTCGCGGCGCTGCGGGACGAAACGGCCCGCTACGAGATCCCGCTCGTGTTCGACGAAGTCATCACGTCCCGGCTCGCACCCGGAGGCCTCCACGGAGAGCTCGGCATCGCCCCCGACCTCGTCACGTTCGGTAAATACCTCGGTGGCGGAGCATCTTTCGGCGCCTTCGGGGGGCGGGCGGATCTGATGGCGTTGTTCGATCCACGCCTCCCCGGCGCACTCCACCACGCCGGGACGAGCAACAACAACGTTCTCTCCATGTCCGCTGGACTGGCCGGCCTTCGGGACGTCTACACGGGCCCGGCCGTGTTGGAGCTGAACAATCGGGGGGATCGCTTCCAGTCGCATCTGCAGGGTGTCGCGGACGAGAGGGGAGCCCCGGTCCGGGTCACGGGACGCGGGTCGGTGCTGAACGTCCACTTTCAGCGGCAGGAGATCGTCTGTGCCTCGGACACGGCGGCCACCTCGCCCGAAGCCCGCACCCTGTTCCATATGGAGATGATGCTGGCCGGGTTCTATCTCGCGCCGCGCGGCCTGATGAGTCTCTCCCTCGCCATCGACGACTCCGACTGCGAGCGCTTCGCCACGGAGTTCGGGCGTTTTCTCGACCGGCATGGCCGGTGGCTCGAGGACACGTAGCCGTCACGGCGTATCGCTCCTCGTGTAAATGACTCGCCCCCTCGGTTGTACAGAGGGATATTGCGGGGTTCGGCACCAGCGCCCGCACGGGACCTGCCGGCGCACCGGCGTGGCCTGTTTCCACAGAGGCGGAAATGAAGAAGATCGGCCTGTTATCGATTTTGACGATCCTGCTCGCGGCAAGCGTGTGGGTGATCGTCGATGGCCGTACGGTGCGAACCGCCGACGCGGGGGCCCCGGCCGCGCGTCAGACGGCCGCCGCGGAGCTGCGGACCATCGGTTCGACGGTGCTCGCCACCGGGGTCGTCCGGCCGCAGGTCGGTGCCGAGGTCGCAGTCGGTTCGCGGGTGTCTGGCGTCCTCAGGCGTCTCTACGTCACGGTCGGCGATCGGGTGCGTCAGGGCGACCTGCTCGCTGAGCTGGATCCCACCGAGTTCGAGGCCCGACGTGAGCAGGCCGCGGCGTCTCTCGAAACGGCTCGGATCGAACACGGCTTCGCCCGGCAGCAGTTCGAACGGGCCCAGGGGCTGCTCGAAGGACAGGTCATCGCGCAGACCGAGTACGACGAGGCCGAGCGCGCGTTCAAGACGGCCGGAGCCCGGGTGCGGGAGGCCGAGGCCTCGCTTCGCAGCTCCGAGATCCAGGTCGACTTCACGAAGATCCGGGCCCCGATCGCCGGCGTGGTCGCGTCCGTCACGACCCAGGTCGGGGAGACGGTGGCGGCGAGCTTCGCCGCCCCGACGTTCGTCACGATCATCGATCTCGATCGTCTGGAGGTCTGGGCGTATGTGGACGAGACCGACATCGGCCGGATCGAGGTCGGACAGGACGCCACGTTCACGGTCGACACCTACTTGGGGACCGACTTCGAGGGCGTCGTGACGGCGATCCAGCCGCAGGCCGAGA
>JAOTZH010000115.1 GCA_029861425.1 Gemmatimonadota bacterium
CCGGATCACCACCGGAGAAGACGGCGATTCGTGCTGGTTTCCGGAGTCCATGTGCACCGACGTGTCGGAGAGGGGTTTGACGGCTCGTTTTGGCGATCTCTATCCTGATGCCGGAACGAGCCTCTCGCCAACCCGGAGTACCCCAGGAGGGGATATGAAACCGAAGGCACTCGCCGCCGAGCTGCTTGGCACCTTCATGCTGACGCTGGCAGTCCTCATTTCGGTCAACACCACCGGTTTCCCGATTCCGACTCCGGTGATCGCGGGCCTGACCCTCGGGCTCCTGGTTTACACGATCGGGCCGGTATCGGGCTGTCACATCAACCCGGCCGTGACGATCGGCCTGTTTTCCATCGGGAAGATCGAGGCGATGTCCGCGGCCGGCTACATCGCGGTGCAGATCATCGGGGCGTTTGCGGCGCTCGGGATCGGCGGAGCCCTCTTCTCCCCGGGGGCGGACGTGATCGCCGCGAACACGTTCGATGTCGGCGTAGCCGAGCTCCTGGGCGCGTTCGTGTTTCTCTTCGGCATCGCGTCCGTCGTGCTGGGACGGGTGCCCGCGGTCATGTCGGGGATCGTGATCGGCGGCTCGCTGGCGCTCGGCGTCTCGTTCGCGGCACACACCTCGAACGGCGTCCTCAACCCGGCGGTGGCGTTCGGGATCGGATCGTTCTCCCTGGCTTATGTGTGGGGACCGATCGTGGGAGCGGTCGTCGGCTGTTTCCTGTCGCGAGCCCTCGAGGAGGCTTCGACGGGCGACAGTCAGACCGACTGACGGCCGGTCCGGAGCCAGAACAGGGACGGAGACGGGGGTCGGCCACCAGCCGACTCCCGTCTCTTTGTTTCAGAGAACTCCGCGGGCTCTACGTGACGTCCGGAAGCGGCACCCCTGCCCCGGCGGCGGCTTCCCACGCCGGCGTCCCGGGGATCGGGTCGATCTCGTGCCACCCCATGACGATTCCCGGGTGCCCCACTTTCGCGGAGTACGCGGTTCCGTCACTGCAGATCACGTACATGCGATCCGCCTTCTCGTGCAGAATCATGCCCACTGGCCTGCGATCTTGCATCGTGCCTCCCTCGCCCCATCCCGGCGTTCTCGAGCGCTAGCGTCGCGGATCGCCCCGAGTGACGGGCGGTTCCGGGCGTCGACCGATCGTCGAAGCGTCCCTTACACCGCGAACGGCGGCAGAACGTGCACGTCGCGGGCCAGCAACGCGTTACGGCATCCTCTGGTCTTCAGGGGAGCTGGGCGGGGATGGCCTCCGCCACGACCTCGGGCAGCGCCGCCGCGATGGCGGCCGGGGTGAGGCCGAATTGCTCGAGGGTGTAGTGGTGTCGGTTTCGGCCTTCCCGGGCGGCGACCCCGGCGTCGCGGATCTGCCGTGCCAACTCGTCGCGCAGGTCGAGGCCGAGATGCGAGTAGATCCGGCGGACCGCCCGGTCAGGGGCGGCCACCATGTCCGCGAAGTCCAGAGTCAGCCAGCGGTCGGCCGGCGTCGACGCACGAGCCCGCGCGTACTTGCGATACCCTTCGATAAAGACCTGGGCGAAGCGCGCGCTCTCCGGGGTCGCTCCCACCATTGCGGGCGAATGGACCTTCCAGGGCGCCGTGAACATGCTGAGGGCGGACGCGACGGTCTTTCGCGGGTCCCGAATCAAGTAGATGAAACGGATGTCGGGGATGGCCTCCATGACCGCCTCGATACGGTTGGGGAAGAGGACCGTCTTGACGAGTAGAGTGCGATCGCGTCCCCGCCGGGCCTCCTTGTACAGGTGGCGACGTAACGTCCCGGTGTAAAACCGGACGGCACTTCGTCGAACGCGCTCGCTTCTCACGGCTTCGAGCGATTCGATCTCCGGCAACTCATCGAAGAACGGAAAGAGCAGGTACGCCGCCGGCGTAAACATCCGGAGCACCCAGGTGCCCTCCGGCTCCTCGTGCCGCGCAAACGCGGTCTCGTGGATGTTGCCCCAGCCCCCGAACGCGCGAGCCTCGATCGCGGATGTGAGCCTCCCGATGGGCCGCCCCACCAACCGATCGAGAGCGGCAGCGAGCTCCACCAGGCGACACAACGTGATCGACGGGAGGAGCGTCTCGTACAGCCGCAGAGACGTAAAGCGTTCCTCATCGAGCGCCAGCAGTTCGTGCAGGAATGTCGTCCCGCTGCGAGGCGCTCCGACGACATACACCGGGCGTCGGATCGGTTGTCGTCGAAACCCCGGATAAAAGACGTGGTCGAGGGCGCGACCGACCTCGACCAGAGAGCGGAGGGCACTCCAGGGGATGAAGATCGCGAGCGTAAACACCGCACGACGGACGCGTCCGCGATGCCGGAGGCCATGCCAGAACCCGCGAGCCCAGATCAGAAGACTATAGAGCAACGCCCCCGCTCACTCCGCGTAAGTTTCCGCGCCCTCGAACCGCTGGACCGGATCCTCAGCCGCTCCGCGCCGCTTCCTCCGCCGTCATGTCCCGGTAGAACGTCAACCCGTTCATATCGAGATCGTAGAAGGCGAACTCTCGCGTCCCCCATGCGGTGTCCCGCAGGGCCGTGCGCTCGTGAAACACATCCCTCGTCTCGTACTCCTCGAACAGGCGCTCGACCTGGGGCACGACGAACCGGAGCATCGGTCGGTCGACCCGTTCCCACTCATCCGCGTCGTGCCACTGAACGTGGATCTCCACCCCGTCCCGTCGTAACCCGGCGTACCCCGGGTCGTCTGTCGAATCGGCGAATGCGAGCTCGAAGCCGAGGCGGCCCACGTAGTACCCGATCGCCGCGGCGACGTCTCTCGTGGGAAGCACCGGCTGTACCTGTTCGAAAGATGCGGACACTTCGCTACCGGTAGTTGGACATCAGGGCTTCCATCGCATCGGATCCCGGACAGAGATCCTCGAACGGAAGGTCCCACAGCGGTTCCTCCACCGTGTTCATGACGGCATGATGATCCCGCGAATCGGGATCGATGAACAGCAGCCCCGTCACGACCTCACCCTCCCGAATTCGTTCCCGCACGTAGGCGTCGGCTCCGTCCCGATCGGTCGGGTCGTAGTCCTCGGCGACCCTGCGGAAGCGGACCACGCTCCCATCGTGCATCTTCACGTCCCGGGCCTGCCCGGCACCGATATCCGCCGTGATCTCTTCGGCCAACGGGACGAAATCGGTGGGCGTCATGAAGGCCGTCTCGGTCACCTCGCGATAGTGCTCACGAGTATGGGCGTAGCTCTTCGTCGAACCCACGTGATCGTTGAACGTGACGCACGGCGAGATCACGTCCACCAGAGCGAAGCCGTCATGCCGGATCGCGGCTTCGATGATCGGTACCAGCTGCTCCTTGTCCCCGGAGAAGCTGCGCGCCACGAACGTCGCACCGAGGGTGAGCGCCAGCAGCACCGGATCGATCGGCGGCTGCTCGTTCGGCACGCCGCGCTTGGTCGTCGATCCGATATCGGCGGACGCGGAGAACTGCCCCTTGGTGAGGCCGTATACGCCGTTGTTCTCGATCAGGTACAGAAGATCGAGGTTACGACGGATGGCGTGACATAGCTGACCCAGGCCGATCGAGAGCGAGTCGCCGTCGCCGGAAATCCCGATGTACGTGAGGTCACGGTTCGCGGCGTTGGCACCGGCGGCGACCGACGGCATCCGGCCGTGTACCGAGTTGAACCCGTGCGAATCGGACATGAAGTACGCGGGAGTCTTCGAGGAGCAACCGATGCCGCTCAGCTTCGCCGCCCGGTGTGGCTCGACATCGAGGCGCCACACGGCCTCGATGAGAGCGGCCGTCACCGAATCGTGCCCGCAACCCGCGCACAACGTCGACATCCTGCCCTCGTAGTCGCGCCGGGTCAGGCCGAGCGCGTTCTTCTCGAGCGCCGGGTGGACGACGCGTGGCTTCGTGATGTGACTCATGCCCTGGCTCCTTCGGCCTGCGCGCCGATTCCCAGCCGTTCGTGCACACCCGTGATCACGTGATGGGCGCTCATCGGAAGCCCGCCATACACGCGAACCGAGGCGAGGCGGTCTTTAGCGATCGGCGTCTCGAGCGTGAGAAGCGACAGAAGCTGCGCGTCCCGATTCTGTTCGATCACGATGTTCAACTCGTGGCTCTCGAGAAACGTCGTGACCTCCTCGGAGAAGGGGAATCCGCGGATCCGCATGAAATCGTAGCGAGACCCGTCGGCCTCCAGCGTGCCCAGGGCCTCCCTGACGGCGCCATCGCACCCGCCCAGCGTGACGAGGCCGATCTTCGCATCGGGACGCGAGCGGATCTTCGGTGAGGGCACGTGGGCGCCAGCGCTGTCGATCTTCTCCAGGAGACGATCGACCACCTCCAGGTACTCCTCGGAATCCTCGGTGTACGTGCCCCACTTCGTGTGGCCGGAGCCGCGCGTGAAATACGCCCCCTTCGGGTGAACGCCCGGAATGGTGCGATACGGGATGCCGTCGCCGTCCACATCCAGGTAGCGATAGAACTTCTCGATCTTCTCGAGATCGTCGGCGTCCAGCACCTTCCCGCGGTCGGGAGTGTACTCGTCATCCCACTCGAGCTTCGGGACAACCCAGTCGTTCATCCCGATATCGAGGTCCGACATCACGAACACGGGCGTCTGGAATCTCTCCGCGAGATCGAACGCCTTCACGGAAAACTCGAAACACTCCGCCGGATCCGCCGGGAACAGCACGATGTGCTTCGTATCGCCGTGGGACGCGTAGGCGAGCAGCAGGATATCACCCTGCTGGGTGCGTGTCGGCATCCCCGTGGACGGCCCGACACGTTCGATATCGAAGAACACCGATGGGACCTCGGCATAGTACGCCAGCCCGAGGAACTCACCCATCAGGGCGATGCCGGGGCCGCTCGTTGCGGTAAAGGACCTCGCCCCGGCCCAGCCCGCGCCGATGGTGATGCCGGCCGCGGCGAGCTCGTCCTCCGCCTGGATGATCGCGGTGCGCGCGCGCCCGGTCTCGGGGTCCTTCCGGAAGCGCGCGCAGAACGCCGTGAAGGCGTCGACGAGCGACGTGGATGGGGTGATCGGATACCAGGCCGCCACTGTCGCGCCGGCGTAGACGCAGCCGAGCCCCGCTGCCGTGTTGCCATCGATGATGATCGCGTCGTCGTTCTCGCTCATCGCCTCGAGACGGATGGGCAACGGACAGTCGAAGTGCTCGGTCGCGTAGTCGTACCCCAACCGAATCGACTTGAAGTTCGAGTCGAGGAGGTGCTTCTTGGTCTCGCCAAACGTCTCCTCGAGCAGCGTCCGGACGACATCCAGGTCGATCTCGAGCAGCGCGGCGAGCACGCCGGTATAGGCGATGTTCTTCATGAGAATCCGCTCCCGCGGCTTCTCGAAGTTGGAGACACACATTTCGGCGAGCGGCACACCGATGAAATTGATGTCGTCTCGCTTCAGGGTATCGGCCATCGGCCAGCTGGAGTCGTAGAGCAGCCACCCGCCGGGCGCGAGCTCCTCGATGTCACGGGCGTATGTCGCCGGATTCATGGCGACGATCAAATCGAATATCGGAGTCCGGGCGACGTGCCCAGATGCGCTCACCCGTATCTCATACCAGGTGGGCAGGCCCTGAATATTGGAGGGAAAGACGTTCTTTCCGGACACCGGGATCCCCATCCGGAAGATCGACTGCATGATCAGACCGTTCGCGCTAGCCGAGCCCGTGCCGTTGACCGTGCCGATCTTGAACGCGAAATCGTTCACGCGAGCGGTCGTCATACGCCCGCCGGCGGCGCCGCCGTATCCGCCGTCGCCTCCACCGTCATCTGCCCGCCCGGGGCCATCTCGGCGAGGCCGATCCTGGAGTAGGGGTGAGGGTGGTCCTGACCCGCGTAGGGTTTGAGGAGATCGAACGTTCTCATGTCCCAAGCCGCGGTCGGACAGCGTTCGGCGCACAGCCCGCAGTGGATGCAGAGATCCTCGTCCTTCACCATCACCCGGTCGGTCTGCGGCAGCCCCTCGGACACGTACAGCGCCTGATCGGCGTTGGTCGCCGGGGCCAGGAGTCTCGTGCGAAGCTCGGCCTCTTCCCCGTTCGCCGTTATGGTCAGGCAGTTGAGCGGGCAGATGTCGAGACACGCGTCGCACTCGATGCAGAGGCTCCCCGTGAAATGCGTCTGGATGTCGCAGTTCAAACACCGCTCGACCTCCGTCAGCGCCTGCTCGATGTCGAAGCCTTCCTCCACCTCGGTCTCGATGCTCTGCAGCCGCTTCTCCAGACGAACGTGCCGCATCTTCGACCGGTGGGCGTACTCGTAGTCATTCGAATACGTCCACTCGTGGAGCCCCATCTTCGCGCTCACGAGGTTCATGTCTTCTGGCGGACGCTTCTTCAGATCCCCGTCGTTGCAGTAGGCATGAATGGAGATCGCGGCCTGGTGTCCGTGCTCGGCGGCCCAGATGATGTTCTCTGGCCCCCACGCCGAGTCGCCGCCGAAGAACACTCCATCCCGCGAGCTCATGAACGTCGTCCGATCGACGACCGCCTCGCGCCACTCGTTGAACTCGATCCCGACATCGTCTTCGATCCACGTGAACGCGGTCTCCTGCCCGATCGCGAGAATCACGGCGTCCGCCGGGAAGAAGGTCTCATCGAGTTTTGTAGCGCGCAGACGCCCATTCTCGTCCGGGTTCCACTCCACGATGTCGAACTTCATCCCTTTCAGGACCCCGTCCTCGACGACGAACTCGGTGGGCGAGTGGTCCTCGACGATATCGACGAGCTCCTCCTCGGCATCCTCCAGCTCCCAGGGCGAGGCCTTGAAGTAGGGCTTCGACTTTCGGGCCATCACCTTCACGTTCGTCCCGCCGATGCGCTTTGAGGTACGGCAGCAGTCCATGGCGGTGTTCCCGACCCCGATCACGAGGACGTTCTCTTCGATCTCGCCGATGTGCCCGAAGGCGACCGATTCGAGCCAGTCGATCCCGATGTGGATCTTGTCGGTATCGTAGCGACCGGGGAGTTCGAGGTTCTTGCCGCGGGGAGCGCCCGATCCGACGAAGATCGCGTCGAAGCCTTGCTCGAGCAGCCAGCCCATGGACTCGACCGGGGTCTCGAGCCGCAGGTCGACCCCCATGTCGATGATGTAGCCGATCTCTTCGTTCAGAACTTCCGGCGGGAGGCGGAACTGCGGGATGTTGGACCACATGAGTCCGCCCGCCCGATCGTGCTTCTCGAAGATCGTGACCTCGTAGCCGAGCGGCATGAGGTCGCGAGCGACCGTGAGCGACGCGGGGCCGGCACCGACGCAGGCGATCCTCTTCCCATTCTTCTTCTCGGGAATGTCGGGGAAGCGGTCCGTGACGTCCCCTCGGAGATCGGCCGCGACTCGCTTGAGCCTGCAGATCGCGACCGGCTTCTCCTCGACCCGGGTGCGACGGCACGCGGGCTCGCACGGGCGATCGCAGGTTCGGCCGAGAATGCCCGGGAACACGTTCGATTCCCAGTTAACCATGTAGGCGTCGTCGTAGCGACCCTGAGCGATCAGTCGGATGTACCCGGGCACGTTCGTGTGTGCCGGACACGCCCACTGACAGTCGACAACCCGGTGGTAGTAGTCGGGATCCCAGACGTTTGTCGGCTCCACGAAGCTCCCCGATGCGCGGGTCGAACCGGCGCCCGTGGCTGCGTTCGGGCGCGTCCAGCCCACATGCTACGGGAGATCGGGCGAGGGGGCCAGCAGATCCGGGACGCCCCGCCGCCTACGGAGTTCGAGGAGCTTTTCGAAGCCGGCCGGGACGATGGGAACCCGCCCCTCAGGCCGTCAAACGGCGGACGGCCTCCCAGGCTCTGGCTCGGTGGTCCGCGTCCTCCGCGAGCTTCTCGGCGAGCTGGACCAGCCGGTCCGGGGCGTCCGTCGAGACGGCCTGAAGGCGACCCAGCGCGGCGAGCGATTCGTCGAACCTCCGAGCCAGAAGCGCGCGTGACGTCGCGGCCTGTGCGGCGGCCTCGGCGATCTCGACGTCGACCGGTCCTTCCTGCGCCTGTCGCTCGAGGATCGTCAGGCCGACGTCGAGGTTGTCGAGATCGACAGCGGCTTCCGAGGCCAGCCGGAGTAACTCCGCGATCGCCTTCGGGATCTCATGGCCCGGGTCACCGTCCCCGGGGTTCATGAGAGCCGCTGAAAGTGCTGCCAGATCCACGAGATAGTGCCGCGCGCGAGCCGTCTCGAGGCGTGTCAGGGTCGAGCGCACCCGCGACTCGACCTCGTGGGGCAGTCCGAAAACGCTCGCCGCCTCCGGGGCCCACACGGGCTCTCGGAGTCGTCTCAGCGCGGCCAGCGTCAACAACCCGGCAAACGCGACGGAGAGGGCCAGCAACCACGGGGTCACCGTGATCCCCGTGAACAAACCGGCGCCGAGGATCGAGCCCAGGAGCGCGAGCAATGCGGGCGGCGTCTTCCTCCACGCCCGGTCCGCCGGCACCCAGCTCGCCGCGAGTCCGCGGCGAGAGAGTGACCCGGCGACACGGCCCGCGAGTTGGCCGGGAAGCCCGACCACCGGACGCACGCCGTCCGCGACGTCTCGTGCTTCTTCACGGTCGATCAGGCCGCCGAGCGCGTCGACGAGCCAGGCCTCGAGAGCCTGCCGGTCGGCGCGGCGCCCCGACCGCTCGAAGAACAGGAGGGACTCGTGGCGCCCTCCGGCGCACGTCGCACAGGTGCCAAGACCCAGCGCGTCGACCGTTCCGCACACCTCGCAGACCGAGGTCTCGAGGCCGCCGGCAGAGGGCAACGTCGCGACCGTCATCGACCGGCAATCTCCTCGAGCGCGGTCCGGGCGCTCGATGTCCAGCCGTCATCGGGGGAGTAGTGCTCCAGAAAGCGCTCCAGGTAGTCGGCGGCGGCGGCTTCGTCCCCGAGGCCCAGACGCGCCATCCCGGCGTGGTAGAGCGCCATGTAATGGTTGGGCCAGAACTCCACGACCAGCTCCATGATGGGCCCGGCGGCGCGGTCGTTACCCGCGTCGGCGACCGAATGGCCGACGTTGAACACGATCCCGGCGGCCTGCCAGCGCTCGTCCCCCTGAAGACCGTCGATCAGCTCGCGCGCCCGATCGGTGTTCCCGGCGAGCGAGAAGCAGGCGGCGCTGAACGCGGTGCCCTCCCATGCGGTGGGCGGGGGCGTCCAGTCATGACGAGTATCCACCTCGACCGGGTTGCAGAATTGCCGCATCTCGGCAAACCATTGCGCCGCCGTGCCGCGTGGCGTGTACTCGACAACGGTGGGGTGCAGATAGCGAAGAGATGGGGCGAGATCGGGCGCGGAGCCTGCGACGCCGATCCAGAGGACGGCGGCAAGGAACGTCAGGCCGGCCAAGTACAACTTGCGCATTGCGTTACCTCGCGCTCGGGTCACGGCCCCGTTCGGGCCGCTTCACCCGGTAGGACGAGCGTGGCGCACGGGCTTGCACAACTCACCCTCCAGGGCCGCCCGAGCCCACGGTTTTCCGGGCTTTCGAGGCGCAAGGATCGTTCCGAATCAGTACTCCGTGCGGCCCTCGCAGGCGTCCCACTCGGCGAACTCGGATCCCGCCTCCTCCACGGCTACGCGGCGCATGTCCAGGTCCCGGGCGTCCGTGGCGCGGGCGAGCTCGTCGTAGATGAACTGATCGTCGAAGCCGGCCTTTGCGGCGTCCTCGCGCCCGCTGGCGAAGAAGACCCGGTTCGGCCGGGCCCAGTACAGGGCCGCCATGCACATCGGGCATGGCTCGGTGCTCGAGTACACGTCGCAGTTCTCGAGCTGGAACGACGACAGCGCTTCGCATGCGGATCTGATGGCTACGACTTCCGCGTGGGCCGTGGGATCCGAGTCGCTCGTGACCCGGTTCGTCCCGCTCGCGATGATCTCGCCGCCCCGGACGACCACGGCTCCGAAGGGACCGCCACCAGACGAAACACTCTCCCTCGCGAGACGCACTGCCTCGCGCAGAAAGTGCTCGTGACGTTCGTCTTCGCTCATCGCTTGGATCGTCATGAATCCCCGCCCTTGGTTTGCTCCCGGCCCGCGACGACGCACAGAATATAGGCGGCCGCCGCGCCACGAGGGTCAGAAGTGCAACTCCGGGGCCGGATCGGGCTTCCCCGCATGACCGACCCGGTCGGGGTCCGACGAGGTGAATGGGATGGAACGACGAGAGGGACTCGCGAAGCTCACGGGCCGCGAGCGGTACGTGGACGACCTTCCGCTGGGCGACTTCCTGTGGGGCGGCACGGTTCGCTCTCGCGACCCGCGCGGCCGTATCCGCGGACTTGGGTTCCCCCGCTGGTTTGGAGAAGAGGACTTCGTCGTCGTCACACCCGACGACATCCCGGGAGCGAATTGCATCTTCCTCCGGTCCGAGGACCAGCCGGCGCTCGCCGATGGGTACGTCCGTCACGTGCACGAGCCGGTCCTGCTCCTCGCGCACGAGTCGCGTGAGCTCATCCGCCGGGCCGTTGCCGAGATCTCGGTCGACGTGGACCCCGATGAGCCCTGGCTGGACTTCGAGACGGACCCACCGCCGAGCGCCATCCAGCACGGTGACGACAACGTCTTCAAGCGCATCGAGATCCTGAAGGGTGATGTCGCCACGGCGCTCGCCGGCGCGGAGATCGTCGTCGAGGGCACGTATCGAACGGGTGCGCAGGAGCACGTCTACATCGAACCACAGGGGATGGTCGCGCACGTCGAGGACGGCGTGGTCGTGCTGCGCGGCTCGATGCAGTGTCCGTTCTTTGTCGCGAAAGCCCTGGAACGGCTCCTGGGGTGCGGCCCGGAAGGCGTCCGCGTGATCCAGACGCCGACGGGCGGCGGCTTCGGCGGCAAGGAGGAGTACCCGTCCGTGATCGCCGCCCACGCGGCGCTGCTCGCGCGGAAGGCCGGCCGGCCGGTGAAGCTCGTCTACGAGCGTGAAGAGGACATGGCGGTGACGACGAAGCGCCATCCCTCGGTCGTTCGTCACCGCACGGCCGTCACCTCCGACGGCCGGCTCCTCGCACAGGACATCGAGATGCGGCTCGACGGAGGGGCCTATCTCACCCTCTCTCCCGTCGTGCTCTCGCGCGGGTGCATCCACGCTGCCGGTCCCTACCGATGCGACGACGTGCGGATCCGGGGAGACGTGGTCCTGACCAACCGCGTGCCCTACGGTGCGTTCCGCGGGTTCGGAAGCCCTCAGGCTTGCTTCGGATTCGAGCGGCATATGGACGCGATCGCCGCCCGGCTCGGGATCGACCCGGTCGAGGTCAGAAGACGAAACCTTCTGAGGGACGGCGATTCGACGGCCACCGGACAGGTGATCTCGGACGGCACGGATCGTGAGGCCCTGCTCGACCGGGCGCTCGATCTCGCCGGTTTCGCGGAAGCGCGCGCCCGACACGCCGCGTTCAACGTGGCATCTACCGACCGACGCCGCGGGTCGGGGGTCTGCGTCTACCACCACGGCGCGGGCTTCACCGGCGCCGGGGAGGTACACCTCGATTCCCGCGTTCACGTGGCCGGTCTGCCGGATGGGAGGGTCGAGATTCGTGCGGCGAGCACGGAGATGGGACAGGGGACGACCACGGTCTTCACCCAGCTAGCCACGGACCGTCTCGGCCTGGGGCCCGACGACATCGTCATCGCCCCGCCCGACACGCATGTCGTGCCGGACAGCGGCCCCACGGTGGCCTCGCGTACGGCCATGATCGTCGGTCACCTGGTCGAGCTCGGCTGCGACTCCCTCCGGGAGCGTATCGGGCTCACCGCGGCGGCTCGCGGACAGATCGTGCGTGACGCGATCGTCGCGTGGCACGAGGAGCACGAGGCCGAGGCAGTCATCGGCGAGGGACGGTACCGTCCGCCCCCCGGCGTCGATTGGGATGAAGAGACCTACCGCGGATCGGCATACGGGGCGTTCACGTGGGCGGCGCACGTGGCCGAGGTCGAGGTGGATCTCCGCACGTTCGGAGTTCGCGTGATCGACTACGCCGCGGTGCAGGAGGTCGGTAAGGTGCTGAACGAGGTCCTCGCCCGCGGGCAGATTCAGGGCGGCGTGGTCCAGGGCATCGGCTGGGCCCTGCTCGAGGACGTCGTGGAGACGGACGCGGCGATGCTGAACACTCAACTGACGAACTACATCATCCCGACCACCGGCGACGTACCGCCCATCCGGGTCGAGTTCGTGGAGAACCCGTACCCGCACGGCGCCCAGGGCGCCAAGGGTCTCGGCGAGTTCCCGCTCAACGGACCGGCGCCGGCCATCGCGAGCGCGGTGGCCGCGGCGCTCGGGGTCGAAGCGACGGAGATCCCGCTCACGCCCGAGCGCGTGATGTCCCTGCTCGAATCCGCGGCCACCGCGACCTCCGCATGAGTCCTACCCACCCGCGGACCACCCGCATCGGGTTCGCGTTGAATGGCGAGGATCAGGATGTCGCGGTCGGCCCGGCCGAGCGCCTCCTGGACCTCCTCCGGTATCGGTTCGATCTCACCGGCACCAAGGAGGGCTGCGGCGAGGGCGAGTGCGGGGCGTGCACGGTCCATCTGGATGGCCTGCCGGTCGATTCCTGTCTGGTCCCGGCGGTTCAGGTGGACGGTCGGCGGGTCGACACCATCGAATCGCTGGACCCGGATGAGCTCGGACCGTTGCTCTCGTCCGGCGCCACGCAATGCGGGGCGTGCACCCCCGGCGTCGTGATGACAGCCGACTGGGTGCGCCGGAACGCCCATCTGGTGAGCGCGCACCCAGTCCGAGAGCTCATGGCCGGGAACCTGTGCCGGTGCACCGGCTACGACGGCATCGTGGACGGCGTCGAGGCCCTCCTCGCCCGGGAGGCAACCGAAGGGGGACCCGCCGAGGCCCGCGTCCCTCGGGGAGTCGACGTTCCGGATTCGGA
>JAOTZH010000005.1 GCA_029861425.1 Gemmatimonadota bacterium
GGCGAGAGCTCCTGGTCGGGGGCGCTCATTTCGGCGGTCGAGGCTTCTTCCCCGTTCCCGGCACAGCCGAGGAACGGCAGAAGAACGAGAGTCGGCAGCGTGCCGCGGCGGATCAGGGAGTGACGCATGTAGACCTCCGGGTCGGTAGTCGCGGGTGCTGAACGTGCGAACGGACGGATAACACGACAAGCGCTCAGTTCGGCGGCTCGATCTCGTACCCCTCCGGCGGCTTCGCACCCATGAGGTGCTCCACGAAGTAGTCCATGGTCCGGCGGATCAGATACGGCTCGCGCGCATAGCCGTGATTTCGGTTTGGGAACACGAGCATGTCGAAGTCCCGGTTGTGTTTGATGAGCTCCTGCGCGACGAGGATGGTCATGTTCGGGTGTACGTTGTCGTCGAGCGTCCCGTAGTGGAGAAGCAGCTTGCCCTTCAGGTTCGCGGCCAGGTTCTGGTTCGCCTGCGAATCGAAACTGTCGGTGCCGTCCGGGTTTTCGGTCAGGAGCCCCTGGTATTTCTCTCCCCATGGGAAGTGGTAGCCGCGGTTGTCGTGATTCCCGGCTCCGGAGACCGCGACCTTGAAGAAATCCGGGTGCCGGAGGATCGCGTCCGTCGACGCGAACCCGCCTCCCGAGTGGCCGAAGATCCCCACGCGATCGATGTCGATCGGGTAGCTGAGTGCCAGCTCTTTCAGGGCGGAGATGTGATCGGGAATCCCGTTGTCGCCCATGTTCGCGTAATAGCCGTCGTGGAACGCCTTTGACCGGAACGGCGTCCCGATCGCGTCGACGACGAAGCCGATGAACCCGAGTTCGGCGTAGGAGTGCCCCTGCCCGCGCGGACCGGCCGTGAAGCCGGGCGTACGGATCGGGCCGATCTGCGGGCCCGGATACACGTAGTCGACCACGGGGTAGATGACTCCCTCCTGCCTGTCGGGCGGGAGGAAGAGGTATCCGTAGACGTCGGTGATTCCGTCACGACCCTTGGCCTTGAAGCGCACCGGTGGCTGCCAGCCTGCCTCGAGCAGGGGCGAGATGTCGCCCTCCTCCACCGTCATCAGGGGCTGCCCGCCGGTGCTCCTGACGACGGTCACGGGTGCGGTCGACCGTGTGCCGTAGGTGTCCACGAAGTACCGCCCATCCGGGGACACGGAGACGTCGTGATTGGCATCCTCGGGTGTCAGGCGTGTGACGCCACCACCGTCGAGTGACGCGCGGTACAGGTGTCGGAAATACGGGTCGGTGCCGGGCTCGCGACCCAGGCCCGTGAAGTAGACCAGCCTCGCCGCCTCATCCACTTCCAGCAGCTGAAGCACGAGCCACGACCCGCTCGTGATCCGGTTCTTCAACTGGCCCGTCGCGAGGTCATGGAGGTAGAGGTGCCCCCAGCCGTCGCGCTCGGAGAACCAGATCGCTTCGTTCCCGTTGTCCAGCACGCGCCAGTTGGGCGGGAGCCCGGTGAGCTGGTTCGTCTCGACGTAGGTCGGCCCGGTCTCGACGATCACCTCTCGAATGGCGCCCGTGCCCGCGTCCATCTCGTAGAGCGTCTGCGTCTTGAAATCACGCGAGTGATTGCTGAAGTAGACGCGATCGCCGGCCGCGCCCCACTGGGCGTTGGCCCAGGCCGTATCTGCCCCCGCAAAGTATCCGACCTCCGGATCCATGTCCGCGGCGAGCCCCCCGGCGCCGGTCGCGTCGAACACGTGCATCGTCCAGGTGGGGACGACGCTGTCACCCGGCAGGGCATATTTGTAGGAGTGCAGGATCGCCCGCCCGGTCGCGGCCTCGAGCAGGTGGAAGTCCTTCACCTCACGTTCGTCATACCGGTGCGTAGCGATCCGCGACCCGTCGGGAGACCATTCCACCACGGGCGGCGGATCGAGCCCCTGTCGACGCATCGTGACCTCGCTGCAGCACCCCTCGGGCAGCACCCCATATCCGAAATGGGCCTCGCCGTCGGTGCTGAGTTGACGCTCGTCGTCCGTCGACGTGTCCCGCACCCACAGGTTCTCGTCACGTGAGAACGCGGCGAGCGATCCATCGGGGGACTCGATCTCGTTCGTAACCTTCGGGATCGAGTCGGGACCCGAGCACGTGTAGGCCTGAATGTCGCAGTCCCACCGGCGATGGGTCACTGTGTGGAAGCGGATGGTGCTCGTCCCCACGAACTCGAACTCGTCGAAGGGGAGTCGGTCGGCCTCGTAGCTGGTATCCGCAGCGACGGAGAGCGTCGCAGCCAGGCGATCGTGGTCGAAGACCGGGGCCCGCCTCCTCGCCCCGGGGTCCACCATGACGAACTCGTGCCCGCCGAACACCTGGTTTCGATACCAGAACCGGTCTCCGGAAACCCAGCGCGGACTCACGACGGTCCCCGAGGTCAGACGCGGCGCGTTGAAGAACAGGAACTGTTCGGCGCGCGCGTAGTCCGACGAAGAGAGGGTGGCAGGGGCATAGGGCACGGCGGTTTGAGCAGCCGCGTCGGACACCCCGACCCCCGTGAAGATCAGGGCGAAGAGCGAGAGCGCTGGGCCTACCGTGGCGCTGCGGGTCATGAGTGTCTCCTTGGAACGGTTCGAGACGAACATACGGACCGCCGTTGCGGACCGTCACGACCCCGGCTTAGCGTGATGCCGCCGCCCCGGCACCCCGCCGCGGACGGCCCGAAGCACGTCACGAGACCAGGAGCCGCCGCGTGAGCAGACCCGATCACGGTGACGGATCGGCCGCCTCCATCAACCCCGACAAGCTGTTCCTGGCGAGTTGCATGGCGCTGATCGCGACGTCCGTCGCCTTCGCCGTCGTCGGCGCGATCATGCTCGATCTGAAGAGCGAGTTCCTGTTGACCAACCAACACGTCGGCTGGATCGGTGGGGCGGCGCTCTGGGGCTTCGCGGTCTCGCAGCTGATCTTCGCCCCGTTCTGCGATACGCTCGGCATGCGCCTCCTGTTGCGGCTGGCGTTTCTTTGCCACCTGGCCGGAGCCCTGATGCTGATCTTCGCGAACGGATTCGCGATGCTCTTCACCGGTGCGCTCACCATCGCGTTCGGCAACGGGCTCGTCGAGGCCGCGTGCAACCCGCTCGTGGCGAGTCTTTATCCGGACGACAAGACGGTGAAGCTGAATCGATTCCACGTGTGGTTCCCAGGGGGGATCGTCATCGGGTCGGTCCTGGCATACGGGCTCGATCAGGTCGGACTGACCGCTTGGCAGCTCAAGGTCTGCCTGATCATCGTCCCGACCCTGATCTACGGAGCGATGATGCTGCGGGAGGCGTTTCCCCCGACCGAGGGTGTTCGGGCGGGCGTCGGGATGGGCGAGATGTTCAGGGTAACGCTCACAACGCCACTGATGCTCCTGATGCTCGCGTGCATGGCGATCACGGCGTCGACCGAGCTCGGTCCGAACCGCTGGGTACCGGCCGTGCTCGAGGCCGGCGGGATCCCGGGCATCCTCGTGCTCGCGTGGATAAACGGCCTCATGGCGGTCCTTCGCTACAAGGCCGGCTTCGCGGTCGAGCGCTGGTCGCCGACGGGGGTCCTTCTGGGTAGCGCCGTCATCTCGTTCGCCGGTCTGCTGTGGCTCAGCTACGCGCAGACGCTCACGATCGCTTTTGCCTCCGCCACCGTGTTCGCGGTCGGCGTGTGCTACTTCTGGCCGACGATGCTGGGTTTCGTCTCTGAACGGATTCCAAAGTCCGGGGCGCTCGGCCTCGGACTCATGGGCGCTACGGGCATGGCGGTCGTAGGGCTCTTCACCACTCCGTGGATGGGACGGATCGCGGACGAGATCGGGCACGAACAGATCCCCGTCGCCGAGACGACCGAGCTGTTCCGATCGGCCGTGGTGGAGCTGCCCGCCATGGCCGACGTGGCGGCCCCGGAACGCCGTGGGGATCTCGAGACCGCGGCCGCGGTCGTGCAGGAAGCCCTCGACGTATCCGCCGAAGGGCTGCCCCCGTTGCTGACGGCGAATGCCTTGCGAGCGATCATGGACTCCGGGGCCGAATCGGCTCTGGTGGACGCGGCGGCGGCGATCCTGGGGCCGGCGGACAACTACGGCGGGCGTGCCTCGTTCAGGTACATCCTCCCGTTTACCGGCGCCCTCATCATCGTGTTCGGGTTGCTCTACGGGAGCGATCGTCGGGCCGGGGGATACCGCGTGACCCGGATCGACGAGGCCGCGTGATCCGCTACGGGATGGTGGGCGGAGGCCCGGGCGCCTTCATCGGCGAGGTCCACCGCATGGCGGCCGAGCTGGACGGCGCGTGCGAACTCGTCGCGGGGGCGTTCTCGTCCGATCCCGGACGATCGGCGGAGCGCGGACGCGAGCTGGGACTCGACGCCTCCCGCGTCTACGGGAGCTTCGCCGAGATGGCTGCGGCCGAGGCCGACCTCCCTGCCGAGCGCCGGATCCAGTTCGTCTCGATCGTCACCCCGAACCACCTGCACTTCGAGCCGGCGTGTGTGTTTCTCGAGGCGGGATTCGACGTGGTGTGCGACAAGCCGCTGACGACTTCGATCGACGACGCGTATGAGCTCTGTCGGCTCGTAGGCGACAGGGACGCCGTGTTCGCCGTCACGCACAACTACACGGGCTATCCGATGGTCAAGGAGGCCCGAAGCCAGATTGGGTCGGGCCGGATCGGCACAGTCCGCAAGATCCTCGTGGAGTACCTGCAGGGCTGGCTTTCGACCGCGCTCGAGAGCACCGGGCAGAAACAGGCGGACTGGAGGACCGACCCGGCGCGTGCGGGGGTCGCGGGAGCGCTCGGCGACATCGGATCGCACGCGCACAACCTCGTCCAATACGTCACGGGACTCGAGGTCGAATCGATCTGCGGCGACCTTACGACGTTCGTCGAAGGCCGGAAGCTCGAGGACGACGCGAGCCTGCTCCTTCGGTTCACGGGAGGGGCACGAGGCACCCTGTCCGCTTCCCAGGTGTGCGTGGGAGAGGAAAACGGTCTCTCTCTCCGCGTCTATGGGACGGACGGAGCCCTGTCGTGGCGACAGGAGGAACCGGAAACCCTGGTCTTCACGCCCGTAGACGGACCGAGCGAGGTCCTCCGGCGGGGTCACTCCTACCTTTCTCCAGCTGCCGCAGGTGCGTCTCGACTACCTCCAGGACACCCCGAAGGCTTCATCGAGGGGTTCGCGAACGTCTATCGTGCCGTGGCAGGAGCGATCGGGGCGCGACTCGAGGGTCGTGCACCTTCTGCGGCAGATATGGATTATCCGACGGTGTTCGACGGTGCGCGTGGCGTTCACTTCCTCCATCGAGCGGTCGAGGCCGGCCGGACAGACGGGTGGGTCGCGGCGCGCTACGACGGACCGACTTCGACGACATGAAGCTGGGACCGACCCGGTGAATGCCCGCCGGCCCGTCCCGGGAGCGAGGCATTCGTGACAGACCGACCGATCACGCTGTTCACCGGCCAGTGGGCGGATCTCCCGCTCGAGATCCTGGCCGAAAAGGCCGCCGCCTGGGGCTACGACGGCCTCGAGCTCGCATGCTGGGGCGACCACTTCGACGTGGAGCGCGCCGCGGGCGAGGATGGGTACTGCGACGTGGTCAAGGCAATCCTCGCCCGACACGGCCTGTCTGTCTTCGCGATCTCGAATCACCTCGTCGGTCAGGCCGTCTGCGACCCGATCGACGAGCGCCACAGCCTCATCCTGCCTCCGCGCGTCTGGGGCAACGGGAAGCCGGAGAAGGTCCGACGGCGAGCCGCCTCCGAGATGGTGACGACCGCTCAGGCCGCCGCGGCGCTCGGCGTGACGGTGGTGAACGGGTTCACAGGAAGCCCCATCTGGGGTGCCGCCTACGCGTTTCCTCCCCACCCCGCCGGCTTCGTCGACGCGGGCTTTCGTGAGTTCGCCGATCGCTGGGGGCCGATCCTGGATGCTTTCGACGAGGCCGACGTGCGCTTTGCGCTCGAAGTCCACCCCACCGAGATCGCGTTCGACATCTCCTCCGCTACCCGCGCGCTGGATGCCGTCGCGCATCGCGAGGCGTTCGGGTTCAACTACGACCCGAGCCACCTCGCCTATCAGGGGGTCGACTACGTCGGATTCATCCTCGAGTTCGCGGACCGGATCTACCACGCGCACATGAAGGACGTTTGGTGGGCGGATCAGCCCATGAGAGCAGGCGTCTTCGGCGGCCACCTGGAGTTCGGTGATGCGGACCGGGCCTGGGACTTCCGGTCGATCGGACACGGCCGGGTCGATTTCGGCGAGGTGATTCGAGCCCTCAACCGGATCGGTTACGGTGGCCCACTATCGGTGGAGTGGGAGGACAGCGGCATGGACCGGGAGCACGGCGCTCGCGAGGCGTGCGAGAGGGTCCGCGACCTCGCGTTTCCGCCAGCGGATGGCGCGTTCGACCAGGCGTTCTCCGACTCGTAGTCGTCGACCCCTCGGCGTGGGTCGGGCCGGAGACCTATCCGCCCGGCCGCCGAGGCGGCCAGACAGTATTCACGCCCTGCTGGTATGGGACCACGTCCCACCCGCCAGCCCCGTTCGGCAGGAGGAAGAGCGGGGTCCGGTCCGGGTGCCCGTTTAGGACGCGGGCGTTCGCCTCCGGCCCCAGGTCTCTGACCCACAGGACTCCTTCGGCCGGCAGCCCGGGGAGGTCGTCCAGCCACAGGAGCCCGGTGAGCCCCATGCCACCGAAGCGCTCGAGGAGGGCATCCGAAGCCTGCTCGCGCTGGCAAACGGGGTTGGCGTCCGCCTGCGTCAGGCCGCGCAGCCCTGCCTCGAGCTGGCATGGGTGATACTGAGTGAGCAACGTCCGCACGCTGTCGAGCCTGAGCCCTCGGCCGGCCAACCTGCCACCCAGCCGATCACCCCATGCCTCGTGAACGAAGACGAGCGACGGCTGTTCTTCGTCGACCTCGGGGTAGCCGCCGAGCGCCGCGCCCCGCGCCTGTAGCCGCTCCGGCCCGCCGAAAGCCGCTCCGAAGGAAAGCGCGACGAGTGCGATCACGGCGATCGCGTCGGCGGCCGAGGCGCGCAGCACGCTGTGCGGAGCCCCGGGGCCAACCGCCGCCACCCGGTCGTCCCCGTCTTCCGACGCTTCCGCCGATTGGCCACGTACGCGCATCGTGAGCCAGACCGCGGCCATGACCGCCAGAGCAGCCCACGCCGGGATGGCTTCCCCGAGCATCCGGGGCCCGAACACCAGGTCGTGGTGCCAGTAGAGGGCGCTCACCACCAGCGGGAGAAGCGCCCACGCCAGGACGATCCGCTGACCCCGGCTGAACCGGGGGGCGAGCAGCAGAAACATGCCGATGATCGCTACCAGGGGCAGCGGCGTACCGAGAAGCTCTCGGCTCAGGGAGACCAGCTCCGAGGAAGAGTGGCCGATCGCGGCCGTGGGCGTGTACATGCGCCCCCACGGGTCTTCATGGAAGCCCAACCCGTGATTCGGGCCGGAGGCCGCCACGTAGCCGAGAGTGAGCGGCCCACCGAAGAACCGCGCATTGAACCAGGCGAACCCGATGGCGAACGGGACACCGCCGGCCACCCAGCCACCGAGTTTGCCGAGCAGCCCTTTGCGCTGCCCGGGATCGCGGAGGTCGGTCCCCGGAGCGGTGAGCCAGATCACGGCCGTCAGCAGCGTCCCCAGCACGAGGCCGGTGACCGGACGAATGGTGACCATGAGACCGACCGCAGCTCCCGCGGCCACGGCCCAGCCGTTGCCCCCCTCCTCGGCGCGCAGTCCCAGATAGAGAGCGGCCGTGGCGATGGCGGCGAGCGTCACATGGCTCATGTACGCGCCCGCGAGCCCAAGGAAGAATGGGCTCGACACGGCGAGCACCGCCGCGAGCCGCCCGGCGGCTCGCTGGTCCGGCAGCAGGCGGTCGAAGGACAAAACGAGCATGACTCCCATGACCGCCGATGCCGCCACCATCGTCAGCCAGGGCGCCCCGAGACCGAAGCCGCCGGCCAGAAGAAGCGCGTGGCCCGGCGGGTACTGCGACACCCAACCCGCCGCCGTCTGGATCATGAACTGAATCGACCAGAACTCGGGGAAGGCGAGCGGCGGACCCGCCAGAAGACCGGCGGCGAAGTACCTGGCCTGGATGAGCTGCACGCTCGCGTCGTTCAGGATCGTCCGTTGCTCGAAGACCGCGAACACCACGAGGGCCGTGAGGCTCACCCCCAGACCACCGGCCACGAGCGCGGCCGCCCACCCGGGTGCTCTTCCGAGCGCCGTCCCGAGTCGCGCGACGGCCGCGACCAGACGGCCCCTCGTGACGAGCCCGAGAGCCCCTGCGGCGAGGACCGCGATCCCGGCCCGCCATCCAAGCTCGAGCCCCCAGACGTAGCGCCAGTTCGCGGCACCCGTCAGCGCCATCCGCCCCTCCATGAAATCCGAGGGGTCGAGCAGCCGAAACGCTGGGAACGCCACTAGTGCCAGAAGCACGAGCCCCAGGGACCGGCGGCCCGCATCGGCCAGCGCCGTGCGCGTCGGTACGCGGTCCTGATCGGGGGATGGGGTCGGCGACATCGACTCGTCGGGTTAGGGTGTCCGCGTGGACGCCGCTAGCGCGTTGACCGCCGGGCAACGCCTCCGGGCGCTGGAAACGTCCAACGGTCCCGAATGTAGGGGGTTTTCGTTCCGCGTGAAGAACTTGACTGAGGTGCCCCCCCTCCTAACTTCGCTCGCACTTCGTAACAGGCGGGATTCATGTCTCTGGTCGCACTTACAGATGTAGTCAAGACCTTCGATGGCGTTCGCGCCGTCGACGGAGTGTCCTTCGACATCGACCGCGGTGAGGTCGTCGGGTTTCTGGGGCCGAACGGTGCTGGCAAGACGACGACGATGCGGCTGCTAACGCAGTATCTCGAAGCGGACTCGGGGTCGATCGTGATCGATGGTCAGGCACTCGGCGATCATCCTGCCGAGTTTCGCCGTCGCATCGGCTATCTGCCGGAGACCAATCCCCTCTACACGGACATGCTCGCGGGCGAGTACATCACCTTCATGGGGCGGCTGCGAGGCATGTCGACGGACGAGATCACTCGACGAACGGATGACGTCGTCGCCCAGACCGCGATCGAGGACGTCTATTACCGGCCGATCGACGAGCTGTCGAAGGGGTACCGGCAGCGTGTCGGACTCGCCCAGGCGATCCTGTCCGAGCCGGAGATTCTGATTCTCGACGAGCCCACCGAGGGGCTCGACCCGAATCAGCGCGTGGAGATTCGTTCGCTGATCACCCAGCTGGGTGAGGACCGAACGGTGCTGCTCAGCACGCACGTCATGCAGGAGGTTCGGAGGACCTGTTCACGGGTCGTCATCATCAACCGGGGCGAAATCGTCGCCGATGGCGAGGTCGACGAGCTGGTCGACGCGAGCCGTGGCGGCAGCCGGGTCACAGTCGAGCTCGAGGGCCGGGCAGAGGACGTCCGCGGCGCATTGGAATCGCTCGAATCGGTTCGACGGGTGAACGGAGAAGAAAGCCCGGCGGGCCGAGCCCGGTTCTCGCTGATCGGTGATGGCGACCCGCGGCGTGAGATCTACGATCTGGCGGTCGGACGGAATTGGCCGCTCTGGGAGCTCCATATGGAGCGCGCGAGCCTCGAGGACCTGTTCCGCAAGCTGACGGTCGAGCGCGATGAGACGGCGACGGCGGATCCGACCGCACTCGACCCGGCGCCGATCGACGACAACGCGACCGACGAGATGGAAGGCGAGGTGGAAGGATGATCCGGCGTATCGGGACCATCGTCCGCCGGGAGCTGACCGGCTACTTCGATCACGCGACCGCCTACATCCTGTTGGTTGTCTTCCTCGGCGTGAACTTCTTCTTCTTCTTCCAGAGCGCCTACGAGATCGGCGAGGCATCGCTTCGCCCGATGCTCGGGTTGCTGCCGTGGCTCCTCCTGTTCTTCGTCCCCGCGGTATGCATGAGATCCCTGGCGGAGGAGCGACACGCCGGCACGCTCGAGTTGGTGCTGGCGCAGCCCATTTCCGTCGGCGAATTCCTCGTCGGAAAATATCTGGGCGTCTACGCCTTTCTGATGATCGCGCTGCTCGCCACGGTAGGCGTCCCGCTCGGCCTGTCGAGAGGCGCGGACCTTCAGGCCGGGGTCATCTTTGCCCAGTACGTCGGAGCGTCGTTTCTCATCGCCGCGATGGTCGCGATCGGTCTCTGGGCGTCGTCGATGACCAAGAACCAGGTGACGGCCTTCATTCTCGGCGTGACGGTCTCGTTCACGCTCTACGTCGTCGGGCTCGAGGTGGTCGTCCTCAGCCTTCCGGCGTCACTCTCCGTGCTTGCTGGCAGACTGGGGATTCTCGGGCACTTCCAGAACGTCGCGCGTGGCGTGATCGACCTGAGGGACGTGCTGTACTTCGCCTCGGTCACCGCCGCGTTCCTGTCGCTCACGTACTTCTCGCTGATGCGCGAACGGTTGAGCAAGGAGAGGGCGTCGTACAACCGACTCCGCCTCGGCGTCGCCGGGATGCTCGCGTTCTCGATCGTCGCGGCGCTGGCCGGTGGCCAGATCCGAGGCCGGATCGATCTGACGCCCGGCAAGCTCTACACCCTCTCCCAGCCGACCCGGGACCTGGTCGCCGGACTCGACGACCTCGTGACGATCAAGTTCTTCCGTTCTGACGAGTTGCCGCCCGAGATCGCGCCGATCCGTCGGGACATCGATGACCTGCTGCGGGATTTCGACTCGGCGGGCGGCACGAACCTCAATCTGGTCCAACTCGATCCGGACGGTGATCCCGACGCCCTCGCCGAAGCGCAGACGCTCGGAGTGCCCGCGGCCGAATTCAACGTGATCGGGGATCAGGAGCGGTCGACCCGGCAGGGCTACCTCGGCGTCGCCATACAGTATGCGGGCCAGACGGACGTGATCCCGCTCGTGCGCCGGACGCAGGACCTCGAATACCGGCTCGCGTCGATGATCCGGACGATGACGGAACAGGACCGCCCCGTCGTCGCCATCCTGGAGGGTCACGGCGAGTTCAGCGGCACGAACAACATGACCATCGGCGTCGGTCGGCTGGCGGAGGAGTACAGTGTCCAGCGGCTCACGCTGGACACCACGCTGACCGCGGTTCCCGACTCGATCGACGTCATCGTGGTCGCTGGACCGGCCACGCCGTTCAGCTCCGAAGAGGGGCGGCTCGTGGGCCAGTTCCTCGACCGGGGCGGCAGCGTGTTGCTGATGCTCGGGGGGACTCGAGTGGACCCGCGCTCGCGCATGGCGGCGCCGGCATTTTACCCAGTCCTCGATTCGCTGCTGACGAGCCGGGGGCTCGGTGTGCTCCCGGCCGTCGCATATGACGTGAGCTCGAACGATCCGATCCCGATGCAGACGGCCGGCGGCTACGTGATCCAGCAGTACCCGCTCTTCCCCATGGCCTGGCCGGCGTCGGACCACCCGATCCTCGAGGGGGACAACACGGTCAGCATGAGGTGGGTGAGCCCGCTCTTCATGGAAAACGCGGACTCGACCCGAGTCACGCCGCTCCTCGTCACGACGGAGTATGGCGGGAGGTTCCAGGCTCCGGCCTCCGTGGAACCGGATCTCGACTGGAACGCGATCATCGACCCCGACGTGCTCGAGCCCCAGGTCCTCGCGGCCGCCTATCAGGACGACGTCGGGGGCAGGCTGGTGGTCGTCGGTACCCAGGCCATCGTCGAGGATGGTGTGATCCAGTCGACTGCCAACGGTCTCGCGGGTCTCATCTTCTTCCAGAACGCGGTGGACTGGCTGGCCCAGGATGAGGCTCTCATCTCGATTCGGTCGAAGGACCGGGCGCCTCCACAGCTGCTGTTCCAGAGCGCGTTCATGCGTGACGCGGCAAAGTGGGGGAATCTCGCGGGCGTTCCGCTTCTCTTCGTTCTGCTCGGCATTGTCCGGCTGGCGCGCCGCCGCGGGCAACAGCGACGTGCATACGAGCCGGGAGGAGCCATCCTGTGAAGCGGCGCCAGCTCGTGTTGATCGGCGTTCTCCTGGCGGGCGCCGTTCTTCTCTACCTGCCACGCCTTCTGAGCGATTCCGAAGGACGCGGCTCGCTGTCCATTCCCGACGGGTTTTCGTTCCAGGTCTCCGAGCCCGTTACGCGGGTCGATGTGGTCGAGCTCGCGAACGGTCGGACGTTCCGGCTCGAGCGCGCCGCTCCTGAGTGGACGGTCGACGGGCACCGCGCGGACATGCCGAAGATCGAGACGATGCTCACGGCGATCGGGGATCTGAGCTCGGACGCTATCGTCGCTCGGAATCCGACGAATCACGAAGCCCTCGGTGTCGGCGACTCGAACGGCCGCAGGATCGACGTCTACACGGAAGGCGGCGGCCCCTACTCGTTCCATCTCGGCGACCGCGACCTGGGCGCCGGCGGGTATTTCGTTCGGGTCCCGGACTCGGCCGAGGTCTTTCGTCTGGATGGCCCCGTGGGTGGCTTCCTCAGTCGCGACCGGGATGGCTGGCGTCAGCGCGTGATCGCTCGGGTGAACGTCGATGCGGTACGGGACATCATGATCCGTCGGAGTGCTGGGGAGATCGTGATCCGACGCGAAGACGACGGGTGGAGCATCGACGGTCGGGCGGCCGATTCGTCCACCGTGCAGGGAATCCTGGCGCTTCTCCCGGCGGTATCCGCTTCGGACTTCCCCACCGATGAAGAAGCCGCCGCCGTCGACTTCTCCACGCCGGACGCGGAGCTCGATGTGTTCGCGGAAGGCGGGACGGACGTGACGGACCGGGAGCTGGTCCTGGGTCTCCGATTCGTTCAGGACACGGCGGCGGGCGACTGGCTCGTCCGCACCGTCGACGGCTCGGAGGTCTACCGTCTCGCCCCGTTCACGGCGAGACGCCTCATCCCCGAGCGGACGGAGCTCCTGCCGGAGTAGGTCCCGGAACGGAGGTCAAACCAGCCCTGGCTCCGTCATCGCACGAAAATCGAGGATCTTGTCGAGCTCGTCAGCCTCCACGAGGCCTTCCTCGAGGATGAGCTCGCGCAGGGTCCGATCCTCCTTGAGCGACCGTTTCGCGATTTCGGCAGACTTGTCGTATCCGATCACCGGCACCAGAGCCGTCGCGAGAGCCGCCGTCGACTCCACGTTGCGTCGACAACGCTCTTCGTTCGCGGTGATCCCGTCGACACATCGCTCGGCGAATTCCACCGACGCAGTCGCGAGAATCTGAATGCTCTCGAGGACGTTATGCGCCATCACCGGGATCATCACGTTGAGCTCGAAGACTCCTGACTGGCCGCCGACTACGATGGCGGCGTCGTTTCCGATCACCTGCGCACATACCTGAAGGACCGACTCGGCCATCACCGGATTCACCTTCCCCGGCATGATCGAAGACCCGGGCTGCACGGCGGGCAAGTCGAGCTCTCCGAGCCCCGTCCGCGGCCCGGAGGAAAGCCAGCGGAGGTCGTTGGCTACCTTCGTGAGGCTGACGGCGACTGTCCGTAGCGCTCCACTCGTCTCGACGACCGCATCGCGTGCGGACTGCGCCTCGAAGTGGTTCGAAGCCTCCCGGAATTCGGTGTCGAGCAGAGACGAAAGACCGTCGGCCATTCGACTTCCGAACTCTTCGTGCGTGTTGATGCCGGTACCGACCGCGGTGCCGCCGATCGCCAGCTCCGCCAGCGCACCGCGTGCGCCCTCGACCCGCCGGATCCCGTTCGCGACCTGGGCCGCATACCCTGCGAACTCCTGCCCGAGGCGCACGGGCGTCGCATCCTGCAAGTGCGTGCGACCGGCCTTGGCGATGTGGTCGAACTCGTCGGCCTTCGCGGCGAGCGAATCCCGGAGCTTCGCGAGGGCCGGCAGCAGCTCGCGGTCGATCGCGACCAGTGTCGAAACGTGCGTCGCGGTCGGAATCACGTCGTTGGACGATTGACCCATATTCACGTGATCGTTCGGGTGCACCGGGTCGCGGGACCCGACCTCGCCGCCGAGCCGCTGGATCGCCCGGTTCGCGATCACCTCGTTCGCGTTCATGTTGGTGGAGGTGCCCGACCCTGTCTGGAAGATGTCGAGGACGAAGTGGTCGTCGAGCTCTCCTTCCATGACCTCGGTGGCGGCCGCACGGATAGCCTCGGCCCGCTCCGCGTCGAGGAGACCGAGATCCTCGTTGACCGAGGCAGCCGTCCGCTTGATCGCGCCGAGCGCCTCGATGAACCGTCGACCGAATCGAAGCTTCGAGATCGGGAAATTCTGCCGGGCCCGCTCCGTCTGCGCGCCGTACAGTCGATCGCCGGGTATGTGCATCTCGCCCATCGAATCGCGCTCGACGCGCACCTCCGGGGCGTGGTCGATGTCGGTGGCTCCCGTCACGTGGGTGTCGCTCCTGCTCGGGTTCGGGGTCGTGAAGGCTGGTCGCGGGTCAGAACTCGATGAGATCGCCCACGGTCACGCTATTGGCAGCGAACCAGCCGACGTTCATCTCGAGGGCGTACATGGCGTCGGCCTTGGACCAGCGGGTCGTCTCGTCACGGGGCTCCATCTGCTGGATGTCGACGATTCTGCCCTGTTCGTCGATATACGCGATGTCGAGGGGAATGAGCGTGTTTCGCATCCAGAACCCGAGCGGCCGCGCCGACTCGTAGACGAAGAGCATTCCCTCGTCTTCCGGCAGGGACTCGCGGAACATCAGCCCCTTCGAGCGTTCCGCCTCATCATCGGCGATCTCGACCTGGATCTCGATGCCGGCGACTCGAATCGGGACCTTGTCGCCTTCGAGTCGATAGTCCTGCTGGACCGGCTCGCCCTGAGCGGCGTTGTCCTGTCCGCCCGCGACCCCGCATGCGGCGAACGCCACCGCGAAACACAGGACCTGCCCGGACTTCCGGGCCGAACGACCGAATATCATCCCTGCAACTCCTTCTGAACCGTCAAACCGGGCCTTTCCGACTGATTGGACCCCAATCTAGCCCTTCATGTTTCGCCGGGGAACGAACGGCACGCGAGGTGCACATGGCGGTATTATCCAATTGCCCGGTGGTTTGTGGGCAGAAGGGAGGCGGGGATGATACTGCCGGACGTCAGAGCCTCGTTCGGAAGGGATGAAGGCGCGTTGCTGGTCCACCTGCTGGAAGAACGCGGGGAGGACGGCGACGCGATGCGTGATGCTCTCGCGGAACGCGGGATCGACCCTCTCCTCGACCATCCGGTCCTCGCCCGGGCCGTGCTGGAAGGCCGCGCGATCTCGCCGCTCCCGCTCGAGATCGTCTCTTACGTGCTGCTGCGGCGCTGTCTGCTGGAAGCCGGCGTGGACGACCGGGTCCTGGCCGACTACCTCACCTCGCTGTTCCTGCAGTTCGGGGAGAGCGGCCGCGCGAATCGGATCGCCCCGCACGACGAACAGGAATACGGGTACCTCGTGGACCTCCTCGAGGAGATCTCGGGTGCGAAGGGACAACGATCTCTTCTTCTCCGCGCACACCTCGGTAACCTTTCGCTCTGGCTCTCGGGTCTGTTCCCGGACTGGATCGACAACAGGGTGAATCGGCGCGGGGGACCGGGGCTCGACTACTACGAGGAGATGGGGCAGACGGGGTTCGCCCTCGCCGCCGACGAGCCTCTGGCCCGCGAGACGGAGCTCGACTCGGTCTTCCGTGCGGCGTCAAACGCGTTCGTCCCCATGCGCCGAGCCTTGAACGGGTTCTCGGATCGCTTTCTCACACCGCGACCGACCTCTCCGGTCGACCGCCTGCTCCGTGAAGTTCGCGACCGGTTCGAAGCCGGTTGGTTGCAGGCATGACGACCGGCGATATGTTCTCAACCGATTGATAACGGATCTCCGAGTCCACGAGATGCGAGCGGCCTCGAGGATCACGCCGAAGCTGCGAGTCAAAGAGTCGAATGAGCGAAGTCGTCACCCCCCGTCCACCTCTCGGGTGTGCCGCGGTGATGTTGGGATTGTTCCGCGCCGCCCTGCAGGAGCGACATCTGCCCGTTACACACCAGCGGGAGGCTGTTGCGCAGGTCCTGTTTGAATCCGGCGGACACCTCTCGGCGGATGATGTGGCCGAACGACTGCGGGGCGGGAACGGCCACGTGGGCAAAGCCACCATTTATCGGACCCTGGGCCTTCTGGTCGAGGTGGGCCTCGCCGCGGAACACGACTTCGACGAAGGGTTCAAGCGGTACGAAACACGCATCGGACCAGCACACAACGATCACCTCGTCTGTACCTCGTGTGGCGAGGTGGTCGAATTCCACCGCGATGAACTCGATTCACTCCAGGAGCAGGTTGCGCGCGATCGTGGATTCCACGTGTTGACGCGGCAACTCAAGCTCTACGGGCTGTGCGCGCTATGCGACTCCGAGAGCGGCGACGCTCTCCGACCGGCGATCTGATATGTACTCATCTTCGAAGAGTGGAGGACGTCCTGACTCCTCAGGCACAGTTGGGCCGCCTGTTGGCGGAGCGATCGATGAGGTTGGGGGATTTTGAGCTAGCTTCCGGAAGACGCAGCGATTACTACATCGACTGCAGAACGACCACCATGCATGCACAGGGCCAGGTCCTGATCGGGCGCGTGGGTCTGGAGGCGATTCAAACCGCGGGTCTGAGACCCGACGCGGTCGGCGGACTGACCATGGGGGCGGACCCCATCGCGTACGCCATTGCGGCCGAGAGCTGGCGGGAATCCATGCCCATCCACGCGTTCTCCGTTCGCAAACGCGCCAAGCGACACGGCCGTGGACAGCTGATTGAAGGCTGCTTCGAACCGGGGGCTCGGGTCGTCATTGTCGAGGACGTGATCACGACTGGCGGCTCGGCGCTCAAGGCGTGCGAGGCAGTCAACCAGGCGCGGGGCGAGGTCATCGGCGTCCTCGGTCTCGTCGATCGCGAGGAAGGCGGCTGCGGGACCATCGAGGGGGCCGGCCTGCCGACGATCGTCCTCTACACGGCGACTGAGCTGAAGGCGATTCTCAAGCCCGAGCTCGAAGGGGCGGATGCTCCGTAAGTCACTTCTCTTTCTCAGCGAACGGGAAGGTCTGAAAGACAGGCTCCTCTCGGTGCCTGCGGCCCGCCGCACGGCAGAGCGATTCGTGGCCGGCGAGGATCTGTCGGCCGCGATCGAGGTGGCGCGAAGGCTCGAAGCGGACGGGTTTCGCGTCACCCTCGACTATCTGGGCGAGAGTGTGCATGACGAATCCGAGGCTCGTCGCGTCGCCGAGTCCTACGAACGGTGCTTCGCGCCGATCGCGGACGCCGGCAGCGGCGCGACGATCAGTCTGAAGCTCACCCAGCTCGGGCTCGACACCTCCTTCGATCTGTGCGTGGACAACCTCAGCGGCATCCTCGCGGCGGCCGCCGACAGGGCTTCCTTCGTGCGGATCGATATGGAGGGCTCGTCTCACACGCAGCTGACGCTCGACGCTTTCAAGGCGGTGAGCGCCGCGCAATCGAACACCGGCGTCGTGATTCAGTCGTACCTGCATCGCAGCGAGGCGGACGTCGAGGAGATGATCGGGCGGGGCGCACACGTTCGACTCTGCAAGGGAGCGTATCAGGAACCGTCATCGATCGCGTACCATCGCAGGCCCGACATCGACGCCAACTTCGTGCATCTGGCGCGTCATCTGCTCGATGCGGGCCGGGAGCGGCCGTCCGTGGGTGGAGTTCCGGCGGTGGCGATCGCGACGCACGACGATGAGATGATCGAGGCGGCCCGGAGTTTCGTCGAGTCGCGGGCGGTGCCGATCGACTCGTTCGAGTTCCAGATGCTGTACGGCGTGCGCAGGGACGTTCAGAAACAGTTGCTGGATGAGGGGTATCACGTCAGGATCTACGTCCCGTATGGGACCGAGTGGTATCCGTACTTCATGAGAAGGATGGCGGAGCGTCCCGCGAACCTCCTCTTTGTTACCCGTGCGGTGCTGGGGCGCTGAAGCGCACCGAAGGACGTGTCGGCCGACCGACGCATTGAACAGGAAGACCAAATGTCAGACGGCGTGAGCATCACGTTTTCGGAGACTGCCGGCGAGCGAATCCGAACCTATATCGAAGAAGACGACACCACCGATCTCGCGGTCCGCGTGAGCGTTCAGAATGCGAGCCCGGTGGCTCCGGCGTACGAGATGGCTCTCATCGAGCCCGACGAACGCGAGGACTCGGACGTCGCCCTCGACGGAGGCGGGTTCGACGTGGTCGTCGACCCGGAGAGCGCGCGAATCCTCGATGGCACGAGCATCGATTGGGTCGAGTCGATGCACGGCTCGGGGTTCAAGTTCGAGAACCCGAACATCAAGCCGCTGGGAGCGGAGCCGCTCGAAGGCCCGCTGGCCGAGCGTATTCAGCGAGTGATCGATGAGCGGGTGAACCCCGGAGTGGCGATGCACGGCGGGCAGATTCGGCTCGTGGATATCCGCGAGAACATCGTGTACGTGCAGATGGGCGGTGGGTGCCAGGGGTGCGGAATGGCCGGCGTCACGCTGACCCAGGGCATCAAGGAGATGATCAAGGAAGCGGCTCCGGAGGTCGTTGACGTTCAGGACGTCACCGACCACGCGGCCGGGTCGAATCCTTACTACGAGTAGGCCCGCCGGTCAGTCCCGCTTCTTCCTGCCCTTCACGAAGAGGTGGAGGATGGTAGCCACCACCGACATGACGATCGCGGCGAGGATGGCGCTCCACATGCTCTCGAGCGCGAACCCGGGAGCGAGCGAGGCCGCGAGGTAGAGCATCGCGCCGTTCAGAACGAAGTAGAACAGCCCGAGCGTGATCACGGTGATGGGGAGCGTGACGAACGCGAGAATTGGTCGGATGATCGCGTTCACGAGCCCGATGATCAGCGCCGCGATGAAGAGCGAATCGGTGTCCTCGACGAACACGCCCGGGACGATCTTTGCGGCGACCCAGAGAGCGACCGCGTTGACCAGCCAGTTCAATACGAATTTCACGCGGCGAATCCCCGTGTTGACGGAATAGCTGCTTTGCTCGCTGGATGAGAAACGGCCCCCTCGACCTCGGGAGCCGCTTCTCCGTACGCGAGTCCGGCGCTTCGGGATTCCACCCTTGCGGCGATCAGAAGCCCGGCGTCAGGTGGAACTGCCACATCCACCCTCTGCCGTCGCGATCGAGCGGGCGTACGAAGTCGAGTTCCACGATCATGAACCCGAAGAGGTTGAGACGCGAGAGAAAACCGGCGCTCCGCTGCCAGCCCCGCGTCGAGAACGAGCAATTCTCCTTGACGGTGCAGTTCGGGTCGCCGTCCGTCGTCCACGCCTTTCCGATGTCGAAGAACGCTCCGATCTCGATCGGCGGCACGCCCGGAGCCGGGACCACGCCGATTCCACCGATCAATGGGAGCCGCAGCTCGAAGTTGGCCACGGCGATCCGGCTGCCGATGAGCTCCTCGAACTCGGGGCACGTGAAGAACCCCGTCGCCCCCGCGACCGAGGTGCACTCGCGGATGTCGAACGAAGAATCCTGATATCCGCGCACGAGCGATGGGACGCCGAGGTAGAGCCTCCCGAGCCTCACGTCCGAGGAGCCCGATCCGTAGCGGCCGAAGTGTACGCCGCGCCCCGCCAGGGTGAACGGCGCGAAGCGCAGGTATCTGCGCGCATCGACCGTCGCGGTCCAGTAGTCGAGCGTCCCCAACGTAGGCTCGACCTCGAGACGGATCCTCTGCCCGAGAATCGGACTCGTGCCGCCGAAGATCGAACTGTCGTAGACGTATGCGGCGCTCCCGCTCGCCAGATACATGGGCTCCGGCGCGCAGTTCAGAAAGAGCACCTCGTTCGACTCGCAGCGCGGCAGGTCTGTCTGGTCGTCGATCAGCAGCTCGCCGGTGAACGAGTCGAATCCGAAATCCTGTGTCTCCGCGGCGAAGTCGATCTGCCTCGCCGACCCCGAGAACTCGATTCGCGCCGCCCGGTTGAGGGGATAAGAGAGGATCCCCTGGACTTCCCTGTTGATCTCGAAGTAGGTGAGCTCGCGGAACACGTCGACCCGACGGCCCTCGAAGTCGCCCGAGAAGAATTGGAACTGGCGGGTGATGAAGGGCACCTGACCCGCGACTATTGCCCAGTTCCAGCGCGACGAAAGGTCCTCGTACCCCCCCACGAGTGCCGTGCTCTTGAAGAGGTCTCCGAACGCCGTGTTGACCGATAGGATCGTGTTGAGCGTGCGGTCCCCGAGCATGTCCGAGAAGAAGAGGCTGGCCCCCCCCGCGAAGAACACGCCGAAGTCCGACGCCCCGAACGCGAGCGTCGGCTGGGAGACGTAGTCCAGCGTCAGGCTGGGGCTATACGAAGTCCGATCGAACGTGATCGGATCGGCGAGCCCGAGGCGCGAGTTCTCGAGAAGCGCGAGGTGGTCCGTCGACACGCGCTCCCGCGGCGGAATGATCGACGCATCGACATCCACGAGCATGTCGGGGGCGGGCTCCCCGGCGAGCACCTCCGGATCGTCGGCAACGTAGATCTCGAAGTTGAACGGGCCGCCCTTGTTGACGCTGAAGGCGACTTCCCCCGTCTCGGTCGCGACACTCAGCGCGGGGCTCGTCGCCGTCAGTCCGCTCACGCCCGTCCACAGGTTCGTGACCAGGTAGGGCTCCCGCGTCTCCATATCGAGCCGGTAGACGTTCGAGATCCCGTCATGGTTGGAGATGAAGTAGAGATCGCTACCGTCGGGGGACCACTGTGGGTTGAGGTTGTGTTTCTGGTCCTCGAAGCTCGGCAGCTGCTCGATCTCCCCGGTTTCGAGGTCGTAGAGCGCGAGCTGGTACCCGCCCGGGACCAGTTGCGTCAGATCCGTGTCGAAACGGTCGGTCGTGAAGGCGATGTAGCGGCCGTCCGGCGACCAGGACGGCTGCATTTCCGCATATGCGTCCGCGGTGAGCCGCACCTGGGTCTCGGATTCGAGGTCGAGGATGAAGAGATCGAGGAACCCCGCCACGATCGCGGTGAACGCCACGCGGTTGCCGTCCGGCGACCACGTCGGAGTGAAGGCGTCCCCGACGTTGCGAAGCCGGACCTCACGAACGATGTCACCGCTCTGCGTGTCCATCACGCTGATGATCGATGAACCGCGGTTCACCCCGGTCAACACGAAATGGCGACTGTCGGGGTGCCAGTCTCCGGTCGAGTTGATCCACTGGAGGCTCTCGAAGTGGGGGTCGATCGCGTTCTTCGTGAGCCTCCTGATCACCTCGCCGGTCTTCGCGTCCGCCAGGAACATCTCGATGGCGAAGAGGCTGCGCTCCGACGTGTAGATCATCTTCGTCCCGTCCGGGCTGATCGCGGGACCGAGGTTGAGGGCGCCCTCGCCCTCTTCGGCCTCGTAGATCACCCGTCGCCCGAACTCGTCCGGCTGCTGCGTCTGCTCCCGTGCGCTGGCGAAGTACGCTTCCATGTCGCCCGCCCAGCGGGCGGACAGGTCCATGATCGGGACCTCCAGCACTGCCTCGATCGCGCCCAACGCGCTGCCCGTCTGAGCGGCGAGATTCAGGATCCGCCCGATCTTGTCGTCGCCGAAGTTCCCGCCGATGTAGGACCACATCGCGTGGCCGTACCGGTACGGGAAGAACCGGGGGTTCCTGAGATCCGGGATCGTCGGGAATCCCTCCTCGAGATCGAGTGCGTCCCTCATCCACATGGTGGTGAATGGATCGATCGGCCCGATCGACAGGTACTCGGCCATCCCCTCGATGAACCAGAGAGGCAGGCGAATGGCCCCGGGGATATTGAGTCCGGTGGCCCCGGGACCCTGCCCCGTCATGTCGAACTGGAAGGCATGCACCAGCTCATGACCGATGACGTGATCGGACGCGGCCAGCGTACCCGCGAGCGGAAGTACGACCCGTCGTTTGAGGATCTCGGTGAACCCACCGGTCGACTCGTCAATCTGCTGAGGAGTCGCGTTCGTCTGCTCGAAGTCCGAGTGATCCGCGTAGAGGATGATCGGCTGCCGGATGCGGAACTCATGATTCAGCACGCGTGACAGACGAGCGTACCACCGCTCGGACATCCGACCGGCCATTTCGGCCGCCTCGGCCATCTCCGGGTAGTAGTAGATATCGAAGTGTTCGGTATTCAGGACCTGAAAATCGAACGAGCGGTACACGACCTTGTTCTGTCCGAAATAGCGACCGGCCTGCGCGTCAGCCGTCTGGGCCGCCGGGCCGAACAGCGCGCCGAAAGCGAGGAGCGCGCCGAAGATCAGCCTTCTACGAAACATGTGTCCTCCAAGAGACCTCACCGTGCAAAACGGGCCTGCCGGCGTGGGCTGCACATCGGGCGAACGACGGCCGTTCGCGGGGAAAAAAGCTACCCGTGGCGCCATGCCGCCGCTACCAACCGCCTCTGTAACAGATCGTGCTTCCCACCCGGTTCCTGACCGGTTTCTCAGGATGAACGTGCCGCGCGCCCTTCCTGAGACCACGAGCCGAGAGGGACGGACGTCACATGGGCTCGCCACCGGTTAACCCCCCGGGGGGGGCGGTGTGCCCTCGGGGCACCTTCGAGCGAAGCCGTCGAGCGCCCGGATGGCGTCGCGCACGTCCGATTCGCGGGCGAAGGGGCCGACGATCGTCCGATACCAGTCGTCGGACTCCTCGATCGTCGCCCGAAAGCCCATCGCCCCTGCCTCCCGCGCCTTCGCTTCGGCAGATTCCCGATCGCGATACGCCGCGATCTGGACGACGACACACCCGCCACGAAGCGACACCACGTCGCCCCCCGGCTTCATGATCGTGATCCGGACGTTCGCGGTGCCCGGACCGATCATGTCGAGCGCCCTCGCTCCGGCGCGCGAGACATCGAGGATCCGGTTCTTGGCGAAGGGACCCCGGTCGGTTACCCGAAGCTCCACTCGCATGCCGTTGTCGAGGTTGAGCACATCGACCACGGTCCCGAACGGCAGCGTCTGATGGGCGGCGGTCAGCTCGTCCATGTCGTAGACTTCGCCGGAAGCGGTCCGTCGGCCGTGAAACGGGTCTCCGTACCACGATGCGACCCCCGTCTGCGTCCAGCCAGCGGCCGGGTCTTCCGGCGTACCGGGGTCCGTCGCCGACGCCGGGTCCCCGACTTCCCGGGCCTCGGTCGTCGGGGGCTCGAACGGGGGCGGCGGACCAGCCGACGCACAGGCCGTCAGGGTAAGCGCCAAGAGGAGCGTGACACGGGCGTGGAACAGAACCGACCTCGGGTGGTCATCCTCGGAGCGGGATTCGGGGGGCTGTGGACCGCACGGGCGCTGAAACGCGCGTCCGTGGACGTCACCCTGATCGACCGCAACAACTTCCACACCTTCCTCCCTCTCCTCTACCAGGTCGGCGCCGCCGAGCTGGAGCCCTTCGCCATCGCGCGTCCGGTCAGAACGATTCTGCGAGGTCAGAAGAACGCCCGTTTCGTGCAGGCGACGGTCCTCGGAATCGACCTCGCCAGCAAACTCGTGCGGTGCGACCGGGGTGTCCACGGGTACGACTACCTCGTCGTCGCGCTCGGCACGGTTGCATACGACTTCGGCGTCCCCGGCGTCCGCGAACACGCCTTCCCACTGAAGACGCTCGAGGACGGCATCACGCTTCGCTCCAGCGTTCTCGCGAAATTCGAGCGCGCCTCGGGCGAGTCCGATGCCGCGCGAAGACACGCGACGCTCGGGTTTCTGGTGATCGGAGGTGGCCCGACCGGCGTGGAGTACGCGGGCGCCCTGGCGGAGCTCATCCGCGGCCCGATGGCCGAGGACTACCCCGACGTCGTGGACGATGCGTCGATCACGTTGATCGAGGCGTCCGACCGCCTGCTTGGGGCGATGCCGGAGCGTCTATCCGCCTACGCTTTGCGGCGACTGGACCGGATGGGCGTCGCGACTCGGGTGGGGTCGACCGTCCGCCGGGTAACGCCCGAGGGCGTGATGGTCCAGACCACAGGTGGAGAGGAGGAGCTCGTCGTCGGAAACACCGTCGCGTGGACCGGCGGAGTGAGGGGCGCGCCGGAGATCGCGGGTTCGGGTCTCCCGCTGACAGCTGACGGGAGGATCGACGTCGGGCCGACACTTCAGGTAGACCGGCACCCTGAAGTGTTCGTCGTCGGCGATCTCGTCCGGCTCGCGGACACGGACAGACAGCTGCCGCAGCTCTGCCAGCCCGCCATGCAGGGAGGCGAGCACGCGGCCCGGGCCATCCTCTCGCTGGAGCGGGGCTCGGCGCCCGCCCGCTTCCGGTATCGGGACAAGGGCATAATGGCTGTAATCGGTCGAAACGCCGCGGCGGCGAGCGTGGCGGGGCGCTCGTTCACGGGGTTCTTCGCGTGGTGTCTCTGGCTCGGCATCCACATCGCGTATTTGATCGGTTTCAGGAACCGGTTCGCGGTCCTCCTGAACTGGGCCTGGGATTATCTCTTCTTCGAACGCAGCGCCCGCATCCTCATCCCGCTCCGGGTGCGCGCTCCGCTCTGGCCCGACCGACCCGGGGATTAGAGCGCTCCGTCCTCCCATGGGCCCCAGATCGCGAACGACATTCCCGGGTTCCCGGGGCCGAACGAGTCGAGATCGCCCTGGATGTTCGCGAACAGCACCCGCCCGTCGGGGCTGAACGTGGCGCCCGCGAACTCTCGTCGATTCATGATGTTCCGCGCGAAGTCGAAGATCTCGCCGGCGGGCGTGAGACCGCGCATGTGACTGGTCCCGGTCGCGTCCTCGCACATCAGCAGTCCGCCACGCGGGCTGACCGTGAGGTTGTCCGGGCTGTCGAGGACTTCCCTGCCCGGTGACTCGAACACGAGGGCCAGCCCCTCCTGCTCGGGGATGTAGCGCCAGACCTGACCGGCGTGGGCTTCACCTCCGTTCGTCGAATGGAAGTAGATGCTTCCGTCGGCGTGCCAGCACCCCTCGAGGCGGGTGAACCGAGCCCCTCCGTTCTCGTCCCCTTCCAGAAACACCGTGCTCGGATTCCGTTCGGCGTCCGCCGGGTCCGGGTCGTCGATCGGCACCCATTCGACCGGCAGCCACTCTCCGACCCTCTGGCCCTGGCGCAGGTCGGCCTGCGGCTGTCCCGAGATGGCGAGCATCTCCAGGGCGCCTCCGTCGACCAGGCGGCCCGGCGTGCGCGGCACGAGGCGATAGAACCCGCAGCGACGATTGTAGTCCTCGGTCTCGTAGACGATACCAGTCAACGGATCGACGGCGACCGCTTCGTGCCAGAACCGACCCATCTCGGGAAGCGGCACCGCTTGCACGGGTCCGTCAGCGGCCGCGGGCACCTCGAAAATGTAGCCATGTGGCAGGGAGAACCCCTTCACGCTCCCCCAGGTGATCTCCTCGCAGGACAGCCAGCTGCCCCAGGGCGTCGGCCCCCCCGCGCAGTTCACCGTGGTGCCGCCAAGGCTCACGAAGTCCCGAATCAGCTCGGGCCGACCGTCGGCGCCGATTCGGAGCTCGATCGTCGTGGTGCCGCCCCCCGCACTTCGGTCGTATGCCAGACGTGGGTCGCCCAGGACTGCCGCGACACCCGGGAGATCCTTGTCCTCGTGGTTCCTCACGAGCCTGATCGTGCCGTCCGGCATGCCGAACGCCGCCATGCCGTCGTGTGCCCGCGGGGTGGGTGCGCCGTCCGACATCGGGCTTCCTTCGACCCCCAGCTTCATGTACCCGAACCCCTCCGGGAGAGCCAGCTCGGGGCCCGCGGGGCGCAGGTCGCCATACCCGCGATGCAGACGCACGCGGCCGCTACCTCCCCACGCGATCAGACCGGGGAGTGAGGGCGCCAGGGCTGCAAGCCCGGCATAGGCCCCAGCGGCCTTCAGGAACGCCCGGCGCCCCAACGGCACTCTGTCGGATTCGTAGCGTATCAGTCGTGACTCCTCGGGAGGGCAACCCGTCTTGTAATGTCAGCCCATGCCGGATAGGTCCCGCGACAGGTAGAACATTGTGGGTCGCGGCCCCGGCAGGGGCCAGTGAACGAGATCGTTTCACTACCTGTCGACCATACGGAGGAAGCATGTTCTACCCCGCCAATCGAGGATCGCTCCTCGCGATCCTTGGTTTACTGTGGATCCCGACGACGGCCGCGGGGCAGTCGCTCACGGACTTTTGTCCAGGTGGGGACGACTCCGTGGAAGCCGCGGTCATCGGTCTGGTGTCCGACGCCGAATCCGGGATCATCCTGCCCGGCTCCGAGGTCGTGGTTTCCTGGCTGGCGGACGGGACCCGACAGCGCGTCACGGTCGCCGTGGGTCTGGACGGCGTCTACACCATCTGCGGCCTCCCGCAAGGTCAGGACATGCAGGTCCGCGCCATATTCGGCGACCGCATGGGGCAGTGGGTCGACTTCTCGACCTCAGTGGTTCTTCAGCAGCATGACCTCGGCGTCTCTCTGACGGGCGAGCCGGACGCCGAGCCCGAGTTGAGCGAGGAGGTCCGATCGAGCACGGCCTTCAACGCCACAACGATCCGGACCGAAGACCTCGCGGCCCTCCCCAAAATGACCCTCTATCAGCTGCTGCGGCAGCACCAGCGGCTCCGTTTCGAGCGGGTGCAGCAGGGCGAGGCCATCGTGTTCGCGGGTCGGGGAGTGACCGGGACCACGAATCTATCGGGCGCGGTGGGGCGTTTCCGAGCGGTCGAGGTGTTCATCGATGAACGGCGTGAGGCGGATCCGGTCTCGGCGCTCCGGGACATGTGGATCCACGACGTCATTCAGATCGACATCCTGAGCGCGGGTGAGGCCTCGGCCAGGTACGGTGGAGATGGCTGGCTGGGCGCCATCTCGATCCGGACGCGCGAACGCGGCCGGTAGGCGGGGGCGTCCGCGGACGTCATCCGTCGCGCCGGCGGTGCCGCTCCTCCTCTCAGTTCTCGTCGGGTGCAACCCGTTCGCGGGCCCCGACGAGGAGGTCGTTCTCATCGTCGGCTCGGCGCACTTCGACGCCGGCGAGGACATCTCGTTCGAGGTCATGAACCACTGGCCTGAAGCGGTCATGGTTCCCGTGTGCTCGGACGGGACCCCGAAGATCGTTCTCCTTCGGCGGGTGTCGGGCAGGTGGTTCAGTGCCGGGGCGCAGTGTGGATTCGCACCGAGCATCGAGCTGGCGGCGGGCGGACGGATCCGGGGACGCCGGCCTGGCCCGGTCGGAGCCGGAGCCGAGGGGCTCTACGCGCTCGCGTTGCACCACGAGGTGCCAGCGAGCTTTTTCGACGACGCGTTCGGATTTGCCGGGGTCCCCCAAATCGCGAACTCGAAGGCGTTCCAGATCACGGACTAGAGTCGCGGAAGCCTGAGTCGGACGGCCTATTCGCCCGGAGGCGGGGTCGTCACCAGCATCGCCGTGACCAGCAGGATCGCCAGCCCGGCGGCCAGCTCGGACGCGACCGACGAGGGCAGCCGCCCCGGCTCGCCGCTCACCGCGATCTTGCCTCGCGACTGCTTCCAGTTGTACGCCCCGAACCCGACGATCACGGACAGCACCCCGACCTTGATGAGAAGCCTCTGGCCGTAGGCCGACTGCCAGAGCGAGGCGACCGCGTCGAGGTGCAGCCAGGACGCGAACGCGCCGGTCACGGCGAGAGCCGTCGCCGACAGGAGCGCAACGGGCGAGAATCGCGCGACCCATTCCACCAGTCGCTCGCGCGCGATCGGAAAACCGGTCGCCCGGGACCGGGCGGCAACCCACGTGATTACCGCCAGCGTGCCGAGCCACGTGCCGCCGGCCAGCACGTGAAGCACGTCCGACGTGATCGCCAGGCTCCGCAGGTGCTGGGAGCCCGCCGCGTGTCCGGAGAAGGCCGGAGTGAACGCGAGCCCGACCGTCACGAGGATCGCGAGCCCCCAGCTCGCCGTCGCCCTACCCCGCCGGCTCGATCGAGCCGCGATAGCGAATGCCAAACAGGCCGCCAGCCCGAGGACGAGCTGGGCGGTCCAGGAGGACCCGAAGCTCGTCCCGGTGACGAGGAGGCTCAGCTCGGCCGCCCACGGTTCGAATGGGTCGCGGAAGACGGCCAGCTCGGTGGCCAACCGGCCGAGAGCCCCCAGTACGAGCAGGACCGAGCCGAGCGCCGCGAAACGGCCCGCCAGGCTGGCGGGCGCTGCGGCCGACGGGTCCGGGCTCTCGTCACCGGCCTCGACCGACGGCGAATCTCCCGTCCGCAGGACCCACATTCGAAAGACGACCGCGCCCACTGCCACGAGCAGGCCGGTGAAGACCGCCCAGCGCGAGACGATGCCGAGAAGCCCCACGTTCAGGGCACCAGCGCCGTCGCCCGGCGGATCAGCTGCGCATACGCGCCGGCCTCGAGCTCGGCGAGAGCCTGCGCGCGTTCCTCGATCCCGACGATGAGCCGCCCCAGTAGCTCCTGCTGACCCTGCGTGGGTCGGCCATCGCCCATCGACGCGAACCCCATGAGCCGCGCGAGCTTGCTGTCGATCGCCGTCGGCTGTGCGATCAGATCCTGTCCGGCCCGAGCGCGGTATTGAACGAGTCGTTCTTCGATCGTATACAGTTCGGCGTTCACGTCTTCGAACTCCCGACGGAGCGCCGCTTTCACCTCGTCGCCGCCGCGCGCGCCTTCGACGGCCCGGTCGGCCGTCTCGCGCAGCTCCCGGACGCGGCCCACGAGCGCCATCGTCTCGCTCAGGCGGTCTCGCGCTTCGACCAGGAAATCGAACTGCTCGGCAAGATCCGTCACTGGCACGTCACTCCGCGGGTCGGGGAGGATGTCGAACGACCAGCGGTAGATCTCGCCGTCCACGTCCAGCTCGACCCGATACTCCCCGGGAGGCACCTCTGGCCCGCGTGAGCTGCCCTGGAACACGGCATCGTCGAGCACGACGGCGGGGGCGACCCGCATGTCCCACGTGAAGGTGTTGGCGCCCTGACGCCTCGAGACCCTGCGGTCCCCTCCTCCGCCGCCGAAGAACCCGCCCACGGCCGCGGCCTCCGCGCCGCCGCTCGTGAACGTCCGGATCACTTCGTCGTTCTCGACGCGCAGGATGCGAAGGATGACTTCGTCTGGCTCATCCTCGAAGAAGTACGGGATCACCACGCCCGAGGGCGGGTTCGCACCGGCCGGATCGCCCGCTCCGGGTCGGCCCATCGCGGAGAAGAGCGCCGCCGGGGACGCACCCGACCGGTATCGGACGGTCGGCCGGGGCTGGAAGAGCGAAACACCGGTTTCCCCCACCCCATCCGCCACCTGGGTGAGAAGGTCGACGTTGTCGAGGATCCAGAACGACCGGCCATGCGTGGCGGCGACGAGGTCGCCCTGACGAACCGCGAGGTCGTGGATCGGGACGACGGGCAAGTCGAGCTGAAGAGACTGCCAGCTGTCGCCCGCATCGAACGACACGTAGACGCCGCGTTCGGTCCCGGCGTAGAGAATGCCCGCGCGATCGGGGTTCTCCCGGATGACCCGCGTAAAGTCATCCCCCCGAACCCCGGACGTAATCAGGGTCCACGACTCGCCGTAATCGGTCGTCCGGTACAGATAAGGCGTGTGGTCCGAGAGCTTGTAGCGAGTCGCCGCCACGTACGCGGTCGCCGGGTCGTGCGCCGACGGCTCGATGATCGAGATCATCGCGAAGTCGGGAAGATCCGGGATCGTGACGTTGTCCCACGTCTCCCCGTTGTCGCGCGACACGTGGATGTAGCCATCGTCCGACCCTGCCCACAGCAGGCCGGGGGTCACGGGCGACTCGGCGAACGCGAACACCGTCGCGTACCACTCCGGTCCGTACGCCTCCCGAGTGATCGGCCCCCAGTACTCGCCGGGCTCGTCGCTGATGTACGACGGGGTCCGCTCCAGGGTGGCGGGGTCGGCTCGACTCAGGTCGGGCGAGATGATCTCCCACGTCTGTCCTTCGTCGCGGCTCCGGTGTACGTGCTGCGAGGTGACGTAGAGAACATCGGGATCGTGCGGCGACGTCATCACGGGGTACGTCCACCAGAACCTGTAGTTGATGTCCGCCGAACCCCAGCCGTAGTGCGTCTCCGGGTTGGGCGAGATGTCACGCACCTGCTTCGAGCGGTGGTCGTATCGGTAGACCCAGTGGTGATCGCCCGCGTAGACGATGTTCGGGTCGGCCGTGTTCACGGCGACATAGCCATCCTCACCGCCACCCACGGTGAACCAGTCCTCGATCGAGATCCGTCCCAGGTCCGATCGGCTCGGCACGGAGATCGACGTGTTGTCCTGCTGGGAGGCATACAGCCGGTACGGCGTCTGGTTGTCCGTTACGACGTGGTAGAGCTGCGCGGTCGACTGGTTCAGGAGGCCCGACCAGGAGTTGCCACCGTCGAAGCTGATGCTACCGCCGCCATCGCTTCCATTGATCATCCGGTTCGGATCGTTCGGATCGATCCAGAGGTCGTGATGATCCGGGTGTGGCGTCAGCACCATCTCGAACGTCTCGCCGCCGTCCGTCGACTTCCACAACCGAACGTTGAGTACGAACACGGTGTTCTCGTCGGCGGGGTCGGCCGTTACGTGGTGGTAGTACCACGGTCGCTGGAGCAGGTCGGCATTCTCGTTCACGCGATTCCAGGTCGCGCCCGCGTCATCCGAGCGGAAGAGGCCCTTCTCGCCCAGCGTCGCGTCGATGATCGCCCATACGCGATCCGGGTTCGCCGGCGACACGGCGATCCCGATCCGACCCTTCAGGCCCTCCGGCAGACCCGGGTTGTCCGTGAGCTCGGTCCATGTGTCCCCACCGTCGGTGCTCTTGAAGAGCCCCGTCCCGGGCCCGGCGCTCCTGAACCCCCAGGGGAACCGGCGGAGCTCGAGGAGCGAGGCGTAGATCGTGTTCGGGTCACTCGGGTCGAGCACGAGGTCGATCGCGCCTGTGTCCTCGTCGCGGTACAGAACCTTCTCCCAGGTCCGACCGCCGTCGCGTGTGCGAAAGACGCCACGGTCTTCACTCGGGCCCCACGCGTCCCCCAGGGCGGCTACGAACGCGACATCCGGGTTCGTCGGATGAACGGCAACGCGTCCGATCTGACGCGTCTCTTCCAGGCCGAGATGGGTCCAGGTACGACCGCCGTCATCGGTTCGGTAGACGCCGTCCCCATGGGAAGCGTTCCCGCGTATGCAGGCCTCTCCCATCCCGACATACACGATGTTGCCGTCCGTTCGCGCGACGGCGACCGCGCCGACCGAGCCGGTGTCGAAGAAGCCGTCCGATACGTTCCTCCAGTTCAGACCACCGTCGACCGTCTTCCACACCCCACCTCCGGCGGACCCCTGATAGAAGGTCAGGTTGTCCGTGGGGTGCCCCACGACGCCGAGCACCCGCCCCCCACGCGACGGTCCGACCGAGCGCCACGACACGAGGTCGAGGTATCGGGAGTCGACGGACTGCGCGGCGGCGCGTTCGGGAGCGACGAACGCGACCGCGGCGATCAATGTCAGGGCGATCAGTACACCCGTCATTGCGGCTGCGGACAGTGGGCGACAGAACTCGGCACGGTGCGAAATCACGAGAGTCCTCGATGTCGGGGGGTCGGGCGTCAGGATGATTCGAGAAGGTTGAGGATCGGCCAGATGATCTCGAGCATCAAGGGGACGTCCTCGTCGTTGGAGAGCGTGCTGATCGCGATTCCGGCGTCCGGCCGGAGGACAAGCCAGGTTCGCGTCTCGTTCTGGCTCCCGGAATGGAAGAGCACTCGCTTCCCGCCGAGGTCGTCGACCGTCGCGACCGACACCCCAAACCCGTAGTAGCTCTCCTGGACGGCCCCCGCGGGAACCTCGATCTGAGCCGTCTTCGACGCCTCGCCGATCAGCTCTCCCCGGTTCCATGCGAGGGCGAATCGCACGAGGTCGCTCGCGCTGGACAGGTGCCCGCCCGCAGGCAGGTTCTCGCTGACGTCGCGAAACCGTGAGCGTCGGAGCTCGCCACCCGGAGACCTGACGTACCCCCGGACCCGCCCCGGTATGATCGCGTACGTATCGTCGTTCCGGGTGAGCGTCATCGCGGCGGGATCGAGGACGTGGGTCTGCATCAGCTCGTTGTACGTGGTGCCGGCCGCCCGCCGCAGGACGCAGCCGACCAGCCGGTACCCGAACGAGGTGTACTGAAAGTCCGTCCCCGGTTCGAAGAGAAGCGGGTCGTCCGCGAACCGCGCGATCGGCGCGACCGTGTTGTCGTAGCGCACGGTGGTCCACCGCTGCGCCTCCGCCTGTTTGTGCGCGAGCTCCCGGCGGGCGGCCGGCGTTTGCGGGTCCTCTCCGTTCGTGCCCCAGTAGTGCCGGACTCCGCCGCGGTGTCTCAGCAAATCACGCATGGTCAGTGGCCAGCGTTTCTCGGGATACGCGCGGCAGTAGTCCTGCACCGGGGCATCCAGATCGAGCTGCCCGATCTCGACGAGCCGCAGGGCCGCCGTCGCCGTCATCCACTTCGAGATCGAGGCAGTGCGGAAGAGCGACTCGTCCGTGACGGGGCGGTCGTGCTCGAGGTCGGCCATGCCGTACGCCCCGGTCCAGGCCACGTCGTCCCCCATGCCGATCGCCACCTGGAGACCGATCACGTCGTTCTCCTCGACCCAGGTGCGAACCAGCTCGTCGATCGCGGTCGCCTGCTCGGAGGTGACCTGGGCGTACAGCGCGGACGGTGCGACGATCGCGAGGGCAGGGAGCGCGAGGACGGCGACCCGAGCCGCGGCTCGACGCCCGCGGCTCAGCGGTTCAGGGGCGCGTCGCTTTCGAACTCCCATCGCGGTTCTCCATTTCGCTTCGACCGGCTCTGGCGACCGGAGTGGAACCTATGCTGCAGCGGTGTGACGCGGACCTGCTTCCGTTCGTCTGAGGAATGAGGAGGCGCGTCGATCGATCCTGGCGCGCAAGCCCTCGCGACCCCGAAAGACGGATCTGGAATGGCTCGCACTCCAGGCACACGGACCCCGATCGCGATCGGCCTGCTGGTTTCGCTGGCGGCTCACCTGGCCGTCCTCGCGATGGTCGCGATCGACATTCCGGAGACCCCGGTCACATCGCCCATGCTGACATGGATCGAGGTCGCGCCCGCGGAACCCGCGAGCGAGCTCGAACCCGCCATTCAGGTGATTGAGATCAGACCGCCGGGGATGAGCCTGCCGTCAGGCGGGTCTTCTGGCGCCACCGGACGGAGCGCTCCGGACGATGGAGGCGGCGCGATGGCGGTCGCCAACCTCGTGACTGCGGGGACGCGTCATCTCGACGCCCCCGGCCGGTCGTCGGCGGAGCTGGCCCCGAAGGCGCCAGCGGTGGACGTGACGCCGGTCGTGCTCGCGTCGGCCTCGGCCGGTGGCGCGGACGACGAAGACGAACCCTCCGCCCGGCGCCCGGGACGCGGCGTCGTGCTTCGCGAGGGCGGTGCGAGCGGCGGCTCGGGGTTCTCCGGGAACGGTCGGTTCGGCCGCGGCTTCGGCGGATCGACCGGTGGGGTCACGGTGATCGGTCCGGGCGGAGACTGCATCACGCCGGGGTCGGGGACGCCTGTCGGCCTGAGCATCCCCAACGGCCCTACACCCTTCAGCGGGAACGGCGGTCGGGCTACACGCGGACGGACCGGCGGCGGCTACTCCGGGATTCGCCGGCCGCGCTAGCGGTCGATCTCCTCGTCGATCGGCGTGTGCGTCCGTGGGACGTACGGCCGTCCGGTCACGACGACACCGCCGTAGGGGGAGCCGCCCCAGCCGCCCCAGCCGCCGTACCCGTAGCCGCCGTAACTCGGGTAGCCGTAGCCACCGACGACTCCGACGGTGACCGAGGACCCGCTGCCGTAGCACCCGGCGAAGACGCCGCAGGCGAGGAGGAACATGCCGGCGTGAACGCCGGATCGAAGCATCGTAGCGACCCTCATCGCGAGCCTCCTCTCGTCTCGTCGTCGCTGCCCTCGTCGGGCAGCGGCCACTCCTGGACAGCCAGGATTCCTCCGTTTGGATCCACGATCACGGCCGTACTGCCACGCACGGTGGCCTCCGGCCGAATCAGCACCTCTCCGCCGAGCTCGACCACGCGATCGACCGTCCCTTCGGCGTCCGCGACCGCGACGTACGGCAGCCAGGCCGGGTCCGCCTCGAAGGGCAGCTGGCCGATCCCTGCCCGCGGCTCGCCAGCGCGGCTCATGAGCCAGTACTGGCGGCGATCGTCCCCGGTGAAGTCGGACTCGTAGTCGAGAAGCGACTCGTACCAGGACACGGCCTCACGCGCATCGCTGGTCCAGAGCTCTGTCCACAGAAACTCGCCCGACCCGATTTCGTCATGCTCGACCGGATCGCCGCCGGTCGCCCGCAGCAGCACCAGCAACGCGCCGTGCGGGTCCTCGATCACCGAGTATCGTCCACGATTCGGCGCATCCGTCGGCTGGACGTTGAGCGTTCCGCCCCGGCTCGCCTCGGCCGCCGCAGCGTCCACGTCGAGGACGGACACCGAGCTGAACCATGCCGCGCCCTCGATTTCCTGTACGGTATCCTCCAGATCGATGATCGATGCGATGTCACGACCGTTTACCGTCACGATGTGGAGGCGATCGCCGTCGACCTCGGTGAACTCCCAGCCGAAGAGGGCGCCATAGAAGCGCCGGGCGGCGTCCACGTCCTCGGTCACGAGGTCGTACCAGACGAATCGTCCGGGCTCGATCTCGTTGGTCGGCGGGGACGCCAGCGGTGGGATCGCTGCTGGCTCGGCACCACCCCCGCTTGCGCACCCCGACACGGTCAGAGCAGCGGCGAGAAGCCCCCCGGTCGCGCGGAGCGCGCGATGGGGCCTTCGAGCACGTGTGGACATTCGTTCTCCTGCCATATGGGACGCCTGAGCGCCCGGGAATCACGGGCGACATGGTCGTGGCCGCCCAGTATAGCGGGAGGTGGGGTCCGGGTCAGGCCGTGGCGGCGACCGACTCCTCGACGAGGACGGATCGGCGCAGATCCGTCGCGAACATCGTCCGCGTGAACTTGCCGAGCCCGGCCGCGTGGTCCCCGAACGTCTCGACCCGGCGCTCGAGCGCGACCCGCCGGTCCTCGAGCAGCGTCGTCTCGAATGTCAGCGCAGTCTCGAACCGGTGCTCGACGAGATCCGTCGTGTAGCCGCGAGCCTTCCAGCCCTCGACGTCGAACTCCGTCGTCCAATCCGGACTCGCGGCCAGGCTCTCGGTGAACGGTGACGAGAGCATCACCGCGCGCAGGTAGTCCATCACGGCGGTGAGCGCGTTCTGCGTCTCCTCGTCATCGGCATCGACCGATGCGAGCTGCCGGGAGATGCCGAGGTGCAGGAAGTCGAGCGCCTCGTCGGTCACCATGAACCGGCCGATCATCGAGTAGTTACTAAGCAGGTTGCCACCGACGGTCCCCTCGACGAGCTCGTCATAGTGCTCCTTCGACCAGGCGACGCACTCCTCCCGCGTGTCGAACAGCTCGTCCTGAGTCTCCTGGACGTAGTCCGCGATCATCTCGCGAAATGCCTCGGGCGCATCGTCGAGCATTGCCTGGAGCGCGAGGATCTGGTCGAACGCCTCGATTCCCCGGCGGCGGGCGAACGCGAAGGCCTCCTCGAAGTTGCCCTCGTAGAAGAAGATCGTGAGCAGGAGGTGGAAGACGCGGCACTCGAGGTAGTCCTCGAACGGGAGAGTCGGCGTTTCGACGACCACCTCTTCGGTCTCGATCACCTTGGAGCCCGTGTAGTCGCCGATATTCCGGGCGACGACGCGGTGACGCGTCTGGAAGCCGAACTTCTCGCGCGTCTCCGGATCCGACAGCGGCGCGCCGTGGAGCAGCATGAGCTGGTGAGCCGAGACCCGCTTCACGCCCGTCGCGAGGAGCTGCTTCACCGAGGTGAGGAACGACTCCTTCGTCTCGCCGGGCAGCCCGAGGATCAGCTCGCCGTACGCCTGCATACCCTGGGCGAGGACCTCGTCCTGGATCTCGGCGTACGCGTCGAGGCTGATGTTCGATCGCTGGATGTTCTCGAGTACCACCGGGTTCAGGGACTGCACGGCCGACGTCATGGGGAGCACCCCCCGCGCCTTCCGCATCACCTTGATGATTCGGTCGCTGCGGTTCTTGCCCGTTGTCGTGCGGATGTAGTGCGGCCAGCCGAACTCGTCCTGGAGGTGCGCGACGTAGTCGGCGATCTCCTCGTCCCAGGGGTACATGCCGAAGTTGTCGTCAGCGAAGCAGAGCGGGGTCTCCGGCTTCACGCGCTCGGCGATGTAGCGCAGATCGGCGATCACGTTCTCGACCGAGTGCCGGTAGGCCTTGCTGTTCGTTCGAACGGACGAATTGCAGAACTGGCAGGTGAACGGACAGCCGCGCGTGATCTGCATCAGAGGGAAGTAGCCCGTATCGAAGTACGGGTCCATCAGGCCCGCCGCGTACGGCGACGGGATGTCGTCGAGCTCGGTGATCCGGTCGACCCACCCGCCGTCGACGAAATCGCCCCCGTTCGGATCGATCCAGACACTGCCGGAGAGCGGCTCGTCGAACAGGCCGCCCTTCCCCGTCTCGGCGAACCTCTCGAGGAAGTTCAGGAACGCCCGCTCGCCCTCGTACGTCGGCCCACGAACGTGCAGATCAATCGACGGTATCGTTCGGATCCAGCTCTCCTGCTCGTCCCTCGTGAGCGGGAAGTTCGGTCCGCCCATGAGCGTGATCGTCTCCGTGGAGCGCGCCTTCACGTACTGGGCGAAGTGGACGGACAGGTTGTGGTTCCAGGCGTAGGTGCTGAACCCGACCACGTCCGGCGGCGAGGCGTCGATCGCCGCCTTGAACTCGTCCGGCTCGCGGAAGATGCGGATGTCGAGATCGTCCACGTCGGCGAGATGCGCCTTCGCGTACGTCGCCAGGTTCGCCACGCCCAGCGGATACGTATCCGAGCTGATCGTGAGGAGATTATGTCCGAGGTCCGCGAGGAATACTTGCACTGACCCTGCCCTGTTTGATTGCTTGAGTGATCTCGCAGGAGGCGTGCAAGATTCCTGCCCCCCGCCGACCGGGGGCCCCGACGGACCTATGTCGCCGACTGACAGGCGTTTAGAGGCCGATGGACTTCACCGATCTGGACGAGTGGAAAGCGTACTGTCAGCAGGCGGCTACAGCCACGGGCGACAGCGGCGTCCTGTCGGTCGACTGGGCGGGCGCGGGGATCACCCCTCCGCCGGCGCGCGGAGACCTGGTGGCGAGGGTGCCGCTCGATCGGGCGCTCGAGCTGGCGGACGAAGCGGAGGGGCTCGAGGGGGACGAGCGCCGCGCGAAGCTGGAGGAGGCGATCGCGTGGTTGGAGTGCCCGTTCCCTCGCACCCCGCCTGAGCTCCTGACCGCGATTCTCCGGCGTCGAACCGCGCTCGTGACACGCGCGAGCGGGGACTCCTAGTTGTTCGATGTAGTGGTGGTGGGGGGCGGTCCCGCCGGCGCCTCGACCGCCGCTCTTCTCGCATCCTGGGGACACGCTGTCACTCTCCGGAGTCGCTCGGACCCGCCCGCCGGATGGCTGGCCGAGTCGGTTCCGGCCTCCGCGATGCGTCTGTTCGGGATGGTCGGCGCCGACGACTCCCTCGCTCGATCCGTCCTCTTCCCCAATGGGGGCAACACGGTCTGGTGGGCAGGTCGCCCGGAGCGATCCGAGTCGTTCGATGACCCCGGCTTTCACGCGGAACGATCGGCGCTCGAGAACGCCCTGATCCCGCAAGCCGAAGCGCACGGGGCCGCGGTCGGACGCACCGCCCCGATCCGGGCCGCGTCCCGCGATGAACGGGGGTGGACCCTCGAATGGGCCGACGGCGAGACGCGCGGCTCCTGGCTCGTCGACGCATCCGGTCGGGCCGGCGTGCTTGCCCGACGAACGCGAATCGAGGACCGGCCGACGGGTACGCTGGCCCTCGTGGGCCGCTGGCGGCGTGCGGGCGGCTGGGACGAGGCCGACCGCACACACACACTCATCGAGAGCTACGCCGATGGATGGGCCTGGTCTGTGCCGATCTCGGACGAGGTGCGCTGCGTCACGGCGATGGTGGACCCGCGCGAGACCGAACTCGACCGGGGGGACCTCGACGCGATGCTCAGGCGTGAGCTCGCCAAAGCGCCGAACCTCGGGGCCCGGCTCGAGGGCGCCGTCACCCAGGACGACGCGAAGGCGTGTCCGGCCTCGCTCTACACGAACGAAGCGTTCGCCGGCGATGGGTATCTGCTCGTCGGTGACGCGGGGTCGTTCATCGATCCGTTGTCATCCTACGGAGTGAAGAAGGCGCTGGCCTCGGGATGGCTCGCGGCGGTGACGCTGAACACGATCCTCACCGACGAATCGATGAAGTCGACCGCGCTCGAGTTCTTCGACGCGCGGGAGAAAGAGGTCTACCGGCGGTATCGGGAGCTCTCGATTCCCTTCTTCGAGGAGGCGACGGGCGAGTACGGGACGCCGTTCTGGGAGCTTCGAGCCGAGGCTGCGCGGCGCGCGTCGGGGGTCGACAAGGGCGCCACGTTCGAGGGCGCCCCGGTCGACCCGGCGGATCGGGTCGACCCCTCGGGCGACGCGGATGCGCTCACGACCCACCGGGACGTCCGGGAGGCCTACGAGGAGCTCCGCAACAGGCCCGACATCTCGCTGTCACCTGGCGACTCGCTCGAACGCGTGGATCTCCCGCTGATAAGCGACAACCGAATCGTCCTCGACACCCATCTCAGAAGCGCGACCGCGGGCGACGGCGCACGCTTCGTCCGAAACGTCGACCTCTTGAGGCTGATCGACGCGGCAGAGGGCAAGGACCAGGTTCCGGACGTCTACGAGGCGTACAACCGGGGCGGTCCGGCCGCCGAGCTGCCGGATTTCCTGGCGGCGCTCGCCGTCGCCGTCGGTAAAGGGTTTCTGGAGCTTCCAGACTGGCGTCCGACCTCGTGGAGTCGCACCATTTACGGATAGGGTCGCGCCGAAGTGGTCCAACCCACGGGCGTTCTTCGACTCGCGAATCGGAGGATCGATGCACCGTCGTGTTCGTCTCCTCGGCCTGGCCGCCGTCGCCGCTACAGGCGCGGTCGCCATGACCGCGGCCTCTGGCCCGGATCCCGTCCGGGGCGGGACGCCGATCGCTCTCGCCGACCTGCCTCAGGCCGACGAGGGCTATCCAATCGAGAACGAGACGATCGTCGCCCGCTGTGAGCGGTGCCACGAGCAGGACGACGAGGGGCGCCTGACCCGCATCTCCTACGAGCGGAAGACGCCGGAGGGGTGGCAGACGTCGCTCCGGCGCATGGTCGCGCTCAACGGTCTCGAGATCACGCCCGAGGAAGCCCGCGAGGTCGTCCGGTATCTCGCGAACAACCAGGGCCTTGCCCCCGAGGAGCTCGAGCCCGGCCGTTTCGAGGTCGAGAAGCGACTGATCGATCACACCTACGAGGCCGATCCGCAGGTCGAGTGGACCTGTATCCAGTGCCACAGCATGGGCCGGGTGATCACGCAACGCCGCACGCGCGAGGAATGGGAGCTTCTGCTTGCGACTCACCGCGGTCTCTACCCGCTCGTCGACTTTCAGGCTTTCCGGCGAAGCGGCCCGGCCGAACCGGGCGAGGACGGCGCGCCCGCAGATTCTCGTCACCCGATGGACAGGGCCGTCGACCACCTGTCCGCTGTCTTCCCGCTCGACACACCGGAGTGGTCGGCGTGGCGGGCGACGATGCGTCCGCCGCGCCTGGCCGGGTCCTGGACGCTCCGGGGCTACGAGCCGGGCAAGGGTCCGCTCTACGGTACCGTGACGATCACTGGCGGCGCGGCGGATGACGAGTTCGACACGACGGCCGATTATACCTACGCCGAGACCGGTGAGCGGGTCACCCGCGCCGGATCGGCGCTCGTCTACACCGGCTACCAGTGGCGCGGCCGCACGAACCCGGGCCAGGCCGACGAACTCCGCGAGGTCATGGCCGTCGAGCGCGGCTGGAACGAGATGACGGGGCGCTGGTTCACCGGTGCCTACGACGAGCACGGCCCCGACGTCACGCTCACCCGCGCGATGGGCGCGACGCTGATTTCGGGTGTCTACCCCGCCGTCCTGGAGCGGGGCTCGAGCATGTCACCGGTCACGGTCTACGGCTCGAACCTGCCGGCCCTTGCGTCCGATTACGACTTCGGTCCGCTCGTGATGGTCGTCTCCGCGAGCCCCGCCGGTGACGGCAACTCCATCCAGCTCGAGGTCAGCGTCGCGACCGACGCGCCGATCGGCGCGCACGACCTGTTCGCGAACGGCGCGAACGGCGAGGGCGCGCTCACGGTCTACGAAGGCGTCGACCGGCTCGAGGTCACACCGGCCACCGGCATGGCCCGCGTGGGGGGGGCGAACTTCCCGAAGGGGTATCAGACGTACGAGGCGATCGGCTGGAGCGACGGCGCCGACGGCGAATCCGAGACTGACGATGACATCAGGCTCGGCCGCGTCCCGGTCACGTGGAGCATGGAGGAGTACTCGGCTACGTTCGAGGACACCGATATCCAGTTCGTGGGGACGCTCGACCAGACCGGCGTGTTCACCCCGAACGACGACGGCCCCAACCCCGCGCGGGAGGGCGATCGCAACAACGTGGGTGACGTGTGGGTCGTGGCGTCCTACGACCGAGGTGCGGAGCGTGCGCTTCGTGCTCGCGCCCACCTGCTGGTGACGGTTCCGCTCTACATGCGGTTCGACCCATGGCAGGAAGCGCCGCCGACGAGGCTCGTGCCATGACCCCTGCGGTCGCCGAGCCGGGCGCGATGGCGCCCATCGCCCTCCGCGAGTTCCACCCGTTCGAGGCGGCCGGAGAGCGCTACGTCTACATGGTGCCGTCCGCAGGCGTCTTCAAGCTCGACGACCCGTCGGCGGCCGTGATCGACGCCTTGTCGACCGGGCCGCGGATGCCGGACGACATCGTGGGCGAGCTCTCGGGCCGCTTCCCCGAAGAACGCCTCCGAGAGACGCTCCAGGAATTGGCCGGGATCAAGGCGGTCGGCACCGCGGACGCGCCACGCGAAGAGGTCGTGAACGACCTGCCGCCGGAGGGGTTCCCTCTCACCACGATGGTCCTGAACGTCACGAACAAGTGCAATCTCGCCTGCACGTACTGCTACGAGTACGGCGAGGACAAGATCGTCGATACGACGTTTGGCGATCAGCCGAAGTTCATGCTCGACGAGACCGCGCGGGACAGCGTCGAGTTCCTCCTGAAGGAATCCGGCGATCTTCCCGTCGCGCACCTGACCTTCTTCGGCGGCGAAACGCTGCTCAACTTCCCTGTCCTCCAGGACACGGTCGCGTACGCGCGGAGGCGCGGCGCCGAGGTCGGGAAACGCATCGAGTTCAGCCTCACCACGAACGCCACGCTTCTCCGTCCGGACATCATCGAGTGGCTCGCCGAGAACGAGATCGGCGTCACCGTCTCGATCGACGGCCCGAAGGAGATGCAGGACCGCATGCGGGTCTTCCACAGCGGCCGCGGCTCATACGAGACGGTGCAGCCGAAGATCAAGGAGCTTCTGAGGAAGCACCGCACAAGGCCGATTGGCGCACGGGTCACGCTGACGCGCGAGAACCTCGACATCCGCCGGATCTACGAACACCTGAGGGAAGACATGGGGTTCTGGGAGATCGGGTTCGCGCCGGTCACGACCGACTCAGCGCGAGACTATGCGCTCGAGGACGAAGGGCTCGACGACATGCTCGGCCAGTTCGAGGAGCTGGCGTTCGAGTGGCTCGAGGCGGCGGTCGAGAACGAGCACCACGGGTTCTCGAACGTGAAGGACACGCTCGAGGAGATCCACAAAGGCGTAAGCAAGGCATACCCGTGCGGGGCCGGACTGGGCTTGCTGGGCGTGTCGACGGCCGGCGAGGTGAGCCTTTGCCACCGGTTCGCGGGATCGGACGATCACGGATTCGGCACGGTGACCGATGGGATCGATCGCGAGCAGCAGCGCGAGTTCCTCGAGGACCATCACATCAAGAACAAGACCGACTGCCACACGTGCTGGGCGCGCCCGATCTGCTCGGGTGGCTGCTATCACGAGTCGCAGGTTCGGAACGGCTCGACGACCGGCCCGAACCTGCATTTCTGTACGTGGGTTCGGAGCTGGACGCATACCTGTCTCGAGATCTACGGAGAGCTCGCAGAGCGGAATCCGGAGTTCCTCGCCAGGTTCGACGCCTAGGACACGCGCCCGGGCGACTGACACGCAGGAGGAGAGTGTCGTGAAGCACTTGAAACCGATCAATCAGAAGGCGGGACGGATCGAGGCCCAGATCCAACGAGAGCTGGCAGCCGATGAGCTCGACGTAGTCGGGCTGGAGAGTCGTCCACCGGACGGGCCGCACATTCCGCTCGGATGCTCGCTCGTGTTCTTCCCGGGCTGGGAGGCCGACAGCCAGGGCGGCACCGCCGGCCTCTGCCAGCCGGTCGAGCGCGACTTGTTCGACTGCCACCTCGCGTGCTTCTGGCCCGCTCACGTGCCGGATCAACTGAACCACTCGGTCGACTGGACTGGCAAGTGCGCCTCGGCCCAGAAGGACTGGCGGAAGCTCGATCTGGTGTTCCCGTGATCCGAAGCCGCCGTGCAGGAGTCTTCGCTGCCGCACTGATCGTCGCGGGGGTCCTCCTCCCCTCCACCGCGACGGCGCAGACGCCCGACTCGAACGCGCACTGGTACATCGCTACCTACACGAACGACGTGCTCGTGTGGGACGAGGCGAGCGAGCAGGTCGTCGACCGCATCTCGCTCCAGAACCGAATTCCGGTCTCGCTCACGATGTCGAAGGACGGCGAGCGGATGTACGCCTTGGATCCCTTCTTCGAGCGCATCGAGGTCGTCGATCTGGCGAGCGAAGAGACAATCGACGAGATCCGTCTCTCGCAGGCTCGCCGTACCGTTCGTCTGAATGGGTTTGCCCTCGATCCCGACGAGGAGTGGGCCATCCTCTTCGTGAAGTCGTACACGAAGGAGTCGGACCGCTGGATCGTCGAGGGGCCGTTCATGCTCAGGTACGACCTCGCGAGGAAGGCCGTCACGGACACGATCCCCTACCCCGGCGATGAGATGCCCGACCGGGCGGGGTTCCGTCTCTCTCCCGACGGCGACGCCCTCTACATCTTCGACGAGGCGCTCATCGCGCTCGACACCGAGACGTTCGAGGAGATCGATCGTTGGGAGATCTCCGAGCCCTTCGAGCCCGGCCTCGGCCCCATGTCGATCCCGTTCTCACGGAGCCCGTATCAGGAGGACAACGGCGTCTACACCGGGCTTTTCCGTGTGACGGACCCCGCACAGAACCGGCGCATGATGGGAATCGCGACGGTCGACCTGAACAACCGCGAGGTCGACTTCGAGACGTTCGGTCCGAGCGAGGGCGTGAGCTTCGTGCTGTCGCCGGATGGAAAGACGGGATACGGCCTCCGGTCCCGCATCGGGAGCTACGAGTTCTGGAAGTTCGACGTCGAAGGCAACCGGGTCGAGGCGCGCGTGCCGTTCGAGGGCCGTCCTCGGATGGGGCTCATGCCGAGCGCCGACGGTACGCGGCTGTTCATCTTCGTCGCCGGAAACACGATCGACGTGTACGACTCGCAGACGTTCGAGTATCTACGGACGGTCGAGCTGGATGAAGACATGACCGATGTAGTCGTGGTGCCTCAGGGAACGAGAGCCGGCGGGCAGTAACCGGGCCTGAGGGGCCCGGCCCCGAAAGTCCGGGCTCCCCGCCCGTGATGGCAAATCCCAATCCCCTGAGAGACCCGCACCTTCGTCGGGCCCTGGCGTACGTCCGACCCTACGCGGGCGCGCTCGTCCCCGTCGTCCTGCTCTCGCTGGTCGGGACGGCGCTTTCGCTCATTCTGCCCTATCTGTCGAAGTCGATCGTCGACGATGCGATCCTGGCCGGGGACTTCGGGGCGCTGCTTCGAATCATCGGGCTATTCGTCCTGATCACGGCTCTGAGCTTCGGCGCGAACGTGGCGAGCGGGATGCGCTACACGAAGGTCTCCGCGGACATCCTGTTCGACATGCGGCTCGCCCTGTACCGACACCTGCAGAGGCTCTCTCCGCGCTTTTACGCCGGCCGGCCGCTCGGAGACATCGTCTCGCGGATCAACAACGACATCGGCGAGATCCAGCGGGTGACGGCCGAGACCGCGCTTGCCTGGTTCGGGAACGTGCTGTTCCTGGTCGGGACCGTCGTGATGCTCGTCATCCTCGATTGGCGGCTCTTTCTCGTCGGCCTGCTGGCGCTTCCGCCCAGCCTGTGGGCGCTGGTCAGATACCGTCGGCAGCTCGAGAACCGCGTCCGCGATCTGCGGGAGCGCAGTGCCGACATAGGCACGTTTCTGATCGAGACCCTCCAGGGCATGAAGCTCGTCGTGGGCTCGAACGCGCAGGAGCGGGAGGTCGAGAGGTTCAGCGAACGAAACGACCGATTCGTGCGGGCGCTCCTCTCGATGCGCTGGTTCACCTATCTGGCCGGCGGACTGCCGGGGCTGCTCTTGCAGGCGGGGACGGCGGCAGTCTTCCTGTTCGGCGGCTACCAGGTGATCCAGGGGCAGATGACGCTCGGGACGTTCGTGGCGTTCATGGCGTATCAGATGCGGCTGATGTCACCCGTGCAGGCGCTGATGGGGCTGTACGCGAACCTGGCGAGCGCCCGGGCGTCGCTGGTCCGGGTCCACGAGCTACTCGACACACCACCGGAGGTGGTCGAGACGGCGGAGCCGCTGCGGCTCGGGGGAGCCGAGGGAATACTCGCGCTCGAGGACGTGCGATTCGGATTCGGACGCGGCGGCGCGGTGCTCGACGGCGTGTCGCTGACGATCCCCGCCGGCCAGGTGATCGCCGTCGTCGGGGCAAGCGGGAGCGGCAAGTCGACGATCGCCGATCTGCTGGTCCGCCAGCTCGACCCCGACGAGGGGATGGTCTCGCTCGACGGTCACGACCTTCGCCGCGTCTCGCTGTCGGACCTCCGGCGGCTGGTCGCGGTCGTCGATCAGGCGCCGTTCGTCTTCTACACCACGATCGGCGAAAACGTACGATACGCCCGCCCGGACGCGGACGACACGACGGTCGCCGCGGCCGTCTCCGCCGCCGCGCTCGACTCACTGGTGGACCGGCTCCCGAAGGGACTCGACACGACCGTCGGCGAGCGCGGCCAGCAGCTCTCGGCCGGTGAGCGTCAGCGGGTTGCCGTCGCCCGCGCGTTTCTGGCAGACCCGGCGGTGCTCGTCCTCGACGAGGCGACGGGGGCCCTCGATCCCGCCTCGGAGGGCGAGCTGCTCGCGGGATTCGAGCGGCTGATGCGCGGTCGAACCACGGTCTTGATCACCCACCGGCTCGACCTCGCCCGCCGGGCCGATCGCGTGGTGGTCATCCGCGACGGCCGGATCGCCCAGGATGGACCTCCCGAAGAACTCGGCGCGAAGCCCGGCGCGTTCCGCGACCTGTTCGCATCCGCGGGGTCGGCATGAGGAGGTCGAGGCCGACGTGCGCCTGATTCCCATCGACCACCCGGCGCTGCGTGAGCGCACCGGAAAGGGAGT
>JAOTZH010000116.1 GCA_029861425.1 Gemmatimonadota bacterium
GTCGTTTCGGTGGTCGTGTTGCGGTAAAGCCGGTTCGGCTCGTCAAGGCTCCCCCAGTTCGCGACGTATACGTCGAGGTCGCCGTCCAGGTCGAAGTCGGCCCACGCCGCCCCCGCCGACGTGTCCGCGTGGACCGCCGCGACGGACCCCAGATCCCGTACGAACCGACCGTCGCCCTCGTTCAGGTATACGAAGTTTCGCATGTCTGGCCCGTAGGTGCCGTTCGCGACGAACAGATCGACGTCGCCGTCGAGGTCGTAGTCTCCCCAGGCGTGGCCCTTGGAGGCGCCGCCTTCCTCCTCCACGACCGAACCGTCCGCGACCGGACGCAGCACTCCAGCGCCGTCGTTTCGGTAGATGACATTTCGCGTATCGAAGTTCGCGACGAAGAGATCCTGGTCTCCGTCTTCGTCGTAGTCGGCCCAGGAGAGCCCGTAGCTGTACCCGACATGTTCGACGAGATGCCCCGCGTCGCGATCCTCTTCGAACGCGAGATCTCCGTGATTCCAGAAGAGCTGATTCGGCTGGCGCGCGTTCCCGACGTATAGATCGGGGAGACCGTCGTCGTTCGGATCGCCCCAGGCGCAGGCCCGAGCGGCCCCGGCTCCGAAGTGGAGCGGGTGCGGGACCCGCTCTGTGAAGACGCCGTCGCGGCCCGTGAAGAAGCGGTTCGGCGACCCCCCGTAACCCGTCACGAAGACGTCGAGCCAGCCGTCCCGATCGACGTCGGCCCAACAGGCCATGGATGTGCCGGCCGCGTCGATCAGCGGGCTCGACGGGACGCGGCGAAAGCCGGTTCCCTCGTTCTCGAACAGAAAACCGGGCTGGTCATCGCGGTTGGCGACGTGAAGGTCGACGTCTCCGTCGCCATCGTAGTCGACCCAGCTCACTCCCTGCGACGCCCCCCCGGCGGCGGCAAACTCGGCCCACTCGGATAGGCCAGTGTCAGTGAGCTTCGTGAACTGCCCCGAATCGTTCAGGTAGAGCGCGTTCCACTGGCCACCCGCGTTCCCCACCGCGAGGTCGGGGGCCCCATCATCATCGAAGTCGGCCCATGCGACGCCTCGGGACGCGCCACCGTCGTTGGCGATTCGCCCGTCCGTAACGAGCTCGAACAGCCCGAGCGGACGCGCGGCCGGATCCACTTCGGCCTGGCTGCAGCCGAGCGCCCCCAGCAGGGTGAGCGTGATCGTGGCTCCTCTCATTCGTCTCCGTCGGCCCTACGCTAGGGTCGCACGCGCTTGAGCTCGATCACGGTCTGTGGCTCTCCGCCGGGCGGCACGACGTCCTGCCGAACAAGGTAGGGCGGGGACTCGCTGACCCACATGCGGGTGGTCCCCGAGGCGCCCTCGACCGCCACGACCCAGGCATCGAGCCTGGCGCCGTCTTCAAGCGTGATCTCCTCGCGTCCAGTCACCTCGAAGACGGGGGTATCTCGGATCTCGAGTCCCGTCGCCGTTGGCTGCCAGGTGTGCCAGCGCCAGCGATACCCCTCCCGAAGGGGCAGCGCCGCGGCGAGCCAGTACGCAAACGTTCCATCGACGATCGGGCGCTCGAGCCTCTGAACGACGGGAAGGTCGTTCGAATCCGACCCCTCGGCGAGCGACAGGCGCCGAAGCCGCAGCGAGTCGCCCTCGACCCGCGCGTCAATGTACTCCGGTCTGAACGCCCGGAACCCGAAGCGGCGGTAGGCGAACGCCAGGTCGTCGGCGCGATGACCCACGTGGTCGATACCCACACCGTCGGGCCCCTCCATGATCATCTGAAAGCTGAGAACCGGTCGGGCCTGGTTGGTCCTGACGAGCCGCGTGAGGAACGCGAAGCCCATCTGCTCGTACTCCGCCTCGAACGGCTGAATCCGCGAGCTCTCGAGCGCCGGGTGACCGGGGAAGATCACCTCCACGTCCTGTGCGTGGGCGGCGGACGGCCCTCCGAGCAGGCCGGAACACACGAGGATCAGAGCCGCCGAGGGCCCCAGAAACTTGAACATACGTCACCTTCTGATATGTTCTTAAATGTAGTAGTATTTCGACGACGATAACCTATACGGTGTAGGATATAGTGCGCAAACGGAGCTCGCTGGGTGAGTTCGAGCTGTTGGTACTGGCCACGATCGTGCGCCTCGGAGACCGGGCCTACGGAGCCGAGATCTTCCGCGAGCTCGAAGAGCAGACGGGTCGAGACATCGCCATGGGAGCCGTGTACACGACGCTCTACCGGCTAGAGGAGAAGGGGCTGCTGAGTTCCGAGGTGGGTGAGGCGACGCCGGTCCGGGGCGGACGGGCCCGCCGCTACTTCTCGATCGAGGGAGCGGGTGTCGAGGCCGTCCGACGCTCCGTGCAGGCCCTGGGGGCCTTGATCGGGGACACCCACTTGGGCTGGGGGACGACGTGACGCGCCGCATGCCGAAAGGGGGAGGTCGGGTCGGGGATGTCTCCCCGCCCTCGATCTCGACTCGGTTGCTCGAGCTGGTGCTGCCTCCGTCGCTCCGGGACGCGTTCGTCGGTGACCTGATCGAGGAGCTTCGGCGGCGCCAGGCCTCGGAGGTCGGATCGTCTCCGACGCGTTGGTACCGCAGGCAAGTTCTGCGCTCCATCGGTCCCATGGCGTGGCGACGTCTCAACGCCTCTGCAGTCGCGCAGACGGCGCTCTCTACTGGCGCCGGTTTCGCGGCCGGCTGGGCGTGGTTGTGGCTGTTGAATCAGCCCTTGATACTCGGCCCCGTTTTCCGACTCCCCGGCTCGTCTCTCGCGATCGTGCTCGTGCTCCTGGAGGCGTCGCCGTACCTGATCGCCGGGTTGGCCGTTGGCCTGCTCGCCACGGCGAAGCCGCTACTCGCTGTCCTGGCCACGGGCGCGCTCGTGTGGGCGTGGCCTCTCCTGCGGGCGTGGTGGTCGACGGGCGAGCTCCACGCGCCCGGGGGGCTCTGGTCGGCCGTCATGATCCTCGCGTGCCTGCTGCTCGGCGTCTGGATCATCCAGCTCGTCCGGAGGCGTCTTTCGGCCTGACTGTCTCAGACGCAGGGCCTCCTTGCCGTGCCGGTGCATCACCCATAGCGTAGGGGCTCCTAATGATCGGTATATACATATCAATGGGGCGCCATGCCAGTCTCCACCGTGCATTGGAGGGCCGTCCACGAAGAAGCGGCAAACGCCAGCGACGACACGCGGGCCACTGCGCACGATTCCTCTGCCTACATGGTGCAACGGCTCCAGGCAGTGCTCGACACATCGGAGCCCACCCCTCTGTACCACCAGATTGCCTCGGTGGTCAGGTGGGAGATCGGCATGGGCCGGGTGCATATCGGCGATGGCCTGCCCCCGCTTCGTGAGCTCGCGGACGCGCTCGGCGTCAACTACCACACGGCTCGCCAGGCGTACGAAGCGCTCGCCGCCGACGGTGTGATCGAAGCGCGTCCGCGTACGGGCACCGTGATTCGAGCGACGCGTCCGACCTCGTTCTGGACCCCCGCGGGACGCTCCATGTCGGGCGGAAGCCCCCGCGTGATCGCCGTCGAATGCAACCGTACGCAGGCCGATGAGCTCGCCGAAGACGTCGCTCGGGCGTTTGCGGTGGAGGCCGTCCCGTGGCTCCTGGAGGGCTACGGACCGCCCCCGTCCGGCGTCCTGCTGGGGACATCGTTCCACGCGGCCGAGATGCACGACCGGTGGCCCGACCGTGCCCAGGACATTGAGGTCATCGACCTGGAGTTGGATCCCGCGTTGCGGCTGGGGGTCACGACGCGGTCGGAGGCTGGCGGTGCCGGGCGGGTCAGCGTGATCGAGCGCGATCTCGGCACGGCTCGAGCGCTTGCTGCGGACGTGCGGACCCTGCTTGGCCACGGTTTCGAGGGGCTGACCGCGCGCGTGATGGAGCCAGACGACTGGGAGAGTCCGGCTCCGGAGGAGCTCGCCCTGGTGGCCCCCCGCGTTTGGGATCGCCTCGACTGGGCGGACCGCATGCACCCGCAGCTTCTCCGCCTACCGTTTCGCGCGCGGCCGGACGCACTCGTCAAGACGGGCGAGGCCCTCGGTTGGAACCCCCGATGAAGCGGCCGAGCCTCCGTGGGCTGCTGGTGATCGCCCTCTCCGGGTGCGGGCCGGCCCCTGCGGCCCAGGTCCGCGACGCCGACGAAGGGCCCGATCTCTCGGTCCAGATCGACGCGCTGGTGACCGAGGAAGCGCTGTCGCACGGTGTCCCGGGCGTCGCCGTGACCGTCGTATCCGATGGTGTCGTGACGCACCTGCGCGGGTACGGGCGGGCGGACCTCGAGACCGGACGGGCCGTCAACGCGGCCACGCCGTTCAACGTGGCGTCGATCACGAAGCCGTTCACGGGGGCGACGGTTCAGCTCCTGGCACGCGAAGGAGCGGTCGGGCTCGATGAGCCGGCGGCCACGTACCTGGACGACCTCCCGACCCGGTACGCGGCGATTACCGTCCGACAGCTCCTGACCCACACGTCCGGTATCGCGCGGGATCTCCGCACCGAAAACCTCGACGACCCGTCCGCCGACGAGTACCGGGCGCGGCTCGACACCGCGACCGCGAGCGCGGAGCCCGGCCGCCGGTTCGAGTACTCGAACACTGGATTCACGGTCCTCGGTTGGCTCGTCGAGGCGGTGGAGGGCCGACCGCTCGGCGAGGTCTATGGCGACCGGATGCTGGTTCCGGCCGGGCTGCTCCAGGCACGATACCGCGAGCCGCTGGAGGCGGGTCCCGAGCGGGCGCGACCCTACGACGTCGATTCCCTGGGTCGGGCGACTCCAGCGCCTTATGTGAGCGGTGGCCACGGTTCCGGCGGTCTGTCGATGTCAGCCGCCGACTTCGCTGCGTTCGGCCGGTCGCTCCAGGACGGGAGCCTTCTGCCCGGTCTCGCTCTCGAGGCGGCCTGGACGCCGGGTCGACTGGCCGACGGCTCCCAGGCGGCCGTGCGGATGAACGCTGATGACGATGGGTACGGAATGGGGTGGTTCTTGACGTCCGTTGAGGGCCGCCGCCTGGTGACGCACGGTGGGGGTATCTCGGGATACTCGGCCAATCTCTACCACTTCCCGGAGCAGCGGCTCACAATCGCGGTGATCGCCAACGCGAAGGCGCGCGACGACGGCCGCGCTCCGGTCGACGGGCTCGCGCGGAAGATCGCGTCGCTGTGCTTCGAGCGGGATGACTGCCGGCGGGACACATCGTGGCGCACGGTCGCCGAGGAAATCCGCTCAGCGAATCGCGCGTTCTCCGAGGCGTTCGTGGCCGGGGACACGACGGCCATTCGATCCATGTATCTGGAGGATGGCCTGGCCTTGCCCCCGAACGGCCGAGCCGTGGTCGGCGCTTCCGGGATCGCCCGCCTGTTCCGGACCCCTACGGACGGCAACCAAATCCACCACGCACTCTATTCCGAGCGATTCCAGTCCATGCCGGGCGCCGTGGTCGAGCTGGGAACCTGGTACAACTCCGGGACTCGACGCGGGGAAGACTTCCGCGACAGCGGTCGCTACGTGCTCTCGTGGTTCCGTACCCTGGAGGGCTGGCGGATCGCGGCTGACGCTTGGTAGACCCCACCCGTCGCCGCCCATTCGTCGGACGCCGCGTCGTTGCAGCCCTGTTGACGGTCGCCGGAGTCGGCGTCCAGCTGTTCGCCCTCCGAAGATCGGCCACCGCTGGCCGATCTCCGCGGCACCGTCAAGGGTTGACACCCCGACCCTGAGTCAGCCGGAATTCGAAGTGGTGGCTCGCAGAGCGGTGCCGGTTCCCATGCGGGATGGTGCCACGCTGATCGCGGACGTCCTTCTTCCCGACGCCGAGGGGCCATTCCCCACGATCCTCGTCCGAACTCCCTACGGCAGAGAATCGGCGCTCGGCGCGTGGGCCGGTGACGCGTTGGCGCAGAGGGGTTCGCGTTCGTCGCCCAGGACATGCGCGGGGAAGGGCGACAGCGAGGGGACGTACGACGAACGTGAGGTCGATACACTCCGGAGGGCCAGAAGGCTTGCGAACTTCCGGCTAGACGCCGAGGGCCCGGCGATACGCTCCGGGCGGGAGTCCGAAGCAACGCTTGAACTCCCTCGTCAGATGGCTCTGATCCGCGAAGCCGGCCTCGAAGGCGATGGACGAGAGCCCGTCCGAGGACTCGATCAGTCGCTCGGCCGCCCATGCGAGGCGTAGCTCGCGAACGTGGGTCGACAGTGGAAGCCCGCGATGCCGCTTGTAGACTCTGGCGAGCTCTGCACGGTGGACGCCGACCTCATGCGCGATGTCCCCGACCCGGGGTCCCTGGCGGTACGTATCGTGGATGATCTGATCTACACGCGCCAACCAGACCGGCTCGCTGCGGCTGGCGTCGAATCGGATCCCGGTGACGATCATATCGAGCGCCAGAGATTCGATGGCGAACTCCGACATGTCGTCCGGCTTCTGGAGTTCGATCGCGAGGCGACGGGCCGTGAGCGCGACGCCCGGGTGTCGTAACGAGCGCACCTCATCGAGCAGGGTCCGGCCGGCGCGGGCGAGGTGTTCATCGGAGGGGTCGGGCTGGACGGCCAGCACCCGTGCTCCCCCGCTCCCGACACGGTTCGCGTGGGGCTCCTCACCGGGCTCCGTGAAGAGATCTCCTTCGACCGGATCGAGTGTGCGCGTCGCGAAGCGATTGTCGAATCCTCCGTCCAGCATCACTCCCAACACGGCCCGGTCGTGCGTGTGCCGCGGGATGACGGTCCCCGGCGGAAACCACACGTCCGAAACCAGGAATCCGCCGGCATCGACCGTTCGAGACTGACGGCTGCACATCGAAACGGGAACGTGAGCGCCGCCAGACGCGCGAGCCGTGATGCGGCCCCCGGGGTCGTTCGATGCCGGATTGATGTCGTCGCCCGTCGAATTCATCGCTGGTTGGGTTGCTTCGAGGCTCCACTAGGGGACGACTCGTCGAGGACCTGTGTGACGGGCGTTCAAGTCAGTGCAGGGCTTCAAGACGGACTTCTTCGGTGGCCGCAGGTTCTTGCAACGGGAAAATCACCACGCCAAGGAGATGGGTATGAACATGCCACGTGCGCTGATTGCAGCAGGATTGTCGATGACCCTCGCGGCTTGCGACGCCCCCACACCGGCGGGGCTCGCCTCCGCCGAGTCGCCCACCGTCGCGCTTTCCGGGTCGTCCGGGGGGCCCGATTCCGCCCACGGAGGCGGGTTCCTCGACTTCGGGGGCGGACTGCTCGTGCAGTTCGCGTTCAGTGCGAATCAGAACGGGCCCGGAATGGACGCCCAGGGTCAAATGCGGTTCTCGGTCGAGCTCGGGGGCGAGCTGATCGACTTCCATGGACAGACGACCTGCCTGGCGGTCGATGGAGCCGAAGGCCGTGCCTGGATTGGCGGGGTCGTCACGCAAAACAACTCGACCCACTCGGGCTTCACGACGGACGTGCACGATGTCGGGGACGACATCTGGTTCCGCGTACTTGATCTGGGTGAGGGCTCCGGCGCGATACCCGATCGGTCGACGTTCGTCGGGTTCGAAGGCGGCGGCGGAATCATCACGTCGGAGGAGTACTGCGCCGCGCAGATCTGGCCGGACGGAAACGCCAGGACGGTTCCTCAGGCTTCAGGCAACATCCAGGTGGAGGACTGAGCACGAGCTGCCGCTCTGTTGGCGAGCGGGCGTGTCGGGCGCCGGTTCGAACGGTGGCTCGCACGTCCTCCCGTCTTCAGGCGACGCTCACCGACGACGTCCAGGGATACAGAAGGGTCCCCGCGAAGGGCGGCGGCGCGACCATCGTCCGGGTCGGCTGGAACAGACCGGGGCACGATTGGTACTGGAACCACCATCCTGTGAAGAAGACTACAGAAGAGTGGAGAGAGATGTACTGGAGCACCTATCTGAAGGAGGTTCCGCGGGCCCGGGCGATTCGTTCCCGCTGGCTCGTAGCGGCGGTCATCGTTTTAGCCACGACGCTGTGGACGCCGGCCCTCGGGTCGCCTGCCGCGACGGGATTCGAATCCGACCGGGCGGGTTTCGCGGTCCGGTTTCGGGACGTCACGGTGCCCTACCGGGTCTTCATGGCACGGGTGAGGCCCGGCGAACGGCTCGCTTTCGAGGCTCTGGCGGCCGACACCCGTAACGCCCCGCCGGCCGGCGTGCTCGCCGCGGGGGCGTCGACGACCGACGCGTTCTCGGCGGAAGCCTCCGCGGGGACTCTCGAGAAGGTGGGACGCGGCCGCTTCGAATGGGAGGCGCCGGCCGAGCCCGGGATCTATCCGATCCGGGTGCGCAGGGCCGGGACCGGTGATGAGATCCGGCTGAACGCCATCGTCCTACACCCTCTGGAGCATCTGGCCAGCGGAGAGGTCCACGGGTACCCGATCGGCGACTATCCCTCCGAGCCCTATCGGGGGCTGCCGCAGTACGAGCCGCCGATCGGCTTCATCGAGCTCACACCCGACAACGCGGACACCCGGGTGAGCCCCAACTTCACGTTGGGCCAGTTCCCGACCAAGGCGCCGGGCGGGTTCCCCAAGTACGTGGTCCTTACCGAGAAGCTGCTGATCAAGCTCGAAATGCTGCTCGAGGAAGCGAACCGACGGGGTCTCGAGATCCCGACGTTCCAGGTGCTGAGCGGCTTCCGGTCGCCCTGGTACAACGCCGGAATCGGCCGGCCCCGGTACAGTCGGCACATCTACGGGGACGCCGCGGACATCTACGTGGACGAGGATCGGAACGGGTTGATGGACGACCTGAACCGGGACGGCCGAATCGACCTCCGCGACGCCGACATGCTATACGGGATCGTGGAGGAAATGGACGGAGACGCCTCGACCTCACACCTTATCGGCGGATTGGGGAAGTACCCCACCACATCGAACCACGGCCCGTTCATCCACGTCGACACGAGGGAGTATCGGGCTCGCTGGTGAGCCTTCGCCGCTGATCGGTCACCGCCGACGCGTCGGCGCCGAACAGATGAACACAGGGAGCCGATGACTCGATCCGCCGGGCGCAGGGACCCGCCACCCCGAATCCCACGGTTCCGCGTCGTGCTCCACGCTTTCGCGGGGCTGGCGGCCTGCGGGTCGGTCGCCGACCTGGGCGCCCAGGCCGTCGCTACGAGCGAGCCGGTCGTCGCCGAGACGATCCGGCATATCACGGACACCGCCCACCATCCATACCTGAAGTGGCCGGACTTCCCCCATTACCGGGACGAGATGGAGGGGCTGTACGGGCCAAGAGCCTACCGTCCGCTCTGGTTCAACGGAGAGCGACCGACCCGGCGGTTCCGGACACTAGTCGACCAGTTGCTGGTCGCCGAGGCCCGGGGGCTGAATCCCACCAACTACGACGCGGCGGTGCTCGACAGCCTCTGGCGCGAGCATGAGGGAGGGGGGCGGTTCACGCCCGACGAGATCGGGCTCATCGACGCGAGCGCGACGATCGCCATCCTGCGGCACATCTCCGACCTGCACGTCGGTCGGGTCAACCCCCGGAACATCAGCATCGGTCTCGACATCGAGTCGAAGAAGTATGACCTCGTGGCAGTGGTCGGTGCGGCGATCGAGGGCGATCGAATCGCCCAGACGATCGCCGAGGCGGAGCCCGACATCCCGAGCTACCATGCCCTGAAGGAGGCGCTGGCCCACTATCACCGGCTCGCCGCCATGCCGCCGGTGGGCGCGATTTCGGCCGACATGGTGAGCCCGGGCGACGCCTTCGCCGACCTCCACAAAGTCGCGGAGCTCCTAATCCGCTTCGGCGATCTGGAAACCGTCGACGCGCCGCCCGCCGGGGCCACCCGATACGACGGGGCGGTCCCCGGCGCCGTGGCCCGGTACCAGTACCGACACGGCCTCTCGACCGACAGCATCATCGGACCCGGCACGCTGGAGGAGCTCAACACGCCGATGATGGACCGCGTCCACCAGATCGAGTGGGCGCTCGAGCGCTACCGCTGGCTGCCCAGCCTGGCCGACGCCGGACCGTTCATCGCGGTGAACATCCCCGCCTTCCGTCTTTGGGCCTTCGACCGGCTGGCGGCGGAGGAGGACGCGGCCGTGGAGATGCGGGTCATCGTCGGCAAGGCGATCAACACGCAGACTCCGGTCTTCATCGAGGACCTGCGGTATCTGGTCTTCGCCCCGTATTGGAACGTGCCTTACAACATCGCGGTCACCGAGCTGTTGCCCGCGGCCCGAGGCGATCCGGACTACATGATCCGCAACAGATACGAGCTGGTCCCGGAGTTCGATTGGGGGGCGACGGTCTATCCGTCCACCGAGGAGAATCTCGCGAAGGTCGGATCCGGAGCGCTCAAGATCCGGCAGCAGCCCGGGCCCTCGAACTCCCTGGGCCTGGTCAAGTTCATCTTTCCGAACGCGATGGGGATCTACCTCCACAGCACCCCGGCCCGGCAACTCTTTGCCCGCGCGCGACGGGACTTCAGTCACGGCTGCATCCGCGTGGAACACGCGGTGACGCTCGCCGACTGGGTGCTGAAGAACCAGGGCGACTGGACCGAGCAAAGCATCGAGGCCGCGATGAACGCGGGCCGGCCGAGCCGGGAGAGCCTGCAGCGTCCCTTACCCGTGATCATCTTCTACACGACGGCGCTCGTCGAGCGGGATGGCACGGTGCTCTTCTGGGACGACATATACGGACACGACGAGATCCTCGAGAACGCGCTGGCGCAGGGGTACCCCTACCCGCCGTGATCCGGGGTTGCTCGTCGTCGGCCCACGATGGCGGTGCGTCCCGAGGAGCCGCTCAGTGTTGACAGCGTCAACATTCAGGTTAAGTTGCACGTTGACGTTGTCAACATACGTGCCCGAAGCCGACACAGGGGGCTTCGGCTCGGGGCTTTGATGATCGAACGCGGAAGCCCTCGCGAGCTTCACCGCCGAGAAGCAGGAGTGGGCCCATGGCACGACACTCGGATATCACTCGCCGAATCCTCACCCTCACTTTGACCCTCCTGATCGGGCTGCTGGTTCTGCAGGCACTGGGCTATGGGATCGGATTCGTCATCGATCCGGAGAGCGGGGCAGGGGAGTTCGCGACCGAGGCGCCGTCCGTGGTGGACGACCTCACCATCACGCTGGTGCGATTGGCCGGTGTCGGGATGCTCGGCTTCGCGGCCCTCATGGTCCTCTCGGCGATTCTCGTTTGGCGCCGGAATCCGGCTGGCATCTACGTCGCGATGATCCTGGGCGGCATCTACATCGCCGTGGGCCTGTCGGCGCTTCGGGCGGGGTGGCGTTGGGACGCGGGCTTCTACGGGGGCACCGGAGTCGCGCTCATCGTCCTATCGGGGGCCGTGGGATGGCTGCAGGGCAGGTCGAGCGAAGGCCCGCGGGCGACGCGGGCTCCGGGGTAGGACAGGTAATCGCTCACGCTGGCGCTCCTGTTCGACGAGCCGTGGGCATGCGACTTTATAAAGTAAAGTACTTGACGGACGCAATGTCGTGGGCGAGATTCAGCCTACTATGCCGAGACTCTCTCAAGTCGATCAGACTTCGGAGCCCATCGCACTGGGCGACCGAGCCGTGGAGGATTTGCGCTTCATCCGTCAGACGATGGAGGGGGGCGCCGCCTTTACGGCGGTTCCGGGGTGGGGTGGCGTCGGAATGGGAGTCACCGCACTGGCTGCGTCGGCGCTCGCCGCGGCCCAGCCGACCGCCGAGCGATGGCTGTTGGTGTGGACCCTCGAGGCGTTGCTCGCCGTGGCGATCGGGGCGGTCGCGATGCACCGGAAGGCGCGACGGGCGGAACTCCCGGTCCTTTCCGGAGCGGGTCGAAAGTTCCTTCTGAGCTTTCTGCCTCCCGCGCTAGCCGGAGCGGCACTCACGGTAGCGCTTTGGCGGGCCGGAGCCGAGGCACTTCTGCCAGGTGGGTGGCTTCTCCTCTACGGCACCGCCGTCGTCACGGCCGGCACGTTTTCGGTCAGGATCGTCCCCGTGATGGGGATCTGTTTCATGGTCCTCGGAGTGTTTGCGCTTCTCGCCATGCCCGCCGCCGGTGATCTCTCGATGGCCGTGGGATTCGGGGGGCTGCACATCCTCTTCGGGACGACGATTGCGAGGAGGCACGGTGGCTGAGGGGGCGCGGGCCCGCCGCGAGTCCCCGAACGTGGCCCCGGTCAAGGGATCGACCGTGAATATCGATGTACAAGCCGGGAAGACCGAGGCTGTCGCACTCGACCCGATCATCCATGTGCGGGTCCGCCTTGGGATCGTCAGCGCACTCGCGGTGGAGGAATCCCTCACCTTCAACCAGCTCAAGAAGCGTCTCGACACGTCGGACGGGAACCTCAGCGTTCACGCCAGGCGGCTGGAGGAAGCCGGCTACGTCGAGATTCGAAAGTCGTTCGAGGGTCGGATTCCCCGGACGGATTATCGCCTGACGGAGGCCGGACGTCAGGCGCTCCAGGGGTATCTGGACCACATGGAGGCGTTGATCGAGCGTGTACGAGAATAGGATTTTTTTTCAGGAGTTACTTTATGATACGAAGTACTTTGGATACGCGGCGGCGGGGCCTCGAACACCCCGACACAGCTCCGTCCCGGCATCTCGAGCCGATGGACGGGGGCCGGGACCTCTTCCACGTCGCGATCAATATGGATGGGAACGGCCGCTGGGCTGTGGCACGGGGCCGACCCAGGTCGGCGGGGCATGTGGCCGGAGCCGCGGCGGTCCGACGAACGGTGGAAGCCGCGCCCGAGTTGGGGATCACCACTCTCACGCTCTATGCGTTTTCCTCGGACAATTGGCGCCGCCCGCCAGACGAAGTGGAAAACCTGATGCTTCTGTTCCAGAAGTATCTGGATTCCGAATGCGGGCGCCTGACGGAGAGTGGCGTGCGCCTCAGCGTCATAGGGCGTCG
>JAOTZH010000117.1 GCA_029861425.1 Gemmatimonadota bacterium
GACAGGATCGGGACCCTGTCACAGTTCGTGTCGATCAACTTCGCCGGCGGAAACAACGTCGTGGATGCGGCGATCGCCGAGGTGGACGATGCCTCGGACGTGACCGGCACGGCTCCGAGTTACGGGGCGCCGCGCACGAACGCGATAACGGCGTCGGTCGGCATGCGGGTGATGAAACATGGGCGCACGACCGGGTTCACGAAGGGTCGCGTGCAGGGGATCGGCGCCACGGTCAACGTGAACTACGGGTCCGCGGGCGTGGCTCGCTTCGTCGGACAGGTCATCATCGGGGGCGGCGGCTTCAGCCAGGGTGGCGACTCTGGATCGCTGATCGTGGTGGAGAAGGGCGCGAACGCCCGGAGGCCTGTGGGGCTTCTCTTCGCCGGTGGTGGCGGCACGACGGTCGCCAACCCGATCGCCGACGTCCTCAGCGCGCTGAACGTGTCGATCGTGGGCAACTGATCGGCTACTCGCGGCACACCTGACTCGACGGGCGGTTCGCCACCTCCACTGGCTGAACAGACCCGTCGCGAGAAGGGCCCGCCGACCGCAAGGTCGACGGGCCCTTTCGTCATCGTGACGGGTAAAGTCGCGACACGGTCGCACGCCGCGCTGGTACGATCTCGCTAGCGGCCGGACTCGAGGGCCTGCACCGAGTCGTCGAGGCGGGCCACACGAACGCGCTGAACCTCGAGCTCATCTCGCTCGACGTAAGCGATCAGACCGTCGGGTCCGAACGCCGCGGGGATCCGCAGGCCGTCCGCCGCGATCGTCCCGATATATCGGCCGTCCGCGGTCACGACGTCCGTGGGCCCATCCTCTCCCGGCAGGGCGCCCGAGCGCTCGATCCAGAGGCGGTCGTCCCAGTCGACCTTCATTCGATTGATGACTGGGATCGCCTCGGCGAAGCCCATGCCCTCGATCTGTCCTCGCATCATCTCCCGGACCTGATCCTGGTCGACGCTGAAGTTCCCACCGCCACTCCCCGATCCCCCCGCGCTGATCACCATCATGCGGCCGCCGGGTCCCCCGCCTTCCTCGAGATCGGCCAGCCGTCGCTCGCGTTCGGTGTCCCGGATGCTCTCGTCGACGACCGTCGGCGCGATCGGACGTTCGACGGTCGAGTTGACCGTCCCTCCGCTCACCAGCTTGATCCGGTAGCCCACGGAATCCACGACAGCGAGCCGACCGTCGGACAACACACCGAGGTGGACCTCCGGCTCGAACGCGATCGTCTGCGCCATTCGAAGCTGGATACGGCTGCTGCCGGAGGAGAACTCCGTCTCCTCGTCCTCCTCCGGCGGGGCCGGCAGCCAGGCTTCGTAGGCGACATCGCGCGATCCATCCAGCCCGAACGTCTCGATCGGCCGGCTGTTCGGCGTCGGGGCGCCGTCCTCTCCGGGAAGCCCGCCGCCGAACGAGAGGCGAATCCCGCCGTGCGTGGCGAGCCGTCCGTCGGGCATGGGCTCGAGAACACGACCGGGGAACCCCTCATCCGGGGTCAGCGTCACGCTCTCGATGTACTCGCCGTCCGTCCCGAACACCTGAAAGCCCTGTCTCGCGAAGTCGAAGACGACGACCCGGCTGCTCGGCGTGACCGCGAGCCCCAGCGGACCCGTGAGCTCGCCGGGGCCCTCCCCCTGTCGACCGATCGTCAGCAAGAACTCGCCGGTCGGGGACACCTTCACGATGTGGCCCGCGTCACGATCGAGGACATACAGGTTTCCATCCGCGTCGAACGCGACGTCGCTCACGTTCCCGAACGTCTCCCACACCTCGCCTTCGAGTGCCCCGATCGTGTAGACAGCCTCCGTCGAAGGCGCGATCGCGGTGTCCGGGCCGTCCAGCGACCCCCCACCGCTGCCGGCCGAGACGGCCCCGCCGTCCCCTCCGCAGGCGACGATCAGAAATGGGATGAGCGCGGTGTGAACGACCTTCTTCATATGCAGTCCCCGGTCAAAAGAAGAGATCCGTCCGTTGGACAGAAAGACGACCTCCTCCGGTTGCCCGAAGGAGGCCGTCCCGACGCGCCTCGAAGGTCGAGAAGATTGTGCTGGTAACGCTAGGGAACCGGTGGCCCTTCGCCCATCGCCGGGAATGACAGCTCTCCCCGTACGGAGCCCTCCATCACGTCGACCCTCCGTGCGAACTGCAACAGCCGCCCGAACAGGGCGTCGGCCCGGTCGCCGACGGTCTCCCTGATGCGGGCCGTGCGGGACGCGTAGTCGGCCTCGTCGCTCGCGCGCTCGACCATTACGTAGAGCGGCATGTCGGCCCCGATCACATACGCGTAGATCCGATAGCCGTGCTCGATACCGGCCCCGCCAAAGAGGTCGACGATCTGAGTGGCGATGCCCTCGAAGTCGGCCTCCAGCCCGGGGATGACGTGGTACCAGTGGTACTTCCGGAACGGGAGATCGAGGTTGAGGGCCACAGTCCGCGGCAAGTAGGACAACTCGGGCCGGAGCTCGATTACAGACTGCTCGACGTGCTCGACCGGCGTTGGGCCGTCCGATTTCGCCCACCGGGCGTGCGCGTCGGCCCGGGTCATGCCGATGATGGACCGGGCGCGGTCAAAGCCCGCGAGTCCCTGGATCGGGATGATGTACGAGTACCCGAGCTCCGGACCGTAGACGGACACCCACTGCAGATCTTCCGCGGCCGCGCTCTCGGCAAGATCATCGAGCCACCTGATGGTCTCGGTTTCGTATGCGTCCATCTCGGCCGGCTTCACGAATTCCTGCCGAATGAGGTACGTCGGGTGGATGGTCTCCTGCGCCGCGGAAGCGAAGGGCGTCACGCACAGCGGGACCGCGGCGAGAAGGCCGATGGTCAAACGCTTCATCGGATCCCCTCGTGCCCGGGTGATCGAGGCCGACCAGCCCGACCGGAGGATGTGATCGCCCGGCCGGAGGGGGCCTCGTGGCGCATCGTTACACGGACGATAGCGCCCGGGGCGGGGCGGGGAAATGGCGTCTGGGGGGGCGATGCCTCAGGCGGTCGCGCGCATCCTCCGCTCGAGCGCCTCGAGCCGCTGTCGAGCGTCATCGAGCCTCCGGCCGAGCTCGGCATGCCGTTCGAACGCGTCGCGGCCAGGAGCCTGATCCGCACGCGAGATCATGCCGAGCAGATAATTGAGCTGACTCCGCAACATCGGGCGTGGGTAGCTCCCGCCGGCGTCCACCAGCTCCGACTCGAGCGCCACGAGCGCGAGCGCGATCGCTTCGAGTTCGGCGTTTGTCGCCCCTCCGGGAGTTTCGCGTTGCTCCGCGACATCGTCCCTGAGACCGTCGACCGCCTCCGCCACCTCACGCGCCTGCGCGATCGTCTCTCGAACGGCGATCTCGAGTTCGAATTGCACCTCGAGATCCGCCACGCTCACTCCCTCGGCGGCCACGCGGGGGTCGATCTGGAGCGCGAGCTCGGCCTCCACCGTCTCGCCGGCGGCGGTCAGCCGGACCCGGTACGTGCCCGGGGGCACGATGGGGCCGCCACCGCGCCCCTCGCCGCCGCCTCGCAGGTCCCAGACGAAGCGGTGGGCGCCGGGCCTCGCCGAGAGCCGGGACTGCGCCGCGCGCCCTCGGGCAAGACGCTGCATGGCGGGCGCCGCCACGGCCCGGGCGCGCGGAGCCGAGGCCGAGTAGCTCCGGATGACCGAGCCGCCCGCGTCGAGGATCTGGAGCTCCGCGCCATCCGCTGCCTGGCCACCGATCTGATAGTCGATCCGCGCGCCGGTCGCCGACCACTCCGGGCCCGCAGTGTTGCGCCAACCGAACCCCGAGTTCCGGAAGCGACGCTCACGCACCTGAGGCCGAATTGCGAACAGGTGCAGTCCGCCATCCGACACCTGCCCGTTCTCGTCGATCTCGTGCAGCCGGGAAACATCGTCCATCACCCAGAAACCGCGACCCATCGTCGAGAGCGCGATGTCGCCACGGTAGACCGCGATGTCCGTGATCGGAGTCAGCGGCAGGTTCTGCTGAAACGACTGCCAGTCACGACCACCGTCGAACGAGATGAACATCCCGAACTCGGTGCCGGCGTAGAGGAGCCCCGCCCGGCCCGGGTCCTCGCGCACGACACGCACGGGGACGTCGGCGGGGATCCCGTTCGTCCCATCCGTCAAGAGCGCCCAGGTCTCGCCCGCATCATCGGTCCGCCATACGTAAGGGCGGAAATCTCCGAGGAGGAATCGATACCCGGCCACGTACACCCGATCGGCGTCATGGGTCGAGATGTCGATCGAGTTGATCCGCCCGCCCGGCGGCATGTCGGGTGGGGTCACGTTCTCCCAGGACTCCCCGCCGTCTCTCGTAACATTTACGGGGCCGTCGTTCGCGCCGGTCCAGATGACATCCGGGTCGTGCGGTGACGCCTCGATCACGTAGAGCACGGAGTAGTGCTCCTCGCCGGTCGCGTCCCGCGTGATCGGACCGCCCGACACCATCTGACGCTCTGGCGCGAAGGCTGTGAGGTCCGGAGAGATCTGTTCCCACGTCCGTCCGCCATCCGTCGTTCGGTTCACGAACTGCGATCCGTGATAGACGGTATTGGGGTCGTGGGGAGAGATCTCGATCGGGACCACCCGCTGGAACCGGTGCGAGAGGTTGGCCGGGTTCGTCCCGTACATGTTCTCGCCGCCGACGTAGTACTGCTGCTCTTGCCCGGTCCGCTGGTTGTAAACCGTGAAGCGGCCTTTGCAGTTGGCGTAGACGATGTCCGGGTCCCCCGGCTTCGGCACCGCCGGCCCGGTCTCGCACCCGCCCGGCGACCGCCAGTACGCGGCCGGACCGCCCGGTGCGGAAACGCTCGGCTGATCGCTCGGCACCGACACCGTGTAGGAATCGTCCTGCTGCCCGGCATACAGCCAGTACGGGTGTTGGTCGTCGACGTCCACCTGGTAGAGCTCGGCCGTGGGCTGATTGTTCACCGGCGACCATGTACGCCCGCTGTCGAGCGTGACACTTGCGCCCCCGTCGTTCCCCTGGACCATGATCCGCGAGTTGTCCGGGTTGATCCACAGATCGTGGTTGTCCCCGTGCGGGGTCGAAAGGGTGCTCGAGAACGTGCGTCCCCCGTCCGTCGATTTGTGGAGAGACAGGTTGTTCACGTAGACGACGTCGGCATCCGTCGGATCCGCCGTCACGTTCGTGAAGTAGAACGGTCGGTGCATCAGTCGGTTGTTCGGGTCGTCGTTGACCAGCTCCCACGTCACACCGGCGTCGTCCGATCGGTAGAGCCCCTCGTCCTCGTCGATCGCCTCGACGAGCGCGTAGACCCGGTCTGGCATGTCGGCCGAGACCGCGAAGTCGGTCTTCCCGACGAGGCCGGTGGGGAGGCCCTCGGTCATCCGCTCCCACGAGTTTCCGCCGTCCGTCGATCGCCAGATCCCGTCGTCCGCCGTACCTCCCGAGATGATCGTCCAAGGCTGCCGGAGAACTCGCCACATGCCCGCATAGATGATCTCCGGATTCGTCGGATGGAACTCGAGGTCGACGGCCCCGACGGAATCCGACGCGAACAGCACACGTTCCCAGTTCGCCCCGCCATCAGACGAGCGATAGATGCCGCGGGTGTCGCTTGCCGTGAAGGGGTTCCCGATGGCCGCGACGTAAACGAGGTCGGGGTTCTCGGGGTGGGTTTTCACCGAACCGATCTGGCCGGCGTCCTCGAGCCCGATGTGCGTCCAGGATTCGCCCGCGTCCGTCGACTTGTAGACGCCCTTTCCGATGATGATGTTCGAACGGATGCCATCGGAGCCGGTACCGACGTACAGGATGTCCGGGTCGGAGTCGGCGACCTCGATGTGTCCGATCGAGGGGGAGGCGAAGGACCCGTCGCTCAGATTCTCCCAGTCCATGCCGTAGTTCGTGGTCTTCCACACGCCGGCGCCGGTCGCCCCCTGGTAGAAGGTGTGCGGGTGGGAGCGGTGTCCCTCGACGGCCGTCACGCGTCCCGCCCTGGACGGGCCGACGAACCTGAACCGAAGGCCGCCGAACAGTCCCGGGTCGACGAGGGAAGCGTCCGCCGTCGTCGGGACGAGTCCGGTGGGACGCGGGGTGGCAGTGGGACCCTGCTGGGCCGAGAGGCCGGTCGCCGCAAGGGCAGGGACGAGGCCGGCGACAAAAGCGGTGACGACGGCGATACGACGCATTCGCTACTCCCAGGTTTCCTTCGAGGATGTCGGGAGCTCCCGCGGTTCACGCTTCGTGCGCAGGAGCTGATCCGTGAAGTCGAGCCGTTCCTCCATTAGCGACAGCCGGGCGTCGATCGACTCGAGCAATCGGTCGGTGTGCTCGTCGCGAGGGTTCTCGATTTCGCCCCGCGCCTGCCGCGTTCGGAGCTCCAGCAGGTCTCCGAGTCGCTTGGTGATCGGTCGCAGCACCAGCACGCCGCCAGCGGTAAGGACGATCGTCATGATCGCCAGCATCGGCGCGATGTATTCCATGTCCATTGCGTTCCCTCCCGGGCAGTGGGCGGCGGGTCCGGCGTGTCGCCGGCCGGCCTAGCGTGGTTTCCGCAGTACCTCGCCAGCAAGGGCGTCGGTGAACCGGCCGTCATCCACGGCCAGGACCCCGTTCACGAACGCGTACTGAACGCCCTCGGAGAGGTGGTTCGGATCATCGTACGTGGCGAGATCGCGGAATTCTTCGAGATCGAACACGACGACGTCCGCGAACGCGTTCGTCGCGAGCACTCCGCGTCCGGGCAGCTTGAACACGCTGGCAGGCAGACCGCTCATGGAGTACACGGCCCGCTCGAGGGAGATGATTTCGTCCTCTACGACATACTTGCGGATCTTTCGTGGAAAGGCGCCGAAGTCGCGAGGGTGGGGGTGCCCCTCGTCGAGCGCGTTCAGGATCCCGTCGGACGATGTCATCATCCATGGCTGCTCCATGAAGTGGTGGATGTCCTCGTCCTCCATGTTGAATGACGTGAGACCGGTGGGGCCGCCCTCCTCGAGCAGCGCAATCGCCGTCTCGATCGGGTCCGCTCCACGCGCCGCCGCGACGTCCGCGAGAGATTTGCCGCCGTTCTCCCCCCCCTGAAAGACGAGGCGTTCCGCTCCGCCACGCCGGTCGAGGTTGTCCCACATGTCGGTGACGAGACGGGCCCGCTCGTCGCGATCGCCCAGTCGGGCGGCGAACGATTCGTCCCCGCCCGCGAGCGCCCATCGCGGGACGAGCGCCCCGACGATGCTCGTCCCCGACGCCTCGTAAGGATACTGGTCCGCGTAGATCTCGAGCCCCTCTTCCCGGGCGGACTCGATGTGTTCGACGATCTCGGCCGAACTGCCCCAGACGCGCGGGCCGAGCGCCTTGATGTGCGTGATCACGCCGGGGACGCCGGCGGCCCGCGCGATCTCGATCACCTCGTCGACCGCGCCGATCACGCCGATGTTGTAGTCCGACTCGTCGCGGATGTGGCTCTGATAGGCGCCGCCGTACTCGGCGGCCACCTTCGCCAGCTCGACCACTTCCCCGGTCGGCGCGTACGACCCCGGCGAGTAGTACAGACCCGACGACAGCCCGAACGCCCCTTCATCCATGCCCTGGCGCACGATGACTCGCATGCGTTCCAGCTCCTCCGGCGTGGCTTCCCGAGCCTGCATCCCGAGGACTTCTCGCCGCACCGCGCCGTGAGGGACGAACTGCGCGACGTTCACACCCACGCCGGGACTCGTGAGCTGCTCGCGTTGCGCGGCCATGTCGGCCGGACCGCCCCCGTCGGGATTCGCGAGAATCGTGGTGACGCCCTGCGCGAGGAGGGCATGGGCCGTTCTGAGATCGTCCCGGACCAGCCCCCACGTGGCGTGCGAGTGGGTGTCGATGAAGCCGGGCACGACATGGAGACCCGCCGCATCGATCACTCGAGTGGCCTCCGCGGTCCCGAGGTCCCCGACCGTGATCACCCGGTTGCCGCGGATGCCCACATCGGTCACGCGCCCTGCTGACCCGGTGCCGTCGATGACCGTACCCCCGCGGATCACGAAGTCGTACTGCTGACCGACGAGGTGGGGTGGGGTCCAGGCGTCCACCGCCCCCAGCGCGACGAGCGGGAGGAGGCACCCGAGGATGACGCGCCACCAGCGAGAGCCGCGCACGTAGGCGTGCGTCGAGCGGGTCGGCGGTCCCTGAGGGGCGTGGCGGCGTCGGATCATACGGCACATTTTGGTTCGAGTACGATTTGGCGAAAGTGCAGCTGCACGGCCAATCTGCCGCACGCTCTGGAGGCGGCACAAGCAACCTGGCGGAGGAAGTCATGTCTTCGAAGCGCTCGCGCGGACTCCTGAATAGTGCCACTGCCCTCGCGTCGTTCGCGATCATCGGCCTGGCGCCGCAACTGGCTGCCCAATCCTTCGAGGACGCGCGAGGCAATATGAGCTTCTCGCTCGCCGGGGACGCGATCATCACCCGCGCGATGCAGCCCTACCGCGAGCCCGGGTTTCTCGCGCTTCGAGACCTGATTCAGGGGACGACGGCGGGGTTCGTGAACCTCGAGGTGTTGTTCCACGACTATGAGGAGGACGTCATCCCGGCGGCTTCCAGCGGCGGAACGTACATGCGCGCCGAGCCGCGGCTGGCGAGCGAGCTCACCTGGTTCGGGTTCGACATGGTCAGCCTGTCGAACAACCACACGATGGACTTCGGGGCCGGCGGAGCGCGTCGCACGAAGAAAGCGGCCGAGGCCGCCGGGCTGTCGGTGGCTGGCTTCGGCGAGAACCTGGCCGCGGCCCGGGCGCCGGCCTTCACCGAGACTCCGGGCGGTCGGGTCGCCCTGATCTCGATTGCATCGACGTTCTCGGATGGCATGCGAGCGGGGCACCAGCGTCCGGACATGCGCGGCCGACCCGGCCTGAGCCCGATGCGATACCAGACCGAAGTGACGGTCCTGCCGGCGGACATGGCCGGGCTGCGGGGCGCGATCAACGCGTGGCGGCCCGGAGCCGGCAACGGGCGATCCGTCGGAATGTCGGGTGTGCGGTTCGTCGAAGGCTCGAGCCCGGGTGTGCGCACGACGGCACACGCGGGCGATCTCGCCGAAGTCGTGGCCGTCGTGGAGGACGCCCGCCGACAGGCAGATTGGGTCATCGTCACGAGCCACTCGCACGAGGGCGCCCCTGGAAACCGGAACGTCCCGGCCGATTTCGTGGTCGAGGTGGCACATGCCGTGATCGATGCCGGCGCACACATGTTCGTGGCGCACGGTCCTCACGTCGTTCGCGGCATCGAGATCTACAAGGACGCCCCGATCTTCTACTCGCTCGCGAACTTCATCTTCCAGAACGAGACGGTCGAGCTGCAGCCCGCCGACAACTACGCGGCGCAGGGACTGGAGCACACGGACCATCCGGGCCAGTTCCAGAGCACGCGGATCGAGAATATGGGCGGCGGGTTTCCGGCGGACCCGGCCTACTGGGAGAGTTTTCTCGCGGTGACCGAGTACGAGGCCGGGAAGCTCAAGGAGGTCCGGTTGCACCCGATCACGCTCGGGCACGGGCTGTCGCGCGCGGTCCGCGGCCGGCCCATCCTGGCCGACGAGGAGCTCGGCTGGAAGATCCTGGACGAGATGGCCGAGCTGTCGCGCCCGTTCGGCGCGACGCTCACGGTCGAGAACGGAGTCGGGATTATCCGCCCCTAGTGGACCGTCGTCGCCTCGGACGCCTTCCGGGGCGACGGATAGGCCCTGCGTGATGGCGAGACTCCCAGGGAGACCATCGTCTCCGCCGTCTTGAGCGCGGCGAGCACCGGATTCACGACCGGAACGCCGACCCGCCCCTGAAGCGATCGGGCGACGTCGAGAAAGCCCATCGTCATGCACCCGAGGACGAACGCGTCGGCGCCGGCTCCGATCGCCCGGCTGGCCTCTGCCTCGAGCGTCGCGAGGACTTCATCCGCCCGTTCCCGCAGTTCCAGAACCGGGACGTCGACCGCGCGGACATCGGCGATCGCTCCGTCGAGACCGTGCTGACGCATCTGACGCCAGATGGCCGGGACCACCTCATGCACGACGGTGAGGATCCCGAACCTCAGACCAAGCTGCGCGGCGATGTGGCCCGCGGCCTCACCCGGACCGACGACGGGTATGTCCACGAGCTCTCGGGCGGGTGCCAGGCCGGGGTCCCCGAAGCACCCGATGATGATCGCGTCAAAGCCCTCGGCTTCGAGCTGCGGGGCCGCCTCGATCAGACCCGGGACGGAGAGGTACTCCTCGACGGAGGACTCGACCGATGCGGGACCTGACGTGGTCTCTCGCACCTCGACGACACACGCGTCCCCCGCATGCTGATTCAGAAAGGACTCCCGGCGAACGAGCTCCTCCGGTCCGAGGGGGCCTCGCGAGAGGGGCCCGGGAATGAAATACGCGATCTTCATCTGACCTCTCCTGTGAGCTGAGTGCTCAAACTAGCGTTTCCGCCCGGAGGGCGGGAAACTACCCGATGCCCAACCGCCTGCATCTCACGGACTCCGACCGTGCCTCACTCTCCGGCGTGGAGGGGGAGGGGACACGGCTCGCGATGTCCATCGTCACCCGGATGGCAGAAGTCGTCGAGGCCCCGCGCCTGCTCCATATCACCGCCGCGCACATCGACTCCTCGCTCTACCAGGGGCCCGCGACGCTCGAGTTTGCCGAGCGGCTCGCGTCCGGGGGCGCCAGGGTCCGCGTGCCGTCCACCCTGAACGTGTCAGGGGTCGACCCCTCCGGTTGGCGTGAGTGGGCCGTGCCTGAGGACTGGGCGGAACCGGCACGACGGCAGATGGAGGCCTACGAGCAGATGGGGTGTCTGCCATCCTGGACATGCGCACCATACCAGACTGAGGCACGACCGGAGCTCGGACAGCAGGTCGCCTGGGGCGAATCGAGCGCGATCGTCTTCGCGAATTCGGTGCTCGGGGCACGTACCGAGCGGTACCCGGACCTGCTGGACATTTGTTGCGCGGTCACGGGGCGCGCACCGGCGGCCGGCCTCCACCTGGAAGAGAACCGGGCGGGGCAGATCCTGGTCGACCTCTCCGGGATCCCCGAGGCACTGGGGGCGGAAGCGTCGTTCTACCCCGTGCTCGGACACCTGGTCGGACGGACGGTCGGAGACCGGATCCCGGTCCTGGATGGGCTTGTCGCGGAGCCCGACGAGGATGACTTCAAGGCCCTCGGGGCCGCCATGGCCTCCGCGGGGTCGGTCGCGCTGTTCCACTGGGTGGGGAGGACACCCGAAGCCGCCGACCGGGAGGCTGCGTTCCACGGACGGGAACCGGAGACGAAGGTGCGCCCGACGCTCGCCGAGCTGCGCGCCGCTCGAGACGACCTCGGGCACGGCCTCGTCGAGGCGGACGGACTCGACCTCGTCGTCCTGGGGAGCCCCCACTTCTCGCTCGCCGAGTTCGCGACGCTCGCGACGCTGGTCGAGGGGCGGCGGCGCCATCCCTCCACCCGCATGCTGATCACGACGAGCCGCGCGGTGCGTCAGATCGCGGAGAGCGCCGGCCACCTCTCGGCCGTCGAGCGCTTCGGTGCCGAGCTCACCGTCGACACCTGTATCCTCACGAGCCCCATGCTTCCAGAGGAGATCCGGCGGCTCATGACCAATTCCGCGAAGTACGCCTACTACACACCGGGGCTCCTCGGCCGGGCGATCGCGTTCGGGAGCCTGACGGACTGCGTCGAGTCCGCGTGCGCGGGCCGAGTGCTGAGGGACGACGGGCCGTGGACGTCATAGCCCGCGGCCGCCCCGTGGTGCCGGGGAACGCGTCGGGCGAGCTGCTCTATTCGGAGGAGCCGCTCAGCTTCTGGGGAGGATACGATGCCTCGACCGGCGAGATCATCGATCGGCGGCACGAACTGTCCGGACGAGGCGCCGCGGGTTGCGTGCTGGCGGTCCCCGCGACGAGAGGGTCTTCCACGACGACCGCCGTTCTACTCGAGGCGGTCAGGCGGGACGTGGCCCCGGCGGCCCTGCTCACTCGCGGCGAGGACCGTTTTCTGGCACTCGCCGCGATCGTCGCCGAAGAGATGTACGGCCGGACCCTCCCGGTCGTAGCTCTGTCGCCCCAGGGCTTCGAGGCTCTCAGGCGGCACGCGGCGGTCCGCGTCTCCGCCGATGGGGAGATCTCGGCCAGCGATGAGGCGTAGAGGCCATCCCGACCCGAGTTATCTGCGGTAATCCAGCGCCGGCGCCCGGTCCCCGAGAAGCGCGACGTACTCGAAACCCGGCCCTCGGCGCTCTCTGAGCTCATCCCACGCGGCCGCGATCACGTCCGGGCTCTGGAAGAGATCGATCGCGGTGAGCGCCAGAGTCTTGGCCGCCACCATCATCCCCTTGTGACCGATGCCGGTCCCGCCCGCGGCTACCGCCTGCCAACTGTGCGCCGACGTCCCCGGCACCCAGGTCGCGGTGGACAGCCCCGCGGTCGGGACCACCCAGCTCACGTCCCCGACGTCGGTCGATCCCCCACCCGGCGGCTCCACCGTGAACTGCTCGATCTCCCCCTCGGACCCGAGCGGCCGTCTCGCCCCACCCTCGAAGCTCGCCTGGATCTCCATGGCGAACGCGCGTTCGGCCTCGGTGTACTCGACGCCGCCCACCTTCCGCAGGTTCGCGTCCATCAACTCCCCCAGCGCGACGCTCGGCACCAGGTCGTAGAGGCCGTGGATCACCTCGTACTCGACCTCGGTCCCCGTGCCCATCGCGGCGCCCTCGGCCGCCCTCGCGACGCGCTCGAACAACTCGAGAACCGTCGGGGCGTTGGGGTGACGAACGTAGTAGTAGACCTCGGCGAAGTCCGGGACGACGTTGGGCGCGAACCCGCCCCCCGTGATCACATAGTGGATCCGCGTC
>JAOTZH010000118.1 GCA_029861425.1 Gemmatimonadota bacterium
CTGGACCGAGGGCGAGATCCTCGATGCGCCCGTGATGATGTCGCAGGACCGCGGACCCGCCGTGGTCGGGTTGGGCCGTGGCGTGATCGTGATGCCGTCCTGGATCGCCGATCTCGAGGAGGACGTTCTGCGGCTGGTCTTCCTGCACGAGCGCGAACACCAGCTCGCGGGCGACAACCGGCTGTTCTCCCTCGGCCTCATGGCGGTGGCGGCCATGCCCTGGAACCCCATGGCCTGGTGGCAACTTCGTCGTCTGCGTCTCGCGATCGAGTTCGACTGCGACCGGCGGGTGATGGCCCGCGGCGTCGAGCCTCGGGACTACGCGGAGGCGCTCCTGGCCGTCGGGACCCGGCTCACCTCGGCGCCGCTCGCCGCGTTCGCGTTCGCCGAGCGGAAGCCGGCCGTGGAGCGCCGTTTGCGCCGGATGACCGAGCCGCTTCGTCACCTGCGCGGACCGCGCGCGATGCTGGCCGCCGGCCTGGGCGCGCTGGCTCTCATGGTCGCCTGTGGTTCGCCGCTTCCGATGAATGCCCCCGCGACGGCCGAGCCGGATGCCGCCGTGATCGTGGACGCCGAAGTCGATGAGGCACCACCCAAGGTGGCGCCGCCCGAGGGCCAACAGCCGCAGTTCATCCCATACGACGTTCCGCCCGCGATGCAGAACCGCTCGGAGATGATGGACGCGATCGAGGCCGCCTACCCCGCCGATGCACGTGCCGAGAACCTCGGCGGCCGCACCGAGCTGTGGCTCTACATCGACGATACCGGTGAAGTGGCCAACATGGAGGTGAAGACCTCAAGCGGTGACCGGCGCTTCGACGATGCCGCGATGAAGGTGATTTCGCAGGCCGAGTTTTCACCCGCCACGAACCAGGGCGTCGTGACCGGCGTTTGGGTCTCGCAGTGGGTGACGTTCGAGGACGACGGCGTTGAGATGCGCCAGGCGGACCGGCCGAAAGGGCCTCCCGGCACCGGGCCCGCCCCTCTGTACGTGATCGACGGAGAGGTCCTGGAACCGGGCCAGCGGGTACGGTTGGACAGGGACGCGATAGAGTCGGTCGAAGTCGTGAAGGGCGAAACGGCCATCGAGACGTACGGCGAACGCGCCCGCGATGGCGTGGTCGTGATCAAGGTCAAGGACGGGTACGACGTTCGGGCCGCCGACTCCGACGCCCCGGCAGGTGTGCAGCCGGACGGCAAGATCGTGTTCCCACCGACCGAGGGCCAGAACACGGCCGGGGTCGTGGTCCGCCGGTCGGGGCAGGCCGTCGGCATTTCCGATAAGCCGCCGACTGACGGGCAGGGCGTGGTCGGCGTCGTCAGGCGATCGCCCGAACAGCCAATCGCGGATGTGGCTCCGCCTGGCCAGGGCGCAGCCGGTGTGTTGCAGCGGTCCGGACAACAGGCCGACGTGACCGATGCGACGCCGCCGTCAGGCCAGAACGCGGTGGGCGTCATCCCCAGAGACGGGAAGACCGGGTTCGGCATGCAGGCGACGGGCAGGTCCGAGTCGCCGCTGATCGTGATCGACGGTGAGATCCAGGACGAATCCGCGACCCTCGCCGACGTGGGGGCATTCGACATCGACCACGTCGAGATCCTGAAGGGGGAAGCGGCTCGTGAGGCCTATGGCGATAGAGGCCGGGACGGTGTGATACAGATCACGACGAAGGGCGCGGCGGACTCAAGGGGCGATGCCGTGGACGCACGTGCCGTGGCGGCGGATACCGTCGAGATCGCTGATGTGGCGGTCGATACCGCTCCGGTCGACGCCGCTCCGGTCGATGCCGTGGCGGTCGATGTCGTCGACAGCGAGGCCGATGCGACGGGGATCGCCGCCGCCCTCGATGTGAGACCGCTGATCGTGGTCGACGGGGTCGTGCAGGACCCCTCCATCGAGATGTCGGATCTTGAGGCGCTCGACATCGATAGCGTCGAGGTCATCAAGGGCGAGGCCGCCGAGCGGCTCTACGGGATCCGTGGTCGAAACGGAGTCGTCTCGATCAAGACGAGAGGCGGTGGCGACGGATAGCCCACCGCGGTTCGAGCCGACCCGCTGATCGGGGGCCCTCGGGGAACTATCTTTCCTCGAGGGCCTTCTTTGGTATGCGACGGTGGGGCGGATGGTCCCGGACCGAGAGGATGGTCGTGCGGTGGCTCAGCCCAGGCACATCGCGGTGATTCGTTGGAGGCGGCCCGTGTTGGCAGCGTGCGTGCTCGCCGCCGCCGTCATGCCGTCTTGGCTGGTGGGCCAGGAGCTACGCGGGCGTGTCGTCGTGGCGGACGGACTCGACCAGCCGGTCGAGGGCGCCGTCGTCACCGTCATCGATCCCGGGACCGGGCTCGCCATCGCCTCGCGGTTCACTAGCGAGCTCGGGACGTTCGCGATGTCCGTGGACACCGCCGGGACCTACCTCGTACGTGTCGATCGGATCGGGTACGAACGGCTCTTCTCGGAGCGGGTGTCGCTCGTGACCGCGGCCCCGACGATCATCGAGTTCGAGCTCCCGATCCTGCCCATTCGATTGGCCGATCTCGACATCTCGGTAGTTAAGCAGTGCGTCGACAACCCTCGCGACGCCGCCGAGGTCGAGCTTGTGTTCGACGAGGCCCGAAAGGCCCTCGAGTCGCAGTTGCTCGCCCAGGCGATGCAGCTCTTCCGCTACCACTCGGTCGTGTTCGACCGGTCGCTGCCAGCGCGTGGTGACGACCTCATCGACGTGAAGACGTTCAGCGCGGACGGCGTGTCGCAGGCGCCGTTTCGAAGTCTCGCCGCCGAGCGCCTGTCCGAGGACGGATACATCCAGGAAGAGGGCCTGACCGTCTACTACTACGCGCCGGACGCGACCGTCCTTCTTTCGGACACGTTCCAGAGGGACCACTGCTTCAGCCTCGATCGCGAGGAACGCGACGGACAGGTCCTCGTGGGTCTCACGTTCGAGCCGCGAGACGGGCGCGAGCTTCCCGACATCTCGGGTGCGCTCTGGCTCGACGAAGCCACGAACGCGCTCGACCACCTCGAATTCCGCTACCGGAACATCCCGTACCGCCCGGTGGACGACAAACGGATCGGCGGCATCGTCGAGTACGGTCAGCTCCCTGATGGGGCGTTCATCGTGCGCGACTGGTACATCCGCATGCCCGACCTCGTGTACTACGAACGACGCGAGGCCTATTCGATCGACGGGTTTTCGGAGTACGGCGCCGAGCTGCGAAACGTGTCCGAGCCCGAGGGAGGCGACCTCGACTGGCGTGAGGGCGGAAGCATCGAGGGGACGATCGTGAACTCCGTGACCGGCTCGCCTCTTCGAGATGCGACACTGATCCTCGACCTGCCGCGCGGTGACGATCGGATCCGCCATACCGGGCCGCGCGGAGAGTTCTTCTTCGACGGACTCGACCCGGGCGAGTACGAGCTCGAGCTCCGACATCCGCTGCTCGAAGTGCTGGACATCGACCGTCCGAAAGTGAAGCTCGAGCTGGCCGAGGGCATGAGGCACCGGGTGGGGTTCGACCTCCCACAGCCGGAGGCGATTCTGGCCGACTTCTGCGGCCGGGACAACGAGGGCACGGCCCTCATCGTCGGACGAGTCCGCGACCGCGAGACCCTGTTCCCCCTCGGACGTGCGCGACTATGGGCCGAGTGGACGATCGAGCGGACGAGCCCCGAGCCGGGCGACAACTACGGCCGCGTGGTCGTATCGAGCGATGACACCCGGGCTGACCGGCAGGGCCGCTATGCCCTGTGCGACATCCCGATCGGAATCGACGTGGCGCTACAGGTCAGCGCCCAGGGCGGCCGTAACGGGGCGCGGAGTGTCCGGACGGCGCGGCTGCTCAACGTGGCGGATTTCCTACTGGATCCGCCTCCTGAGTAGTGCGCACGACCATAGCGCGCGCGTAGTGTCAGCCAGGCGAATCGCTACCCGAGGTGGGCTATGGCAGGGCTGTTTCGGACGGACCCGTTCACCGACGCCGAGCTAGGCGAGTTCCGACGATCGAGGGGACGGTGGCGCGGGAAGATCTCGATCCAGGGAGTCGAGGTACCCCTGGTGCTCGCCGGTACGCGTGCCGGTCCGGACTCGGAATCACTCGAGCTGGCGCGAACCGTCACGAGCGACCTTTTCGGATGGGAAAGGGCCATCGAGGAGGCGTTGTTCGAGCACCACGAGCCCTACGCGCCAGACTCCAGCGAAGTCTCCGAATCTCAGCACCTGGACATTCGCCTCGAGGATCCGGCGGATGCATGGCGGCACACGCAGCCAGAGTTCGTAGCGATCACATTGCTTGAAGGTCGGCTGACGATCGAGATCGGATACCACGTGGCCTGGGACGAGGAGCACACCCTCGGGGCACGGATTCAGGGCGGCGAGTTGACCGAGCTCTCGGGTAGCGTGCTTTCCCCTTGACTCTAGCTCGGGGGAGTGGGTAGTCGTCGAATGGCGGGGTTGATGGGAGCATCCCCATCATTGTCGACACGACGCTTCGTCAATAACGAGTTAAGTGAAATCGTTTCGTGCTCGACGGCCGATTTGAACTGTACACTCGAAAATGTGGGAGGCCACATGCGGAATCGTGTCGTCCGAACTGGCTTGCTGGCAGTCCTAATGACCGGGTGCAACGGTGAGGCAGTGGACGCGCCAAATCACGATCCGGCCATGCTCGAGGTGGTGTTGGAAGACGTGCGGCTTGGGTGGGAGCAGGGCGATGGCACCCCGTTCTACACGCACTTCCTTAACTGGGACGGAGCTCGGTACTTCGAAGGCGGTGGAGAGAACGTCGGTCTGGAAGACCTCGTCACGAACCATGTGGCGCCTGAAGCCGAGTTGGGGCTGCGCCTGGGCTTTTCGAACATCCAGACACACTTCGAAGGGAGTTTCGCGTGGGCACTCGTCGACACGGACATTCAGCTTACGACGGCGGATGGGCGTGCGATCCATAACCGTGGTCACGGGACCTACCTCTTCCGGTGGGTCGACGGCGCTTGGAAGGTCGTGCACACGCAGTCGGCTAGCTCGCCGGTGCGGGCCGCAGCACCGGAGGGAGGCTGACGAGTCTCACCGAACGATCTTCGTGAAGCGTGGTCGGCGACGACTTCAGCTAACAGGTCCACTGGCGGCTCCGGCGCTCCGCGCCTCCGCGAACACCCGCCTGCGGCGCGCGTCGCCAGTGGCCGGGACGTTATACGAGGGCCGTGGTCAGCTACGGGGGTTTGTTAGGCGGAGATTGAACACACGTATCAGCTACGCGAACGCTCTTTCCTTCGATCTCGATTCGCGCCAACGGACATCCATGGGACAACAGCCCATCTGGGCCGCTCGCCTGTGCGATGATCGCGTCAGCGCTTGCCGGTCGGCTGATCCAGGTCTGCCGGGCTCCTGAGACCACCAGGAGCCCGGCCCCGTTCTTAGCCTCGTGCGCGTCCGATCGCGCGCGTCTCCTCGTCGTCGAGGACCGGAGTCACCTCGGCGTCGAGAATCGCGTTCCAGTTCAATAGCCAGTTGCTGACGGCCGCGGCGTCATCCGCTTCGCAGATGGCCACGCCCGTGAAACCGACCAGGTCGTGCCAACGACCGATGAGGGTCACGTCGCCGAGATCGGCGGCCTGGTCCTCTGCGGACATCCCGCTGAAGGATGCCAGCGCTTCATGACGGTGTTCGTCGTGCAATCTCCACTGGACCAAGAACTTCATCGAGTTCCTCCGTCGGGGGTTGGTGTGGCCTCGCAGTCTATCGGGCATCGAAGGGGGCGCCAAGCCGAGGAGCACTCAGCTCCTGGCCGGCATCGTCCACAGCCGTTTTAGACGACTTTCTCCTTCCACCGTCCCCGCTTGAACAGCGCCAGGCCGACCATGGCCGACAGCGAATACGCGATCGCGAACGACCAGAACACGCCGTCTTCGCCGACGCCCAGGACGATCCCGAGCACGTAGGCCAGCGGGAGCTGGAAAAACCAGAACACCCCGATGTTGATCCATGTCGGGGTGGCCGTGTCGCCCGCACCGTTGAACGCCTGAATCGTCACCATGCCCCAGGCGTAGAAGACGTAACCGTAGCTGATGATCCGGAGCGCGCGGGTGCCGACCTCTAGTGTCGCCGGGTCGGGGGCGAAGATGCTCATGATCTGCGGGGCGAAGGTGACGAACACGATCGTGATGACGGTCATGAACCCCATGTTCCACATGCCGGTCACGTACACGGCCTTCTCGGACCGCTCGGGCCGGCCCGCGCCGAGGTTCTGGCCCACGAGCGTCGCCGCCGCGTTCGCGAGACCCCATGCGGGGAGGATCACGAAGATCACGATCCGGATGGCCAGGACGTAGCCCGCGAGGACGATCGATCCGAACGACGCCAGGATCCGGATCGAGCCGATATAGCTCACCTGGGACACCAGCATCTGCCCGACGCCACCGCGCGACACCTTGAGCAGGTTCAGGATGACGTCCTTGTGGATCTTCAGATCCTCGCGCGCGATCCTGATTCGCTTTCCACGCGACAGGCTCCACAGCTGATAGCAGACGCCGATCCCCCGGCCGGTCGTCGTCGCCACGGCGGCCCCCATGAGACCGAGCTCGGGGAACGGTCCGATGCCGAAGATGAGCATCGGGTCGAGGATGATGTTGATGCCGTTGGCGAGCCACACGGATCGCATCGCCATCGTCGCGTCGCCCGCCCCGCGGAAGATCGCGTTGTTGATGAAGAGCAGGATGATGACGACCATCCCGCCGAGCTGGATCCTCGCGAACGGGGCCCCGACCCTGACCACTTCGGCGTCCCCCCCCATCGCGGCCAGCAGCCACGGCGCGGCGATGGCGCCCGTGATCCCGAGCACCGCCGCGATACTGAGGCCCACTATGATGGCCTGGACGGCGGACGTGGCCGCTCCGTGCTCGTCTTTCTCGCCGATCCGCCGCGCGACGAGGGCGGTGGTCGACATCGCTACGCCAGCCGCCACGGAATAGACGATCATTAGGAACGTCTCGGTCAGCCCGAGCGCGGCGAGGGCGTCCGCGCCAAGCCGGCCGACGAAAAAGGCGTCGACGACGACGAACAGCGACTCGCCCGCCATCTCGAGCACCATCGGGAGGGCGAGGAGCAGGACCCCCCGGTTCAGGCTCCCGGTGGTGAAGTCCTCGTTGGTTCCGCGAAACGCATCGCGCACCGAGCTCCGGAACCCGTGCTTGACGGGTGGGTCGCCCCGGGGCTGTGGGTCCTGCTCGAGCTCGCCCTCACGCCAGTCGGATGGCTCCCGCGGGGGCTGCGGGTCCTGCTCGAGCTGGTCGTCGTCCATCGTCCGTCCGCCGTCGGGGGAGGAGGATGCTTCGACGTTCCAACGGCTCGCGCAACCTCAGGAGACGGGCGTTGGCGGCGGTCGGGTTACCTCGTCCAGATCGCGATCAGGTTGCAGTCGCCGATCGGCATGTCGTGGGCGATCTGGATCATGATCTCATCCGGCGCATCGCTGCACGCGTACGCCTCGATTCCGCGAATCCGCCGGTACGGGATCTCGCGGAGCTCCGACGGCGAGGTGTACCCGAGCCGGTTCATCGGGCGTCCGTTGATCAGGACGAACTGCCGTCGCGCGAACCGGATCGAGAGCTCCCGTTTGAACTGAAAGAGCGTGGGGATCATGGTGTACGTCTGGATCTCCTCCCACGTCCCGAAATACCCGTCGTCCCCGAGGGTGATCTCCCGCTCGTAGAACCCGTTGTCCAGCAGCCACGGGTCGCGTCCCGTGATCTGGACCTCGAGCGGTGCCAGCGCGATCGCCTGTACCCGGAGTTCGATCCTGATCTCGGCGAACTGTTCCTGATCGAGGGACAGCTGCTCGGTCTGCTCGCCGTACGCGAGATGGCGAACGGTCATCTCGTAGTTGCCGGGGGGGATGGCCCGGAACGTCGCCCGCCCGTACTCGTTCGTGATGCCGCCGACCGGAATCGGCGAAAGCTCCACGGTCGCGCCCTCGACGGGTTCGCCAGTGTCGGCGTCGGCGAAGGTGAAGACGATGAACGCCGGATCTCCGAGGTCCACCACGAGGTCCAGGTCCTGAGGACGCTCGAGATCGATCTTCCGTTCCTTGCCCCGGTGGAGGAGGTAGCTGGCCCGCACCCGGGCCGTCCGGAACGCCTGGAGACCGCAGAACCGGTAGTTGCCGTTCTCGTCGGTCGTGACGACCACGTCCTCGAGCGCCGGCAGCGCGTCGCCGTCCTCGTACTCGAGCCGCACGATCGCCCCGGGAAGCGCGATCTCACTCTCGTCGTCTCTGACGACGCCCTCGAACCCTACCACTACCGACCCCGCGTCGGCCGTCGGGCACGTGCCGAGCCCGGCACGCTGCGCCGCCGTGCCGCCGGGAAACACGAGCCACGCGCCCGCGAAGACGGCGAGAAATCGGACTCTGGACAATGTCGGGTTCGTCATGGGCTCCTCTGGTCCAACAAACACTCCGACGTCCCCGGGGTTCCGGCAACCGTCGGTGTGGGTGCGGCTCCAGCCACGACCTGGGGGTGCCGCCATATGCCGCGCCAAGTCGACGTCGTATAGAATACACGGAGCAACCGTCCCCGACGTCACGCAACCCAGGTAATCGAAATGCGCATGCCCCGCCTCGGTCCCGTCCTCATCCCTCTGGTGGTCGTGGTCTCCCTATTCGTGGCGGGAGCCCGAGCGTCCTCGGCGCAGGAGGGACTGGCGGGGACGCTCGTCGTGGTCAACAAGGGGTCGGCGACGCTCACCGTGATCGACGTGGAGTCGGGCGCGATCCGGGGCACGGTGCCGACGGGGCAGGGGCCGCACGAGGTGGTGCTGACCGGGGACGGTTCCACCGCGATCGTGACGGACTACGGGGCGAGGTCGGGAGGGAGCACCCTCACGGTCATCGATTTGGCACGGCTCGAGGTCATCCGAACGATCGATATGGGACGGCATACCCGTCCCCATGGGATCGCGGTGATGCCCGGCGACGAGCTCGTCGCCGTCACCTCCGAGGCGAGCGGGCACGTGGTGCTCGTTCGAATCGCCGACGGCGAGATCGTCTCCGAGATCGCCACCGGCCACCCCGGCTCGCACATGCTGGCGATGGTCGCCGACGGCGGACAGATCTTCACCTCGAACGGGGGCGACGGCACCGTCTCCGAGCTCGACGTCGGCTCGGCATCGCATACGGCGACCACCCGAGTGGCGCCTCGGTTGGAGGCGATCGGGGTGACGCACGACGGCGAGGAGGTCTGGGTGGGGAGCAACGACGAGGGCACGGTGAGCGTGGTCCGGCCGGGCTCGACCGAGGTCGAGACGGCGCTCGAAGGCTTCGAGTGGCCGTACCGCGTCCTGTTCACGCCGGACAAGCGCCTCGTGCTGTTGCCGGATCTGGGCCGGAGCGAGCTTCGCATCGTGGACCGCGCGGCGCGGAGCGAGCTCGCGGTGATCGAGTTCCCGGGCGCGGGGCCACAGGGGATCACGCTGGACGCGAACGCGGACTACGCGTTTCTGTCGCTCAGCCGCGAGGGACGCCTGGTGGTCGTGGATCTCGAGCGCCGCGAAGTCGTCCGCTCGATCGAGACCGGCCCGACGCCGGACGGAGTGGCGTACACCAACCGCGTTTTTTGACGCGGTTGGCGCCCCGGGTTATCTGACGACGACCGTCCGGCGGGCCATCCCCGAATTCCCCTTCGCGGTGTCGATCGCGAAGATCTGGAGCTCGAACTCTCCAGGCGCGTCGAGTGTCGCTGTCGCCGCGTAGTGGCTCGTCTCTCCGGCGAACTCCATCGGCCACTCGCCGACCGTCTCTCCGTCCCTGACGGCACGCGCGAAGATCTCATAGTCGTCGGAATCCCAGGTGCCGCCGGGCTCCGTCGGGCACCCGCAGAGCATGGTGATCCTGGATCTGATCTCGAAGGCAGCGCCGGCGCTCAGCTCCGCGTCGACCTCCGGCGCCTGCACTTCGACCGTGAAGCCGTTGAGCTCGATGATCACGCCTTCGCCGGTGACATCGCGGCCAGGGACCACGAGGATCGTCTTCGCCCCGAACTGGGTCGCCTGTTCGGTTCCGAGCGGTCCCATCGCCTCGATCAGAACACGCGTCGGCTCGCGCACCTCGAGCTCGGCCATGAAGCCCCCCGCGCCCTCGGTGTCGAACACCGTCGCGCCGCGCTCGATCGGGACCATGATGTTCGACGAGCTGCCGGTGGAGCCTTCCTGCGTCCCTTCGGCGAGCACGGCTCCGGTGTCGGCATCGCGGATCGTGATATGCGCCCCACCGACGCCGGACCCGATGATCTTCGCGTCCTTCGCGGTGACCCGGACGAGCACCTTCGTCGCCTGAGCCTCCAGCGCGGACACCATCCCGCCCATCGTCGCGATGGGAATGATCGCGGTCAGGAAGTACCGCAGCCGCACCCGTCCGCCGTCGTCTCTCCAGCACTCACGCATCGAACCAGCTCCTCTCGGCTCTCGCCCAGGGCGAGTCAGCTTTCACGCCACACCAGGACCACCGCGATCAAGGCCGTGACGGCTTCGACCGCGGCGATCTTCCAGGTCATCGATGTCACGGGTTTGTCGAGCAGCATGCCGACCATCCGGGAAGCCGCCACCGCCCCGAACATGACCGCGGTGACCCCCAGCGCGAGACGCATCCGAGCCGGGTCGAGCATGCACCAGATCAACAACACGGCCATGCCGATCTCGAACCCGCCATACACCGCACGGACGTCGGAGATCGCGGTCGTCGTGTCCATCCGCAGCCCGACCAGTGCCGCGAACCGCGAAGGGGCCACGAGGAACCCGACCCCGAACACCCCGAGCATCAGAACTACGAGGATCAGGAACAGACGTGTCATCGGTCCGCTCCGCCCTCGAGTCGCTCCGCACCCAGCAACCGGATGAGAAGACGCTGCGCGGCCTGGCCGAGATTCGTGGCTCCCCAGTTGTAGTTGCGTAACAGCACGACGCCCAGTCCGCTCTCGGGCTCGAACACCAGGAAGGCGTTGTAGCCGGCCACGGAGCCGCCATGTGCGACGAGCGTGGCCTCGCTCCGGTCCTGGAGGGTGATTTCGTTCAACGAGAACCCGAGACCGTACTTCGTCTCGGAGTCCGCCGGCGTCTGTGGGCTCATCACCTGTGAGCGAATATCGGTCGAGAGCAGCTCGTGCGCCGTCCGGCCCATCACCGCGGCGCCAAAGGTCGCGAGGTCGCCGACCGTCGAGTAGACACCGCCGTTTGGCACCTTGTACCCGCGCCCGGCGTGCTCCAGCGCCGGGAACTCGGCGTTCACCTCCCCGGCGGGTGCATTGGCGAAGCCGACGGCGAGTCGGTGCTGGAGGTCGGGGCCGACGATGAAGGTGCTGGAGCTCATCCCGAGGGGATCGAAGATCCGGCGCTCCACCATGGAGATGAACGACTCGCCCATGGCCCGCTGGAGTGCATAGCCGAGGATGCCGAAGCCGATGTTCGAATATCGATACTCGGTCCCCGGCATCGCGTAGAAACTCGTGTGGGGAATCGAAGCCAGGATCTTGTGTCCCCAGTCCTCGATCGGGCCGGCCGCCGCGCCCTCGAGCTCCGGCTCGCGGATCAGCCCCGCGGAATGGCTCGCCATCTGCCGGAACGTGACCGGGCGCATCCCGTTCGGCGCGTCTCCGAACGCGGCCACCTCGGGGAGGACGTCGACGACCGCGTCGTCGAGCCCGAGCACGCCCTCATCGACGAGGTCGGCGAGCAACACGCCCGTGAACGACTTCGAGATGGAGCCCGTCCGATAGATGGTCCGCACGCCCGCCGGGACCCCGCCCTCCGGGTCGGCCCACCCGAAGCCCTCCGCCCATACGACCTGGTCCCCGAGGAATACCGCGGCGGTGATGCCGCCGATCCCGTCCGTCCGGACGTCCTCGGCAATTTGCGCCGAGAACTCGGCGATCGCCTCGCGGTCCTGCGCGACGCCCGGCGCGGCTGTCCCGATCGCCAGCCACAGGGCAGCGAAGAGGCAGGCGACGACGCCGGCGCGGGTGCGGGGAGCGGTCATGTCAGGAAGCCTCGATCATGGGTTGGCTCAGCACGGCGGCGATGATCCGAATCCCCCGCAGAAAATCGAAGACGCGGATGTTCTCGTTGGGCGAATGCTGGTTGTTGTCCGGGTTCACGGTCGGGACGATCACCGCCGGCAGGTTCAGGGTCGTCACGAACGGCGAGATCGGGATAGAGCCGCCGGACGTCCGAACCCGGATCGGGGTCTCTCCGAAGAGCCGCTCCATCGCCCCGGTCAGCCAGCGTCCGGGCTCGGAGTCGAAGGCCGTCCGAAACGCCGCGTAATTCACGGACGTGTCGAACCGCATGATCCTGGGGTGTGTAGCGCGCTCCTCGTCCGTCGGGCCTCGGCCGCTGATCACGTGAAAGCCCTGCGACTCGACGTGGCCCCGGATCAGCCCGAGTAACCGGTCCGGATCGCTCTCGCGGACCAGCCGGACATCGATTTCGGCGACGGCCTCCGGCGGCACGATCGTGCGTGACTCGTTTCCGACCCAGGCGGCGCGGATGCCGCGCACGTTGAACGACGGATACTGAATGGCTTCCTGGGGGCTCGCGCCCACCCGATCGGGCTCCGCGATGCCCATGCGCGCGTGAAGCGCCGGGATGTCGTCCGGCACGGCCTCGAGGATCGCGCGCGTCTCCTCATCCAGAGACACGCCATCGTAGAAACCCGGAATCGTCACCCGCCCATGCTCGTCCTTCGCGGACGCCAGCACCCGGGCCAGCCTGAACACGGGGTTGGGTACGTAGTTGCCCCAATGCCCCGAGTGCTGAGCGACCCGGGGCCCGAACGCGGTCACGGTGATGGTCGCGATG
>JAOTZH010000006.1 GCA_029861425.1 Gemmatimonadota bacterium
CTGGTTAGGGGCGTCCTGTTTCATGCCCTCGAGAGGGCCATGGGGGACACGACGAGCGCCAAGCCGCACCTCGGCGACGTCGAGGGAGAGTTCGACGCGCTCACCGGCGTCGAGGCGCTGTCCGGCGTTTCGCTCGTCGACCAGCAGCCGATCGGACGGACGCCCCGGTCCAACCCCGCCACCTACATCGGTGCGTTCAAGGAGATGCGCACGGTGTTCGCCGGCCTGCCGGAGTCGAAGGCCAGGGGATATTCGGCGGGGTACTTCTCGTTCAACAGGGCCGGCGGACGGTGCGAGCGCTGCAAGGGGGCCGGGTACGAGACCGTCGAGATGGTCTTCCTCGCCGACGTGACGGTCCCCTGCGAGGAATGCCTCGGGGCCAGGTATCGCAAGGAGGTGCTCGAGATCGAATACCGTGGTCACTCGATCAACGACGTGCTCGATCTTACGGTGGACCAGGCGATCCGGTTCTTCATCCGCCAGGATCGCCTCGGCGAGACGCTCTGGAACCTGCAGCGGGTCGGGCTCGGATACCTGCGGCTCGGGCAGCCCGCGACGACGCTATCGGGTGGCGAGGCTCAGCGGCTGAAAGTGGCTCGCGAGCTCGCGCGGCGCGGCAAGCGACGTCGCGCGGGCAGACCGAGGATGTACATCCTCGACGAGCCCACGGTGGGACTGGGCGTCGGCGAGGTGAAGACGCTGACGAGTGTGCTCCGTCAACTCGTGGATGACGGCCATTCGGTCGTAGTGGTCGAGCACAACCTCGATGTGATCGCGGCCGCCGACTGGGTCATCGACATGGGGCCCGGCGCCGCCGCGGAGGGAGGACGGGTCGTCGTCCAGGGCCCACCGGCCGACGTGGCTGATTCCCCGGATTCCCGCACCGGCGAGCACCTTCGACGCCGCGTCGCGCACCCCGGCGGGGCCGTGTCGGCCGGCGGGTGATATCCCCCCCCATCCCGCGGGTGTCGATTCTCCTGCCGTGTCGAGATGTCGAGCCGTATCTGGACGAGTGCATCCGCAGTCTCGAGGCACAGACCGAATCCCGCTATGAGGTGCTGGTGGTCGATGACGGGTCGACCGATGGAACCCGCGATCGACTCGTCGAATGGGTCGAATCGGACCCTCGGGTACGTCCGGTTCAGCCCGAGCGGAAGGGGATCGTACCGGCCCTGAACGCGATGGCGGAGTGGGCGCGGGCTCCCGTGGTGGCCAGGATGGACGGAGACGACGCTGCGCGGCCGAATCGACTGTCCGCACAGCTCGCGCTGCTCGATGAGCATCCGGACGTCGCCGCCTGCGGGACCGGCGTGCGGTACTTTCCTCGAGAAGCCCTGCGATCCGGGTACCGCCGATACGAGACGTGGCTGAACGGGCTCAGGAGCCCCGAGCAGCTCTCGCGCGACGTCTTCGTCGAGTGCCCGATCGCTCACCCGACGTTGATGATCCGTCGCGACATACTGAAGGCTCTGGGCGGGTACAGAGATCTCGACGGGCCCGAGGACTACGACCTGGTATTGCGGGTCGCGGCCGCGGGGTATGGGCTCGCGAACGTGCCGCGGGTGCTACACGACTGGCGGTTGGGGTCCCACCGGCATTCGGAGCGGTCGAGCCGGTACTCCGCGGCTGCCTTTCGGAGGCTCAAGATCGACCACCTTCGCGGCCCTCTCGGCTCGGCGATGGTCGGGAGGCCGGTCGTGATCTGGGGGGCCGGAAAGGTAGGGAAGGCCTTCGCCCGGGAGTGGATCGGGTCGGGTGGTCCGGCTCTGGAGGCGTTCGTCGATCTGGACCCCCGAAAGATCGGACAGGAAATCCACGGCGCCCCGGTCATCAGCCCGGCGGGCCTGGCGAAGACGTTCGTCGGACGCGACGAGCGTCCGTACGTCCTGGTCGCGGTGGGCTCGCCGGGGGCACGGGAGGAGATCCGCGCGGCGCTCGCCGAGATGGGCGCCGAGGAGCCCGCGGACAGCCGGGCGATGGCCTGAAACCGCGGTTCAGACCTCCCTCGCGAGGACTCTCCGAAAGGGCCCGAAAAAGGTCGCGAAGACGACCCCGAAACCGTAGATTGTGCAGTCCCTCCAAACGGGACGCGGAGCGGCGGAAAACGGGTTGACGGGTGGCCGCCTCGATGTTGTGAAAGCGCCCGTAATTCAAGCAAAAACCGACGGTTACTGACGGGAGTCCATGGAGACCACCGAAGGCACGGATCGCGTCGAACAACGGCTTCTCGAAGACGAGATGCGCGACTCGTTCATCGACTATTCGATGAGCGTCATCGTACAGCGCGCATTGCCCGATGTAAGGGACGGTCTCAAGCCCGTCCACCGACGCATCCTTTACGCCATGCACGAGGCCGGACTCACCCCGACGCGACCGTTCCGGAAGAGCGCCACCGTCGTCGGCGACGTGATCGGCAAGTACCACCCGCACGGAGATGGCGCGGTCTACGACTCGCTCGTGCGGATGGCTCAGGACTTCTCTCTCAGGTATCCCCTCGTGCAGGGGCAGGGAAACTTCGGGTCGATCGATGGCGATTCGGCGGCGGCCTACCGGTACACGGAGGCCAGGCTCGCTGCCGTCGCGGGCGAAATGCTCACCGACATCGACAAGGACACGGTCGACACGCAGGGGAACTTCGACGAGCGGCTCCAGGAGCCCACCGTGCTTCCGTCGACGCTGCCCAATCTGCTGATCAACGGATCCTCCGGGATCGCCGTCGGGATGGCGACGAACATCCCGCCGCACAATTTGACCGAGGTCGTGGCCGGGTGCCGCGTGCTCATCGACGATCCGGACGCGACCGTCGAAGACCTGATGGAGCACGTTCGCGGCCCGGATTTCCCCACCGGCGGGTTCATCTTCGGATATCAGGGAGTGCGGGAGGCGTACACTCAGGGGCGCGGTCGCATCGTGATGCGAGCGAAGGCGCACATCGAGGAGAAGCAGCGCGGCGGTGAGCAGATCGTGATCACCGAGATCCCGTTCATGGTCAACAAGACCAGGATGATCGAGCAGATCGCGCAGCTGGTCCGCGACAAGAAGGTCACGGACATCTCGGATCTACGGGATGAATCGGATCGCGACGGGATTCGGCTCGTGATCGAGCTCAAGAGGGACGGCATCCCGCAGATCGTGCTGAATCAGCTGTACAAGCACACCCAGATGCAGTCGACCTTCGGCGTGATCATGCTCGCCCTGGTCGGAGGCGTGCCGCGGGTCATGGATCTCAAGACGATGCTCGTGCACTTCCTCGACCACCGGCACGAGGTGGTCGAACGTCGGAGCCGCTTCGATCTCACGGCCGCGAAGGAACGCGAGCACGTTCTCGAGGGGCTCAAGATCGCCGTCGACAACATCGACGAAGTGATCAAGATCATCCGGGGGGCGCCGGACACGGAGGTCGCGGGTGCGGAGCTTCGGGCCGCGTTCGAGCTGAGCGAGCGACAGGCCGACGCGATCCTCAACATGCGTCTCGCGCGTCTCACCGGGCTCGAGATCGAGAAGCTCGAGGAAGAGCTGGGGGAGGTCCGCGCTCGGGTGAAGGAGCTCGAGGAGATCCTCGCATCCCGCGAGCGCCGCATGCAGATCGTCGGCGAGGAGCTCGAGGCCGTCTCGGAGAAGTATGGGGACGCGCGCCGGACCGAGATCGTCGACGTCGTCGCGAACTTCACCGAGGAAGACCTGATCGCCGAGGAGAACATGGTGATCACGGTCTCGCACCAGGGGTACATCAAGCGCATACCGCCCGAGGCATATCGCCAGCAGCGTCGGGGTGGGCGTGGAATCGCGGGGATGGGGACGAAGGAGGAGGACTGGGTCGAGCATCTGTTCCTCGCGTCGACCCATGACTACCTCATGATCTTTACGCGCGGCGGACAGGTCTACTGGCTCAAGGTCTATCAGATTCCGCCGGCGAGTCGCACGGCTCGCGGGAAGCCGATCGTGAACCTCCTCCGGATCGACAAGGATGAGGAGATCGCCTCGATCGTCCGTGTTCGCGAGTTCTCCCCTGACAAGTCGCTCATCTTCGCCACCCGGGCCGGTCTCGTGAAGAAGACCAGTCTCGCGGAGTACGGAAACGTCCGGTCGACCGGCATCAACGCCATCAACATCCGCGAGGGGGATCGTCTCATCGACGTGAAGCTCACGGATGGGACGAACGACGTGTTCCTGGCGACCCGAAACGGTATGTCCATCCGGTTTGCCGAATCCGATGCACGGGAGATGGGGCGCGCCACTCAGGGCGTTCGCGGGATCAACCTCTCGGAAGGCGATTTCGTAATCGGGATGGTCGTGGTGCGTCGAGCGGGCTCGCTGCTGACGGCCACGGAGCGCGGGATGGGCAAGCGGAGCGACGTCGACAGCTACCGCTCCCAGCGACGCGGCGGGAAGGGCCTGATCAACGTCAAGACGAGCGACAAGACCGGTCTCGTGGTGGCGGTTCGCGAAGTGACGGACGACGATGAGCTCATGCTCGTGACCAGAAACGGCGTGATCAACCGTCAACCGGCCGGACAGATCCGCGTGATCGGGCGCAACACCCAGGGTGTGCGGTTGATCACGCTGGATGATGGCGACGAGTTGGTCGACGTGGCCCGAGTGATCTCCGAGGACGCCGATCCGCTCGACGTCGCGGAGAATGGCGACGCCGAAGAGGCCCGGCCGGCGGACGAGGGGGGTGAGGAGCCCCGGGAGTGAATCCGGATACGCTCGTCACGCTCGACGACGTCCTGAGCGCGCGCGAACGGATCGGCGATGCGGTTCGCGCGACCCCGCTCGTCCCCGCACCCTGGCCGGTCGCCGACGGTCGGCCCCAGATGGATGCTCCCGATCGGATCTGGCTGAAGTGCGAGAACCTCCAGTGGGTCTCCGCGTTCAAGGCCCGCGGCGCGCATCATTTCGTCGGCAAGCTTTCGCCGGACCAGCGGGCCACCGGGCTCATCACCTACTCGTCGGGCAATCATGCGCAGGCCGTCGCGTTCACGGCGCGTTCTTTCGGGGTGTCCGCCCGGATCGTGATGCCTGTCGACGCCCCCATCGTGAAGCGTGAGGCGACTGTCGCGCTGGGTGCCGAAGTCGAGTTCGTCGGCACGACCTCCGCCGAGAGGAAGGCGCGCGCCGAGGAGATCCTGGCGAACGAAGGCGGAACCATGGTCCCGCCATTCGATGACCCCGACATCATCGCGGGGCAGGGAACCGTCGGTGTGGAGCTGGTCGAGCAGCTGCGCGACCGGCGCGTCGGAACGGTGTTGGCGCCGATCGGCGGCGGCGGGCTGCTCGCCGGCGTCGCCGCGGCGGTGCGCGGTCTGGCGCCAGACGCGCGTGTGGTCGGGGTCGAGCCGCAGGGGGCAGCTTCAATGCTGCGATCGATCGAGTCCGGCTCCCCGGTGACGCTGGATCGGGTGGAGACCGTCGCGGATGGGCTCAAGCCGGTCCGGCCAGGCGATCTGACGTATCGACATGCCCGCGACCTGGTGGACCAGGTAGTGACGGTCGACGATGGATCGATCCGCGATGCGGTTCGCTGGTTGTTCGCGAGACGTCTCGTCGTCGAGCCCAGCGGGGCCGCGACAGTGGCGGCGCTCATGGCTGGAGCGGTCGAAGCGTCCGTCGATGGAGAGACGGTCGCGGTCCTCTCGGGCGGCAACATCGAGCCCTCGCTCCTCATCGAATGGCTCGGCGGCTGATCCGGTGGAAGACGTGCTGGCCCTCTTCGACATCGACGGTACGCTCGTCGACACCGCGGGCGCTGGACGAGACGCCATCGAGATCGCGCTCGTGGAGATTTACGGCACCGCAGGCCCCATCGACGAGCTCTCCTTCGCCGGTCTGACGGATCCGTATATCGCACGGACGCTGATGCAGCACGCCGGGTTGGAAGACCCGGAGATCGAGCTCCGGTTCGACGCACTGTGGGACTGCTACGAAACGAACCTGTCGGCCATCCTCGCCGAACGCGCTCACCGGGCTCGCGTCCACGCGGGTGTGCTGGCGCTGCTCGACGCGCTCGCGGTCGCCGGCGTCGCCATCGGACTGGTCACGGGCAACATCGAGCGCGGGGCACAGCACAAGCTCGCCGCATGTGGAATCGCGGACCGGTTCACCTTCGGTTCGTTCGGGTCGGACGCCGAGAACCGAGACGAGCTGCCGCCGATCGCGATCGATCGTGCGCAGGCGAAGACCGGCCGCGACTTTCACAAGAGGCGCACCTGGATCATCGGCGACACACCGCGCGACATCCGGTGTGCCCGGGCGGCTGGGATTCGCGCTCTCGCCGTCGGTACCGGCTCGTTCACGGCCCCGCAGCTACGGAATGCGGGGGCGGACCACGCCCTCGACACACTGGCGGACACGATCGCCGTGATGCGCGTCCTCGGGGACGAGTCGCGCATGGACGCCCGAGGTGCGAGGTTCGCACCATGAGGCCGGACGGAGGGGCGGACGGCCGGCAACGAGAGGTTCGCGTGTCCTCTGACCACTTCCAGTCGAGCAGCGCTATCCGACGTAACGTCGATGGCGAGGCGCGCGCGTTCGTCTTCGACGTGCTCGTGGACGGCAAGCCGGTGCAGCGCGCGACACCGGTCGTCCTCAGCGACGCCGGTCTCCTCGTCGACGGGGACGAGCTCGCCCTCGACACGGTCTTCTGGGTCTCCAGGCGGGCGGGGCTCATGTTGCTGTTCGGCCGCGAACGCACGCTTGCGGTGCTCGGCAAGAGCGGAGATCTGGAGGAGTTGGCGCGGGGTGTCGAGCGCGGCAGCGACCGCGCCGCGCAACGCTCGCTCTTGCAGCCGCTCACGCGCGAGGTGGTCGTCTGCACGGCGGGGACCGCGGTTAGTGGCAACATCGGCGACAGGAAGATCTTCGGGCTCCACCTCGCCGTGTTCACGCAGAGAGGGCTGCACCTGTTCGCCGGCTCACGCAGTCATTCGGTCGAATGGCCCGTTGAGACGGTGAGCGAGATCACGTCAGCCCCGGGGACGCACGGCCGCGGGGGCTTGCGTCTGGTCGGCGAACAGGTGGAGCTGACGCTCAGGTATCTGTTCCCCGAGGAGATTCAGGCGGTCGCGCGGGTCGCGGTCTTGCCGCCCGATCCGGTCGACGAGCCCGAGGAAGCCGCGATCGAGATGTTCGCGAAGGGGGAAGTGGCTCCTCCGCCGGAGGCGTCCCTCCCGGAGTTCTCGCTCTCGGCGGAAGCCCTCAGCGAAGCGTGCGAGACGGCGGCGCGCAGGGTCGACGTGGGCCGGGCGTTGACTGAGCGTCTCGGGCCCGGGTTCTTCGAGCGACATTTCCAGGACCTGGGTGAGATCGCGCTCGGACCGTTGATGCTGCGGAAGTCGGCGGCCGCGTCCGAGAGAACCCTCGCCCGCGCGGTCGTGGCCCTCGACGCCGAGCAGCTACGTGACGACGCCGACGCGGCCTTTCGGTCGGCCTCGGACCATCTGTTTCGCGTCTTTCAGACGGTCGTCGAGTCGATTGCGGCCGACCGCCGCATCGATCGCGAGACCGTCGCGGATGCGCTCGCCACTCCCGATGAGCGAGAGCGTCTGGTCGAGTCTTTCGCACGGAATTCCGAGTTGATGACTGGACCGTTGGAGCGCGTCCTCGCGCGCCAGCACATGCTCATGCAGCGTCTGCAGGCGGCGGAGCACGCGCCGCCCGAGGCAGAGGATGAGAGCCTCGATGAGGCGGCGGACGAATGGAAGGGCGAGATTCTCTCGCTGGACCGGGCCTATGGCGAGGCCTGGAGCGATGTGCTCGTGGAGATCGCGGATACCTGGTCGGAACGATTGGTGCCCAGGCTGCGGCACCTCGCAACGCTGCGCGGGCGTCGTCTGTCCGAAAACACGAGATTGGTGATCCTCGCGGCGGCTACGTTCACCGCCATGGGCGTGCTCGCGTGGCTGGTTTTCTAGGGCGGTCGCGAAGACGCGCCGTCGTCTCATTGGAAAAGGACTGATCGCTTGGCACAGAAGAAACCACAGAGTGGCGCTCCGAAGAGCGGTAGCGACAACAAGGTGTTCTACCTGATCGGAGCCGCCATCATCATCGCCGGCATCGGCTGGCTTGTAACGGCGCGTGGCGGCGGGATCGGCTCGACTGCGGCCCTCCCGACGCCGGCGGAGTTCGAAGGTCTCGCCGCGACCGCGCAGCCGGACAAGAGTGTCGGGATCCCACTTGGCGACCCGAACGCACCCATCGAGATCATGGAGTTCGCGGACTATTCCTGCCCGCACTGCGCCTCGTTCTCTTCGTTCGCCGGCAAGCTACTGCGGCAGAACTACGTCGAGACCGGCGGAGGTCCGGTCCGGTGGCTCTCGTTCGACTTCGTACTCGGCGGGTTCCCGAACACGATCCCGGCGTCGATGGCCGCGCGATGCGCGGGCGAGCAGGGCGCGTACTGGCCATACCACGACATGCTCTTCGCTCGCCAAACCCGCTGGTACACGGCGGCGAACCCGTCCGGCATGCTGGGCGAGATCGCCGAAGACCTGGGGCTGGACACCGGCGCCTTTCGGTCGTGCATGTCCGAGGCCCGTTACATCGACGAGATCGCCGCCGCTCGCAAATATGGGGAGTCGATGGGTGTCGGATCGACCCCGACGCTGTTCTTGAACGGGCAGCGCCTCAGTCTCGAGGGTGTCGAGCCATACGCGTACATCGAGAGCCTGATCCAGGCAGAGCTGGCCGCTCGGGCCTCCTCCGGGGCCCCGGAGGGCAGTGAGTGACGGCTTGAAGCGGCGCCGCGGGATCGCTCTCGCCGAATGGAAGGTGGTGCGTGGCGCGTCGGGGCTGGGGGCGGAGTCGGGGACCGCCCCGGAGGCCGTGGGGTCCGTCTAGCCCTCGATCACGACGTACCAGCAAGAAGGGCCGCGATTGCTCGCGGCCCTTCTGCCCTCATCCCGCTTCGCCTTCGGACGGACCTCCCTCGACCGGGGCGACCCGTCAGGCCGACGCCCTCCAGAAGCCCTCGAGCGCCTCGCCGTCGGGTGAGGCGCGGAGCTTGTCGAAGGCACGGTTTCGAATCTGCCTGATTCGCTCTCGCGTGACTCCGAGGAGCGACCCGATCTCCTCGAGCGTCATTTCCTCGCCGTCGTCCAGCCCGTAGTAGAGAACGAGGATCTTCCGCTCGCGCTCCGTCAGGTACCGCTCGAACATCTTCTCGAGGAACTCGCGGCGGGCCTGGCCCTCGACGTCCTCTTCTATGTCCGCATCGTCCATCCCCGCGAAGCGCTCGCCGAAGGAGGCGCTGTCCCGGTCGGACTTGTCGAGCGGGGCGTCCAGGCTGAGCTCGGCGGAGGCGACGCGCCGGAGGGCCCGCACCGTCTCGACTGGCTCCTCCATCTGGTCGGCGATCTCGCGATCGGTCGGCGATCGACCGAGCTTCTGCGTGAGGGCCGTCTCCGTCCGTGAGAGCTTGACCAGATTCGAGTTCTGGTTGAGCGGAATCCGCACCGATCGCGTCTGCTCGGCCAGCGCCTGCAGCACGGTCTGTCGGATCCACCAGACAGCGTAGGAGATGAACTTCACGCCCTTGTCGGGATCGAACTTCTTGACCGCCTTCAAGAGGCCTTCGTTCCCGATGCAAACGAGCTCGGCGAGGTTGAGGCCTCGACCTTGATATTTCTTCACGTAGGAGATGACGAACCGGAGATTCGCCGTCACCAGTCGCTCGGCTGCCTGGCGATCACCGGCCCGTGCTTTCCGTGCGATCTCCCGCTCGGTCGCGGGGTCCTGGATCAGCGGATAGCGTTCAACGTCCTGCAGATACTGATCGAAGGAGTCGAGGGCCCGGGTGTCGAAGAACATCCGACGGCGTCGAGTCGTAGCCATATAGGAATCACATCCAGATGCAGGTGCCTGAGCGGGAGCGCGTCCCGATCGAAAGGCCATTGATACAAACTTGACACAGTACGGGTTCCCTGCGTGGTTTGCACGTTTTTCCACAATGCTTCGACGAGGGTAACACGTTGGTTGCCCGCGGGGTTGTCACCGGCGGGCGCCAACGGGTCCGTGCCTCACGGTTCGCGCTCGACGTCCTTTTCGCGCCGCCGGAGATGCAGCAGATAGGCCAGAATCGTGACGAAGGTGATTCCGTATCCGGCCACGAGAAACCAGGGGTTGTTCATGCGAGCTCCTCCGGGCCCCTCAGTTCCAGCTCGAGCTCCCGTTGCGCCAGCCTGTAACGCCGCATGATCAGGTACGTGAAAGCGACTGTATAGGCCGCGAAGGCCGATAACATCACGGCTCCGAAGGCGCTGGCCATCGAGCGCGGGGACGACGGCGGCTGGTGGAGGCTCCGCCACCAGAACACCGACAGGTACACGATCGGCACCTGAACGAACCCGAGAACGCCGATGACCGCCGACCATCGGGCCCTCTGGTCGGGATCATCGCTGATCCCACGGACGATCAGGTATCCGATGTACACGATCAACAGTATGGCCGTCGTCGTGATGCGTGGATCCCACTCCCACCACACGCCCCAGGTCGGTTTCGCCCAGATCGATCCGAGGACAAGCGTGAGCGCCGTACACAGCACGCCCACCTCGACTCCCGCGAGCGCCAGGAGATCCCACTTCAGCTTCCTCTGTACGATGTAGAGGAGGCTCATGAGGAAGACGAGAAAGAACGACAGCATCGCGACCCAGGCGATGGGTACGTGGATGTAGAGAAGCCGCTGGACTTCCCCCTGCAGCCGATCCGCCGGGATCAGAAAGAGCCCGACGATCGAGCAGGCGCCCACGGCGACAACGGAGACGATTCCGAGTGTCCTTTGAGCCTTCAATGGGTGCTATTCCTCCAGAACCACGGGGAAGATCCACAAACACACGACGAAGAGTATCACGTCATAGGCGGCGAGCAATCGGACCCACCCCGTCAGCCTCGACATCGGGTCGCCGGCGAGCAGCGCCTCGGTCCCTCCCACGGCTCCCAGGACTACCGGAATCAGCGCCGGGAACAGAAGCAGCGGCAGGAGAAGCTCGCGAGCCCGGGCATGTACGGTGAGTGCGGAGAAGAAGGTCCCCGCGACGGAAAAGCCCACGGTCCCGAGCACGGCGATCCCGGCGAGCGCGGGCGCGTGCGGGACGAAGTCGACCTGGAACAGGATCCCGGCGGCTGGGAAGAGAAGGATTTGCAGGGCGGCGAGCAGCACCAGATTCGCCCCGAGCTTCCCCAGAAAGATCGCCCGGGGGTCCCCGGGGTAGGCGCGGAGGAGCCGGATGCCACCGGCCAGCTCCTCGGTCTGGAAGGCCCTCCCGAGAGACAGCGTGCCGGTAAAGATGATCGCGACCCAGATCAGGCCTCCGGACAGCTGACTCAGCAGCGCGGAGTTGGGGCCGATCGCGAAGGAGAAGAGAAAGAGAACGAGCGCGGCGAAGGAGAGCATGGCGCTGAAGCCCTGTCTCGTGCGTACCTCCGTGAGGAGGTCCTTCCAGAGGATCGCGGTCGACCGTCGACGAAGGTCGCTCACTCGGCCTCCTCGAAGATCCGCCCCGCCTCGAGCCGGACGCTCCGGTCGGCGTGACGACCGGCTTCCGACAGCCTGTGCGAGGCGATCAGAACCGTGGCTCCCCTGGCACGCCAGAGGCCGATCGTGTCCTGGACGAGAGTTACCCCCTCCTCGTCGAGGCTCGTGAACGGCTCGTCGAGCAGAACGACATCCGGTTGTCCGAGACCCAGGCGCGCCAGCTCCAGTCGCTTCCGCATGCCGGTCGAGTAGCTGCGGGCGACCAGATCCGCTGCGGAACCGAGCCCCACCGCCTCGAGCCGCTCCCGAAGCACCTCACGCTCTGATCGCGTTCCGAGCATCCTGGCGGCGAAGGTGAGGTTCTCGAGCCCCGTGAGCTCGTCATAGACGTGTCCGCCGGGAGTCATGAGTACCAGTCGGCTTCTGATGTCATCGGCCTCCTCGGTCACCTCGTGACCGCAGACGACTACCGATCCCGCCGTTGGCCGGAGTAGCGTCGCCAGTACGCGGAGGAGCGTCGTCTTCCCCGTCCCGTTGGCCCCGAGGAGCGCCACGGTCTCTCCCGAAGCCACCTCGAGGTCCACACCCCGGAGGGCCCAGCGCCTCCCGAATCGTCGGGTCAGCCCGTCGACCCTGATGGCGCTCGAGAGCGGCCGGCTCACGCTGGCACCCCGCAGACCTCCCTCATACGTTCTCGCGGATGAAACTCGATCGACTGGGCGCGCTCGCTCAACCGACCGACCGCAAGGTCCTTCTCTTCGTGCTCGATGGCCTCGGGGGGCTCCCGATGAGGCCAGGCGGACTCACGGCCCTGGAGGCCGCGACGACGCCACACCTCGACGAACTCGCGCGGGCCGGGACCTGCGGACTTCATGAGCCGGTCGGGCCGGGAATAACGCCCGGCAGCGGCCCGGGTCATCTCGCCCTCTTCGGCTACGACCCCCTCGTGTACGAGACCGGCCGGGGAGTCCTCGAGGCGCTCGGCATCGAGTTCCCGCTCGAGTCCACCGACATCGCGATCCGCGCGAACTTCTGTACCCTGGACGGCTCGGGCCGCGTAAGCGACCGACGGGCCGGGCGAATCTCCACCGAGGAAGCGTTGCCGCTCGCCGAGCGGCTGGACTCGATCGAGATGGCCGGCGCCTCCTGTTTCGTTCGCCACGTGAGGGAGCACCGGTTCGTGATCGTGATTCGGCCTGACGAGCCCGTGGCCGCGGACGTGGATGACACCGACCCCGGACGCACGGGAGAGCCGCCCGTCGACCCGCATCCGCGGAACGAGGCCTCCGCCGTCGCCGCGGACCTGATGCGGAGCTGGCTTGGTCACGCCGGAGAAGTGCTCGCCGACCAGCCGGTCGCGAACATGGTGCTCCTGCGCGGGGCGTCGAGCCGACCCGCCTGGCCACTCTTCAGGGATGTGTTCGGCATGCGCGCCTCCGCGACCGCCGCGTACCCCATGTACCGTGGGGTCGCCAGTCTGATCGGCATGCAGGCGACGGCCGTGCCCGACGGTGCCGCGAATCTGGTGCCGGCGTACCGAGAGCTGGTGACGGACTTCGACTTCTCGTTCCTGCACTTCAAGTCGCCGGACAAGGCGGGCGAGGACGGCGACTTCGATCGAAAGGTGGCCGTCATCGAGGAAGCCGACGCGATCGTGCCGGAGCTCATGGCGAGCGGCCCCGATGTCACCATCGTCACCGGGGATCACTCGACCCCGGCCCTCCTGAGAAACCACAGCTGGCATCCTGTGCCGTTTCTGATCCACGGCGGTCCGGCCCGGGCGGACGCCGCCGATAACTTCGGGGAGACGGCGTGTCGGACCGGTACTCATGGCCTGCGCCGGGGCTGCGAGCTGATGCCGCTGGCGACGGCACGCGCGGGCCGATTCGCGAAGTACGGGGCGTAGAAGGCGTCGGTACGGAGCACCCTCCCCGCAGTCTTGCTCCACGTGATCGTTCAGGCCGTCGAGCGCGCCTCGTCCGCGTACTCGATCCCCGCGCCACCCATCGCCACGCCCGTCCCCACGGTGATGATCCCGAATATGAGGTCGTTGAACAGGCCCTGGGCGTTGGAGAGGTACGCGTGAATGAAAGGTGCGAACATCGAGTACGCCCCGATCGCGATCAGGGCCCATCCACTGAAACGATTGATGCCCAGATTGAACGAGATCGTGACCGCGATGATCGCGCCGCCGAGGACGACGCTATGCCACCAGAGGAACCCGAACGGGTAGCTCCAGATGAACGGTGCGGCCATGTACCAGAGACCGAGTCCGATCCCAAGAAAACGTGACGCCATCAGCCTCTCTCGTTTGCTGCGAGCCCACGGGTCCAATCATCGATCGCGCCTGAGCGATCGAACGCCGATATGATGCGTGTCGCGCTCGGAGCCCGCAAACGGAGACGAGGGTTTGACGGAGTGAATTGCAACTGAGGTTCGCGAAGCCCTCGAGCGTCGTCGCCCTTTCGGTCGTCGCCGTCGCGCTCGCCTCGGGTGGATGTGGGGAGCCCGCGGGCCGGTGGAGCGGCACCGACTGGTGGACCATCTATGCGGCGCTTCCGGAGTGGGAGATGACCCCCGTCAGCGCCGGCGCCCTCGACGCGACCACCCAGCCGTTCCCCGGTGCCCGACAGGTCGCGGTCTCCTCGAGCGGCCGGATCGCCATCGTGCAGGAGGGGATTCCGGCGGTCTGGGTCTACGATGACCGGGGACGATCGCTCGGGCGGGTCGGGAGGTCGGAGATCATGGACGTCCGCGGACCGGATCGAACCCGGATATGGGCGGAGCGGGCCGGCTGGTTGTCCGGAGACCGGCTCTGGATCTCCGAGCGGGGGGGCTCGATCGCGATCTTCAACCGCGAGATGAGCTTCTCGGACGTATGGGACGTGCCGGGCGAGGGGGATCCGCTCGTGATCGTCGAGGGAGCCCGCGGGATGTCGGCGCTCGTCCTCGGAGCGGGTGACGGCGTACGGACTCTCACCCGCGTGCACCGGGGCGGCGCCGGGGAGGCTCTAGCCGAGCTACCGAACTCCGATACGCTGGTCGCCTGTCCTGACGGAAGTTGCTTCGTGGTGCTCGAGCTCGCCGCCGACACGCTCGGTCTGAACGTGACGATCGAGACGGACGGAGGCAGAGGCGCGGGGTTTCGACTGCCTCGCGCGCCGGATGGCGCGCGGCCGCCGCCCGACGGATCTCCCCCCCGTGCCGCGAACCGGATTCTCGTGGACCGGAACCGACGCACATGGCTTGGTCTCGCGGAGGACGATTCGGGTCGAGCGTACTGGCTGATCCTCGACCCATCGGGAGCCCCGATCGGGCGTTTCGACCTCGCGAGCGGCCAGGCGGGTCTTCTCGCCGCCGACGGCGTCTTCTGGGCTCGGCGGGAGGCGGACGGGGTGACCTGGTTGCATCGCTACTCGTATCGCCCTCCTGCCCCCGTCGGACCGACCGCCGGGGGTTCCTAGAGCCGAGTGAAGCGAAGCCTGTTGGCGTTCGCCACCACGGTGACCGAGCTGAGGGCCATCGCCGCTTCGGCTATCGCCGGGTGTAGAAGCCCAAGAAACGCCACGGGAATCGCGATCACGTTGTAGAAATACGCCCAGAAGAGGTTTTGCTTGATCTTTCGGAACGTCGCCCGCGCCAGTCTGCGGGCCCGAAGGACGGCGGCGAGGTCCTCGGAGACGAGCGTCACGTCGGCCGCCTCGATCGCGATGTCGGTCCCGGACCCCACGGCGAGTCCGACATCGGCGATCTTCAGCGCCGGGGCATCGTTGATTCCGTCTCCGACGAATGCCACCGAAGCGCCGCTGGCCTGGAGGTCCCGGATCGCGTCGACCTTGTCGGCCGGGAGCATGCGCGCCCGGTAGTCGTCGATCCCGACGGCTTCGGCCACCGCCTTCGCGGTGCTCTCCGTGTCGCCCGTGAGCATGATCGTTCTCAGTCCCTGGCCGCGAAGGGCACGTAGCGTCTCGCCCGCGTCGTCCCTCACCGGGTCTGCCATCGCGATAACGCCCAGCACGTGGGTCTCCAGCGCGACCAGAACAACCGTCCGCCCTCCCGTCTCGAGATCCGTGAGAGCGGTTTCGATCGGACCGATGTCGATGCCGCCCTCGGCCATCAGCTGCCGGTTTCCGACCCGAACGGTCCCTTCCGCGAGCTCGCCACGAACGCCGCGTCCGACCTCGGCGTGTGCTCCACGGGCCCGCGGAATGACGACCCCGAGCTCATCGGCGTACGAGACGATGGCCCGCGACAGGGGGTGCTCGGACGTCGCCTCGACGGCGGCGGCCAGACGGAGGACTTCCATCTCGGATGCGTTCCCCACGGGAAGATCGCCCGAACCCTCCGCCTGGCCCGTGCGGACGGTCCTTACCTCCACGACCGCAGGGCGACCCCGCGTGAGGGTTCCGGTCTTGTCGAAGACGAGCGTGTCCGCGGAGTCGAGCGCCTGGATGGCCGCGCCATCACGTACGAGAACACCTCGCGTCGCCCCGAGCCCCGTGCCCACCATGAGCGCAGTCGGAGTCGCGAGTCCGAGCGCGCACGGGCACGCGATGACCAGCACCGCGACCGCGGCGAAGACGGCCAGGGAACCCCTGCCGAGGTCGTGGTTCACCCACGGAAACAGGCCGGACGCACGAGCCGCGATGCTGGCGAGCGCATCCGGGAACACGAGCCAGCCGACCAGCGCCAGACTGGCGATGATCACGATGGTCGGAACAAAGATGGCCGTTACCCGATCGGCGAACTCCTGGATCGGGACCTTGCTGGCCTGCGCCTCTTCCACCTGGCGGATCACACGGGCGAGGAACGTGTCGGCGCCGACACCGGTCGCCCGCACGCGCAGGACACCCGCGTGGTTCACTGTCGATCCTATGACGGGGTCCCCCGCGGCCCTGTCCACGGGGATCGACTCGCCGGTCGCCAGCGACTCGTCGAGCGAACTCCGGCCCTCCACGATCACGCCGTCGGTCGGTATTCTCTCGCCGGGCCGGATCACCATGATGTCATCGAGCCTCACGTCGGCCGTGGGGACCTCCAGCTCGGCGCCTTCACGCTCGACGCGGGCCGTAGGCGCCTCCAGGGACAACAGCGCCTGGATGGCCGCGCTGGCTCGTCCCCGCGCGCGGATCTCGATGAAACGGCCTGTGAGGTGGATCGCCACGATCATGGCGCCGATTCCCGCGTAGTTCATGATCATCGGCGCGACGCCCAGCGCGTGGAGGATGGCCCAGGCGCCGGTCGCGATCGACACTCCGGCACCCAGCGCAATCAGGACGTCCATGTTCGGGACCCCGCCGCGAGCCGACCGCCAGCCGCCCCTGAACGTCGCTCGTCCGGGCCCCGCGGCCACAATCAGCGCGAGAAGGGTCATCCCGGCATCGAACGCGACCGCGTTCGGCCAGCGGACCCCGAAGACCATCTCCGGGATCATCCAGATCATGATCGGAACGGTGAGCGCCCACGCGAGACGCATCCTGGCGCGTGCCCCATCGAGGGCGGCGTCGGCGCGCTCGAGCCGCTCGCGCTCGGCACGAAGAGCGTCGCCGGGATCCCGGACGGGCGGCGAGAGCTCGTATCCGGCCGAGGCGACGGCCTCTCGCAGGTCGGAGAAACTCAGGTCGGATTGGGCGACATCGATGGTGGCGGTCTCCGCCGGGAGGCTCACGACGGCCTCGACGCCCTCGAGCGAGTTCAACTTCCGCTCAACGGCTGATGCGCAGCCGGCGCAGTGCATCCCGTCGATGCGATATACCTGCTTCATGAGCTCATCCCCTCTGAGTGCCGATCGCTAGCGCACGAATCGGTGGAATAGATCGACGATCTCCTTGCGGACCTGATCGGCGGTCTCACCGCCCTCGGCGATCGCGCTTGTGGCGCAGCGCTCGAGATGGCTGGTGAGCAGTTCTTTCTCGGCGGACCGCAGGGCGGAGTGCACCGCCGCAAATTGATTGAGGATGTCCGGGCAGTATCGGTCGTCCTCGACCATGCGTGTGATGCCCTCCACCTGGCCGCGGATACGGGCCAGTCGCCGCGTAAGATCACCGCGCGTGGACGCGGGAATGCCCGCTGCGTGCGTTTTCATGAAGCCTGTCTCGTCGACTCGGGTTCCATCCGTCCGGATCCGTTTGGACGTGCTCGACATTATACTATACCCCGGTAGGGTATACAATGGGTACGTCCGGTGGATCCTCGCTGGACGGAACGGCCGCTCCGTGCCTAGAATCCCGGCATGTTCAAACGAATCAAACGCATGGTCGATCAGGCGCTCGATCACCTCGAGTCGAAGATTGACGATGTCTCGGACGACGACGTAGACCAGCTCATTCGCGCGATGCGCGACGAGCTCGTCGAGACGAAGACCCGAATCCCGGAGCTCGAGACGCTGATGACGTCGCAGCTCAAGCAGGCGGATCGGGAGAAATCGGAGGCGGCCGCTTGCGATCGACGAGCCGCGCAGGCCGCCGAGATCGCCGACGCAGAGACGCAGGAGGTCGCGGAGCGCTTCGCCGCGCAGCACCGCCAGCGGCTCGAGGTCCTTGTCATGAAGGCCGAGACCACCCGTCAGGAGATCTTGCAACATCGCGATGAAGTCGAGCAGATGACGGAGCAGCTGAAGGAAGCGATGGCTCGACGCGACTCGATCGGAATCCAGCAGCGGCGGGCGAAGGCCATCGAGAACAAGACGTCGCGCTTCGATTCCGTCGATGCGTTCGATCGAATGGCAGACAAGATGGAAGGCGCCGGCGATATCGATGAGGCGGCCCGCGAGCTCGACCTGGAGCTCGATCCGCTCTCCGAGCCGGCGCCGCGCCGGGACTACGCGGTCGAGAAGGAGCTCCGTGAGTCCCGCGCCGAGGACATGCTGGAGGAGTTGAAGCGGCGAATGGGCGTCGACGAGTGAGCCCGCTCGTCGCCGCGGTCGTGCTCTACCCGCTCGTTTTGATCGGGGTGGGGATCTGGCGCTCGCGGTCCGTGAAGAGCCACGAGGACTTCATGGTCGCGGGCCGATCGGTGCCGGTGGTGATGCTCGTCGGCACCCTGGTGTGCACGTGGATCGGGTCCGGTTCGCTCTTCGGCGGGGCGGGTCTGGCCTTCGACACCGGGATCGCCGAGCTCTGGTTCTCTTCCGGCGCGTGGATCGGGTTGATCGTGGCGTTCTATCTCGCCCCCCGGGTTCGAAGCATCGCCAAGTACACGGTCCCGGATCTGCTCGAGCAGCGATACAACGCGACCGCCCGCGTCCTGGGCACGATCGCGATCATCCTCGCCTACGTGACGATTGCGGCGTACCAGTTCCGCGGCGGGGGCTGGATCCTGATGATCGTCACGGACGGCGCGATCTCCGCGGAGATGGGGATGCTCATCACCTGTGCGACGATCGTGCTGTTCACCGCGCTCGCCGGGATGGTCTCGATCGTCACGGTGGACATCTTCAACGGGATCATCATCACGCTGGGCGTGCTCTTCGCACTGCCCTACATGGTGTTCGCGAACGGCGGCATCGGCGCCATCACCGATGCGCTTCCGGCTGGCCATACCTCGGCTCTCGGCGGGCACAACGTGCTCTGGGTGCTCGGAGTGGCGCTCCCGACCTTCCTGCTGATTCTGGGGGAGAGCGGGATGTATCAGAAGTTCTTCTCCGCCAAGGATTCGTCCGCGGCGAAGAAGGCGGTAGTGGGAATGCTCGGAGGCATCATCATCATCGAGGTGGCGATCGCGCTCCTCGGCGTCGTCGGGCGGGCGGTATACCCCGAGCTCGCGACCGCGACCTTCGCCGGCGGGCGGGGCGCAGGAGAGACGATCGTTCTCCACATCGCCCGCAACGGTCTCCCCGTCCTCGGAGGGATGGTCCTTCTTTCGTCCGCGATCGCGATCGTCCTGTCGACAGGCAACACGTTTCTGCTGGTGCCTTCGACGAACGTCAGTCGCGACATCTACGAGCGTTTCATCAACCCGGATGCGCCGGACCGATCGAAGCTCAATGTACAGCGCGCCTTCGTGGTGGTTTTCGGGGCGCTCGGTCTCGTCGTGCTGACGCAGTTCGACAGCGTTCTCGCCATGGCGCTCTATGCCTACTCGCTGGTGGGCGCGAGCCTGACGCCGGCTTTGCTGGCCGCGTTCCTGTGGAAGCGAGTGACCCCACAGGGGGGAGTGGCATGCATCGCTGGCGGCCTCGGAACGATCGTCGGAGTGAAGATCCTCGCCTCGCTGGGAGTGAACTTCGCCATGTCGATCGGAGGCACCGTCTTCGACTTCTCGTCCTCCGATTACATCGTGATCCCCGGGGTGCTCGCCTCGGTCAGCCTGCTCCTGATCGTGAGCCTGCTGACACCGGCCTCGCCCGAAGAAAAGTGGGCGCCGTTCTTCCAGAGCTCGTCGCAGTCGGCGGCGGAGGGCGGATAGGATCCGGGGAGACGCAAAGGACCGGCGGGATCGTCCGACGACCCGTCAGTTCCAGAGCGATCTGGCCAGCCCCGTCCGGAAGCTCGTCCCCGGCGCGTAGTACCCGCCCCAGAACGCCGCGACGAACCGCTGGCCCCGATCGGTCTGGTCAAGGAGCAGCCCGGTTTCACCGACACCGCGGTACGTGGTTCGAAGCTCCCCGTCGCGCATGTGGTACGTCAGCCGGTCACCCTTCTTGATCCCGCGAATCTCCAGGAAGCCGAACCAATCGCGCAGACCCGAAGTCACTTCCGCGAACGTCGCCGAATCGACCCACCCGGCGTCCACCGCTTTCCCCAGATCCTCGTCGACGCCGTCCAGGAACTGGTCGAGCCTGATGCTCCGCAGAAAGTCGATCCTCGCGATGGCCTCGTCGGCTTCGAGCACCGTCGTGGCGACAGAATCGTCCGCCTCCCTCCCGTAGCGGGGCCGCTCGGCCACGAGCTTCGAGAGGGCCATTCCGGTCGGGCCATCGACTCGGACCGTGAGATGGAGCACATCGACCTTCAGGATCGTCTTCTCGAGCTTGAAGGACATCGTCGACCCATGACTGTCCGACAGGTCACTCAGCTCGGGCCCGGGACCAGGGGTCTGCGCGACGAGCCCGGACGAGAACGCCGCGAGCAGGACGGCGAAGAGCCAGGTCCACCTATTCATCCCGATCCAACCTCGCGACCACATCGCGCCCTTTGATCTGCTTGCCGTTCAGACTTCTGACGACATCCTCGACGATCATCGAGTCTATGTCGATAAGGGCGAACTTCTGGCGAATCTCGATCTTTCCGATCTGTCCGCCGGCGGCGCCGGTCTCGCCCGTAATCGCCCCCACGAAGTCGCCGGGTGCCGCCCCGTCCTGACGCCCTACGTTCACGAAGATCTTGCTCCAGGCCGGCCGGGTCGCCCGCTGGGCCTCGACGGCCCCGGGGGCCCGCGCCTTCGGGCGATCCGACGGTGATCGCGTCGCCGACGGGGCGGCGGTCTCCGACGCGCCTTCGACCCGTGGTCGTACTTCGGTCTCGCGGAGGAGACTCGCCAGCGCCGCGCTCACGCGAGCGTAGCCGTGCTCCTCGATCAGCGGCTCGATGAGAAGCGACGCGCTCGCGAGATCACGCTCGTCCATCGCGGTCGAGATCCGTGCGCGGAAGCTGCCGATCTCATCGAAATGATGAGCGGTGGAATCCGGAAGCGGTCGAGCGGGCCACCCGGCACGCTCGGCCAGAATCTCGAGCTGGCGCACGTGTCGGGGCGCGACAATCGCCGCTCTCAGCCGGGCGTCCCCGAGCGCCCCGGTGAACTCGTCGCCGGTCCACGGCAGGCCGAACACCACATTGGCACCGCCCCCGCCAACCGTCTCCGTGCCGAGCTGAAGAACGGCGATGCCCTCGTCCGTCGGCCCTCCGGTCGTCGCGAAGCCTTCGATCGCCAGGGCGGCTCGCACGCCATCCGCCGAGCCCTCGCCGTCGCACCATACCGTGACGCTCTCGATCGAGTCGTCGCCGGCCCAGCCGTGCAACATCTCAACAAGCCGTCGGAGCCGGGCGTCGTGACTCTCCGCCGTGGCGTGCCGCAGCGGTGGCCCCGTCCGACCGGCTTTGTCGTCGATGTCCGTGTTCATGAGCTCCGGCGGCCAGCGTCGAGCTCGCGGCAGGAGTCTCTCGACGAGCTTGTCGAAATCGCGATCGCGCCGGTGCGTGACCGCGATCCGTCGCACCTCGTCACCGAGGGTCTGAAGCAACGCGTCGACCGCGGCCCATTCGTCCTGCAGGGCCGCGACATCGTCGAGGGCTAGCAAGCGGATTGCATCGACCGAGACGTCGCCGGATCGGATATCGGCGAGAAGCCGGGCCGGCGTGGCGATGACCATCGCACGCTCCGAGATGGGGACGCCGGAGGCGGCACGGTCCGCGCTCCACAGCACCGTCTCCCAGCCCAGTTTCGATCCGTAGCGCTCGATCGACCGCGCGAGCCTGCGAGCCCGGTCGGGCGTCGCGACGAGCACGAGCCCACGGGCCCGCTCCTCACCGAGATCACGGATTCCGGCCGCACAGTAGAGCCGGCACAGTCGCGCTCCCTCCGCCGCGAGGAGCGCCATGTGATGGCCGCGCTCGATCGCGGGAGCGAGTGCCTCGACGGCCTCGGGAATCCGTTCCTCCGGTGAACGGGCCTCGATCAACCGCTGGATGGTCTCGAACTGTGTGACATCCGACATCTAGGAGTCCGCATCGTATCGTCGATTCAAATCGGCCCCGAGGTGTCCCCGGCAGCCTGCGGCATGACGGTTACCCCCCTCACGGCGTGCCGTCAAACGTTGACGTCCCGGTCGCCGCGCTCCTAACCTGACGCCCGCCCGGATCTCCTGCCGCGACAGGGGTAGAGCCCGTCGCTCCGCCATCTCGGGCCCCCTCGAAACACAACCCTGGAGGCGTCGAAGCCCCGTGATCGAGATCCTGACCGGAATCCAGAGCACGGTGTGGGGCGTCCCCCTGATCCTGCTGCTCCTCCTCACGGGACTGAACTACACCATTCTCCTGCGTGGGCTCCAGTTCCGGCGGCTCGCCCGAGGCCTGTGGCTCGCGTTCGTGCGCCGGAAGGAAGAGGGCGGGGAGCGAGAGGGCGACGTCTCCCACTATCAGGCCTTGATGACCGCGCTCGCGGCGACCGTCGGGATCGGGAACATCGTCGGTGTCGCGACCGCCCTGTCGGCCGGCGGCCCCGGGGCCTTGTTCTGGATGTGGGTGGCCGGCTTGCTCGGCATGGCGACGAAATACGCCGAGGCCGTGCTCGGCGTTCGGTTTCGCGAGACCGACCAACGGGGCGAAAAGGCCGGAGGCCCCATGTACTATCTCGAGTACGGCCTCGGGGGCGGTCGACTCGGGAAGGCCCTCGCCGTCTCGTTCGCCGCGTTCGCGACCGCGGCGTCGTTCGGGATCGGAAACGCGGTGCAGTCCCAGGCGGTGGCGGCGGCTCTGAACGACTCGTTCGGCGTTCCCGAGTGGCTGGTGGGCATCCTCGTCGCGGCGGCCGTCGCGGCGGTTATCATCGGCGGCATTCGTTCCATCGGGCGGTTCGCAGGCGTGTTCGTGCCATCGATGATCATCCTCTATCTGCTCGGGTCTGGTCTGCTGCTGATCCTCAACGCCGAGAACGTTCCGGCCGCGGTCGGTCTCGTGTTCGACCACGCGTTCGGTACTCGTGCGGCCGCAGGTGGGGCGCTCGGATTCACCGTCGTTCAGGCGATGCGATTCGGGGTCGCGCGCGGGATCTTCTCGAACCAGTCGGGCCTCGGCACCGGCGGAATCGCCGCCGCGGCCGCGCAGACGAAGGAGCCCGTGCATCAGGCTCTGGTCTCGATGTCCGGGACGTTCATCGACACGATCGTCGTCTCGACGTTCACGGGTCTCGCGATCCTCTCGACCGGAGCCTTCGAGTCGGGGCGGGACGGCGCGAACATGACGCAGCTCGCCTTCGAGACCGGACTCCCCGGGGAGATCGGGGGCGTGTTCGTCGCGATCGCGCTCACGTTGTTCGCGTTCAGCACGATTATCGGCTGGTCCTATTACGGAGAGCGGAGCCTCGGATATCTCGCCGGCGGCCGCGCCACCCACGTGTATCGGCTGGCGTTCGTGCTCGTCGTGGGGTTCTCGGCGGTCGTCGACCTCGACGTGGTGTGGCTCGTCTCGGATATCCTCAACGCCCTCATGGCCGCGCCGAACCTGCTGGGGCTGCTCTTACTGTCGGGAATCGTGAGGCGGGAGACCCGGCTCTACTTCGCGAAGCAGAAGCAGTCCGGTTTCGGGCAGAAGCGGGAGTCTCAGCCGCGATAGCGTGGGTGGTGCCCCAGGTCGTAGGCCCGGATGGATAGCACTCCGTTCTGACGGACTCCGACCTGCTCGAGCGAGCGCGACTCGTCCACGATCTCCCGCTCTTCGTATTCCGTGTAGAAGTCCGACGGATCATCCCGCGTTCGCTGGAGCATCTCTCGGATTCCGACCGCCTTCGCCTCCGAGATGCTAACGCCCGCCGGCAGCTCGACGACGTGCTCGAGCCAGCGATCCGGCATGATCATGCGCACGGTGATCTTTTCCGTGGCGGTCATCTCGTCTCCCGGCCCGATCAGTGGTTCCGAAGTGTGTAGAGGAAGCGCTTCGACAGGTCGGTCACGTCCAGTCCGACGACGCGATCCGTCTCGACATGGACGTTGGTGTGACCGCCGTGACGATCGACGGAGAACCTCGCGAGTCCGATCTCGCCAGCGAACGTGATCGAGCTCGCATCCTCTTCGTGGATCGCGAGCGTCGAGTGCTCGTCGAAGAACTTCTTCGCCCGATCGAGGACGTCTTCGGGGGAGACTTCGGTGATCGTGATGTAGCGCATGTCGCTCCAGAAAACCCGGCCAAATACGAATCGGGGCGGAAGATCATCCCGGTGGTGCGAACCGTCAACCTCGAACGCCGTTTTACGGTGGCCTCGCCGGCCTCGTAGAGATACCATCCGCGCCTTGCATCCGTGCTCTCGGACGCGGTCCGATGCGCGGTCATGGCGCGAGTCCCCGCAGAAAGCGAATAGACGAAGCGATGTCCGATCTCACACCGTTCGGGAAGTACTTCCTGCCCGGTCCTACGGAGGTCCCGCACGACGTGCTGCGGGCCATGGTCAGGCCCGTGATGGGCCACCGGAGCTCCGAGGTCAGCGAGCTCATGGGAGAGATGCAGGGCCGGCTCTCGAAGTTGTTCGTCACCGAGCGCCCGGTGCTCGTGTCGACGTCCTCCGCCACCGGCATGATGGAGGCGGCGATCACCAACCTCACGCGGAAGCGCGTTCTGTGTCTCTCGTGCGGAGCGTTCAGCCACCGGTTCTACGACATCGCGCAGGCCACCGGCCGCGGCGCCGACGTGTTGCAGGCCGAGTGGGGCCAACCGAACCGGCCGGAAGCCCTCCGTGAGGCGCTCGCGTCGGCCGCGGGGACCTACGATCTGGTGACGGTGGTCCACTCCGAGAGCTCGACCGGGGTCCTGAATCCCCTCGCGGATCTCGCCGCGGTCGCGCACGAGTTCGACGATGTCCTGATCGCCGTCGATACCGTATCGTCGCTCGCCGGCGCGCCCGTGCTCACCGACGAGTGGGCCCTCGACTTCGTCCTGACGGGCTCGCAGAAGGCGCTCGCCATTCCTCCGGGGCTGGCCTTCGCGGCGGCTTCCGAGCGCGCCATGGATCGTGCGCGCGAGGTCGAGAATCGTGGGTTCTATTTCGACCTGTTGAAGTTCGAGAAGAACCTCACCGAACGCCGGCAGACCCCCAACACTCCGGCCGTGTCTCTCCTCTTCGCACTGGACCACCAGTTGCGCAGCCTGCTCGCGGAGGGGCTCGAGGCCCGGTGGGCGAGGCACGCGGCGATGGCCGAGCGCACCTACCGCTGGGTCGACGAGTTGGCCGGGCGGACGGGCGAGGACTATCGCGTGCTCGCGCCAGAGGGCTACCGGTCACCCTGCGTGACCTCCATCATGGTTCCGGAGGGTCGGACCGGTCCCGAGGTAATGGGGGCAGCCGCTCGGCACGGATTCACGATCGCGACCGGATACGGGAAGCTGAAAGAGACGTCGTTCCGTATCGGGCACATGGGCGAACACACGCTCGCGGAGCTCGAAGAACTGCTGCAAGCGCTGGACGGAGAACTGTGAGCAGAGGAACCGCTGCGCCGGGCGGGAAACGGCTGATCATCGCCGACCCGCTTCGACCCGAAGGCATCGAGGTCCTGAGTGCCGCCACCGGTCTCGAAGTCGAGGACCACACCGAGGATGACCGTGAGACGCTGAGCGGAGCGCTCGCCGGCGCCTCGGGGCTCATCGTTCGAAGCCGGACCAAGGTCGACGCGGAGCTCATGGAGCGCTCCGATTCGCTCGAGGTCATCGGTCGCGCGGGCGTCGGTGTCGACAACATCGATATGGAGGCCGCAACCCGGCGCGGGATCGCCGTGCTGAATGCGCCGGCCGCAAACACGTTCTCCACGGCCGAACTGGCCTTCGCTCTGCTTCTCGCCGCGGCCCGGCACGTGACGGCGGCGGATGCCAGCATCCGCGCCGGCGAGTGGAAGCGGAAGGCGATGGCGGGCACACAGCTGCTGGGCAAGACGATCGGCGTCGTTGGTGCCGGGAGGATCGGGGCCGAAGTGATTCGGCGCGCGAGGGCGTTCGGGATGCACGTCGTAGCGTACGATCCGTACGTGCCGGCGGACCGGGCGAACGAGCTCGGGTTGTCGCTGGTGACGTTCAAGAAGCTGCTCGAGAGCGCCGACATCGTCACCCTCCACGTGCCGCTGACCGGCGAGAATCGCGGGCTGATCGGGGCCGACGAGATCTCGCGAATGCGGGATGGAGCGATCCTCATCAACGCTGCCCGCGGCGGTCTGGTCGACGAAGCGGCCCTGGCTGCCGCCCTCGTGTCCGGGAAGCTCAGGGGAGCGGGGCTGGACGTGTTCGAGCGCGAGCCGCTGCCGGCGGACTCGCCTCTTCGGGAGGCCCCGAATCTCGTGTTCACGCCGCACATCGGTGCGTCGACCAGCGAGGCTCAGGCGGAGGTCTCACGACAGATCGCGGTGGCGGTCCGCGACGCCTTGCTCTCAGCCAACTACCAGACGGCACTCAACGCCCCGTTCGAGGAGGGCGAACGCGGCCGGATCGCGCCGGTGATGGAGCTCGGACGTCGACTGGGAATCCTGCTCGGGCAGCTCGACGACGGTCGCTGCCAGCGGATCGAGGTGGAGTATGCGGGGACGATCCCCGGAGTGCTCAGACCCCTGGCGGCCGCCGCGCTCGAGGGCTTCCTCACGCGACAGGTCGAGCCGCCGCTGAACGTGGTGAACGCCCTTTCGATCGCCGGCGAGCGAGGAATCGAGGTCGCGCGCGTCAGAACCGGTGTCGTGAGGGACTACACCAACCACGTGCTGCTGCGCGCGACGCACGGCGCGGGGGAGGATGAGCTGATCGTCTCCGGAGCCCTGCTTGGAGAGGGCGAGCATACCCGGATCGTCCGGATCGATGACTTCCACGTGAACACCGAGCCGACGGGGACGCTCCTGCTGGTCCAGAACCGGGACATCCCCGGCGTGATCGGGGAGGTGGGCACTTTGCTCGGAGCCGCCGGCGTGAACATCGGCCAGTATCACCAGGCCCGGACCGCGGTGGGAGGATCGGCGCTCGGCGTCGTTACGATCGATGGCGCGGTCCCGGGGGCGGTTCTCGACGAGATTTGCTCGATCGACGCGGTGACAGAGGTCCGTCAGGTGATCTTCGACGCCTAACGGGCTTCCCTTCGGTCCGGCCACTCCCGGGCTTTGTCCGGCCCCGGTGGCGAGAGTCGACCCGGGTGCAGGAGTCCCGCGAGGATCTCGACGCCGGTCACGAACCTCGGACCCGAGCGGTTGAAGTAGGCCGACGCGTCGACGACCCACGCTCGACGGTCGGCGATCGCTCGCGGCGCCAGTTCCGCGAGGCGAGGCGCATGGGCGTCCGCGTCTGCCCGGGCGGCGTCGACGCCGTATCCGCAAGGCATGATCACGAGGGCGTCGGCGTCGAGTCCCACCAGGTCCTCCCACTCCACCTGCGCGGAGGGTTGGCCCGCGTCCCCCATCAGGTTCAGCCCGCCCGCGCGCTCGATCATCTCGGGGACCCAGTGACCGGGAGTGAACGGGGGATCCAGCCACTCGATCGCGAGGACGCGCGGCCGTGTCGCACCGGCGACCGAAGTTTTGACCGCTTCGAGCCGCGACCGCAGACTCGCGACCGACCTGCGAGCAGACTCGCGTGCTGCCGTCGCCTCGCCGACCTGAACGATCGAAGACAGGATGTCGTCGATCGTGTGAGCGTCGAGCGAGACGATGTCCGCCGTGAGGCCACGCTCCTCCAGCGTTCGTTCCACCCCGCCGGTGGGCACCGCGCAGACTTCACAAACGGCCTGTGTCAGGATGACATCGGGATCGAGTCGTTCGAGGAGGTCGCCGTCGATCGCGTAGACGCTCCCGTGCTCGAGCATGGCCGTCCGCACCGCCCGGTCGATTTCGCCGCTGGTGAGACCCTCGGGGTCGAACCGTGGTCGGCTGACGCGCGGTAGGTCGAGGAGAGCGTGGGGGTAGTCGCATTCGTGGGAAATCGCGACCAGTCGGTCGCCAAGGCCGAGCTCGTCGACGATCTCCGTGCCCGAGGCGAGAAGCGAGACGATCCGGGTCAATAGACCGGCATGTCCGGATCGTACGCCTCGGCCCAGGCCAGGATGCCGCCCGTGAGGTTCACTGCGTCTTCGTACCCCAGCGAGCGAAGATAGGCGACCGCGTTGACGCCACGGGGGCCGGAGCGGCAGTGGATGATGATCGGTCGGTCTCGATCGAGCTCATCGAGCGTTTCGGGCAGGGTCTGTAGAGGCACCAGGCGCGCTCCCTGCGGTTCCAGATTGCAGATCTGCCACTCGTAGTCTTCTCGCACGTCGATCAGCTGGAAGCTCTCGTCGCTCTCGATCCGGCGCTTGAGCTCCGCGACGTCGATTTCGGGGCCCACGACCTCCTCCGATTCGTCTGCGCCGGCCTCGGCCGGCTGGTGGCCGCAAAACTGCTCGTAGTCGATGAGCGCGGTCACGGTCGGGTTGTCCCCGCACACGGGGCATTCCGGATCCCGCGAGATGTTCAGGGTGCGAAAATCCATCCGCAAGGCGTCGACCAACAGAAGGCGGCCTGAGAGGGATTCGCCGACTCCGAGCAGCCACTTGATGGCTTCCGCGGCCTGGATCGTCCCGACGATCCCTGGGAGCACGCCGAGCACGCCCGCCTCGGCGCAACTGGGGACGAGGCCGGGAGGAGGCGGTTCCCTGAACAGACAGCGGTAGCAGGGCCCCCCGGGGACGGCGAACAGGGACGCCTGCCCCTCGAACCGGAGGATGGCTCCGTATGCGAACGGGATCCCGAGTAGGACGCAGGCATCGTTCACGAGGTAGCGAGTGGGGAAGTTGTCGGAACCGTCGACGACAATTTCCCACCCTTCGAGGATCTCAAGAGCGTTTCCGGAGTCGAGCCGCGTCTCGAACGTCACCACGTCGACGTGCGGGTTCACGGCCGAGAGTCGGGCTCTCGCCGATTCGAGCTTGGACCCGCCCACGGACGCGGTGTCGTGCAGGATCTGTCGCTGGAGATTGGAGAGCTCGACGGTGTCGTGGTCGACGAGGCCGATGCGCCCGACCCCGGCAGCGGCCAGATACATAGCCGCCGGTGAGCCGAGTCCCCCCGCACCGACGAGGAGCACGCTCGAGCCGGCTAGCCGGCTCTGACCCTCCGGTCCCACCTCCGGAATGCTGAGGTGTCGACCGTAGCGCTGAATCTCATCCGGGGAGAGAGGGCGCTCGCGCGCGGCAGCGGCAGCGCCCCCTGGCTCGGCTTGCCCGGACCCGCCCGCGCCTGCAACCGTCACGGTGATCAGCCGCCGGCAATCGACGGGACGATTCGCAGCTCGTCGCCGTCTGTCAGAGCGTCCTCGCCCTCCGCGCGCACCTGCCGGGCCCCGAGGAACAGGTGAACGTGCGGGCGCAACTCGCCGGAGGGATCGAACACCAGCCGTTCCAGATCCGGGTGGCGGGCCGCTAGCCGGGAAAGCGCCGTGGACACCGATGTCGCCTCTACGGAGACCGTGGAGGCTCCAGCGGCGCGATCGCTGAGGGCGGCGGGAAGCCGGATCTGGATGGTCGGCATGAGCGTCCTACTCCGGAGCGTCGAATTCGATCGGATCAAGCCGGGCGCGCGACCGACGCCTGAAGGGTCTCGAAGTTCGCGCGGATTCCCGGCTCCCACCGAAACACCGACGAACCGGCCACGAACACGGAGGCCCCCGCGGCCGCGGCGATCGGGGCGGTCTTCGGCCCGATGCCGCCATCGACCTGGACGGGAATGTCGGGCAGCCCCCGGTCGGCGACCATTCGCCTGATCGTCTCCACCTTCGGAATGGCCTCGGCAATGAACTTCTGACCGCCGAACCCCGGGTTCACCGTCATCACGAGGATCAGGTCGACGTAGCCGAGGACTTCGGATATCGCCTCCGCGGGCGTTGCGGGGTTCAGGGCGACCCCGGCGTAGCACCCCACCTCACGGATCCGGTGCAGATCCCCGTGAAGGTGCGTGGATGCCTCAACGTGAATCGTGATCAGATCGGCCCCCGCCTGCGCGAACGGGTCGATGAACGCCTCGGGGTTCGAGATCATCAGATGGACGTCGAGGAATGTGTCGGTGACCTCTCGCAGCGACTCCAGTACGGGCAGTCCGATGCTGATGTTCGGCACGTAGTGACCGTCCATCACGTCGACCTGGAACCACTCGGCGCCCGCATCCTCCGCCTCCCGGACCTCCGCCCCGAGCCTCGCGTAGTCCGCCGCGAGGACCGAGGGTGCGATCACCATGCCGCCCGGCATCGGGACGGCGTCACGCAGCTTATTGTCGGTCACCTGTTGTGTCCTCCAGACCCGGTTCCGAGTTGAACCCCCCCGGGTCGTTGGTTCGTCAGATTATCCCGAGCCGCGAGCCGACCGAGCGCAGAGCCGCGAGCGCCGTGTCGAGATGCTCACGGTCGTGGCCGGCCGATATCTGGCAGCGGATTCTGGCCTCGCCCCGGGGGACGACCGGATAGCCGAACCCGATCACGAACACCCCTTCGTCGAGCAGCTGCTTGCTGAGATTGATCGCGTCCGCGGTCTCTCCGATGATAACGGGCACGATCGGAGTCCCACCGGGAATGGGCTTGTAACCCATCTCGATGAGGTTGTCGCGGAAGTGCTCGGTGTTCTCGCGCAGCCTGGCGATCAGCTCGGGGTGCGTTTCGAGGTGATCGATCGCGGCGAGCGCGCCGCAGGCCGAGTGCGCGGGTACGGCATTCGTGAAGAGCTGTGTCCGGGAGTTCTGGATCAGGTAGTCGATCACGGCCCGCGAGCTCGCGGTGAACCCCCCCGCCATCCCGCCAAGCGCCTTCCCGAGCGTAGACGTGATGATGTCGATCTCGCCGTGCATGCCGAAATGCTCGGGTGTTCCGCGTCCCGTGTCCCCGAGCACGCCCGTCGCGTGCGAGTCGTCGATCGCCATGATCGCGTCATGACGGTCGCACAGCTCGCGAATCTCGGGGAGCGGGGCGATCTCGCCCTCCATCGAAAACACGCCGTCGGTGATCACGAGACGGTGGCGCGCGTCGCGCGAGGCTTCGAGCGCCTCCTTCAGCGAGTCCATGTCCATGTGCTCATAGATCTTCCGCTGCGACCTGGAGAGCCGCATGCCGTCGATGATGCACGCGTGATTCAGCCGGTCCGAGATGATCACGTCCTCCGGCCCGAGGAGGGGGGCGAAGAGCCCCTCGGCCGCGTTCCAGGCCGACGTGTACGTGAGGGAGGCCGGAAGCTCGAGAAAGTCGGCGATCCGGGACTCGAGCTCGCGGTGGATGTCGAACGTGCCACAGATGAACCTCACGGAGGCGGTGCCGGCGCCGTAGCGGTCGGTGCCGTCCTTGATGGCTTTCATAACGTCCGGATTGTCCGCGAGGCCGAGGTAGTTGTTCGAACAGAGGTTGATCGTCTGGCCGTATCCCTCGATGTCGACAACGGCGGACTGGCGTCCCATGAGGTAGAGGAGCTCCTTGAAGACGCCACCCTCACGCATCTCCTCGAGCTCGGCGCGAAGGCGTGTCTCGAGGCCGCGGTTCACGCTCAGGGTCGCGACGTCACTCTCGTCGTACAGGGTCATGTCGTTCTTTCGTTCTCAGCGCGGTGAATCGGGGGAACCGTACCAGTCGGACGCGTCCCGGTCGGTCACCCAGGCCGTATCGAGTCGAATCCTAGGGCGAGACCCCCAGCTTCCGCAGGAGGCGAATCCGCGCAGGACCCCTCGAACGTGGACGATCCTGTCCGACCCGGCGACCGCACGCACGTCGGGGGGCGTCCCGGAAAGGGAGAAAAGGCGCTGGTTTCCGACCCAGCCCGGGCCGAAGAGGATGCAACCGGCGATCTCTCGCAGCGTCCCGTCTCCCCGGACGTAGATCGCCGAGAACGGTCCGGAGTCGGTCGCCACCATGGTCCCGAATTCTCGCCCGTCATCCGAGCGGACGGTGTAGGTGCCGGGTCGATCGATGATCACGGGTCGCGCCTCGTAGAAGCTTATCCTCTGGTTCGCGCACACGGCCTCGAAGGTGCTGCGGCGTGCCCCGACCGTAATGTCGTCCAGTCCCGTTTCGATCGTCGCGGTATCGAGCCGTCCGCAGGCCGTGGGCGAGATCGGTCCCGCGAACTCGAACAGAAACGTCGAGCCGACCTGGACGCTCTCCGGGAAAGCCGCCCAGGCGACCACTCCAGGGCCCGGCGTCGGCTCGCCGGTTCGCCAGCAAGCCGAGCAGACCCAGGCCGCCACAACCGCGGCGGCGAGCGTGGGAGGACGAAGACGCACCGTCGCGATCAGTCGATCGAGAGGACGACCTTTGCCGCCTCTCCGGCCTTCATCGCTGCGATGCCGTCCTCGAACCGCTCGAGAGGGAGCCGGTGCGTGATGACCGGCTCGATGTCCAGCAGGCCCGCCGCCAGGAAGTTCCGCATCTCGATCCATGTGTCGTACATCAAACGCCCGACCACGCCGTACACATGCAGCCCCTTGAATATCACGTCCCGCGCGAGGTTCACCTCGACCGGCCCCTTGGGAAGGCCGAGGAGCTGCACGTGTCCGCCGTTTCGACAGACCCGGAAGGCCGTCGCGATTCCGGAGGGGTGCCCGCTCATCTCACAAACGACATCGGCCCCGTAGCCTCGCGAGAGCTCGGCGATCTCGGCTTCCACGTCGCTTGAAGTCGGATCGAGACACGCGTGAGCGCCCATGCGCTCGGCGAGCGCCCGTCGGTTGGGTGTCGGCTCGACGGCGATCACGGTCGAAGCGCCGGCGGCTCTCGCGATACCCACCGCGAACAGGCCGATGGGTCCGCACCCGATCACGGCGACGATGCGCCCGGCGACCTCCGTGTGGAGCACCGTGTGAAACGCGTTTCCCAACGGATCGAAGAGCGCGGCATGGTCGTCAGAGATGGAGGGCGGGATCGGGATGATGTTCGAGGCCGGGATCGAGACGAACTCCGCGAAGGCGCCATCCCGATCCACCCCGATGATGCTCGTTTCGCGACAGACATGCGATTTCCCCGTTCGACAGAGCTCACAGTGGCCGCACACCATGTGGCCCTCGGCGGAGACCCGCTGTCCGATCTTCACGTTGTCCACGAGGGTGCCGACCTTGACCACCTCGCCCATGAACTCGTGCCCGAGGACGAGGGGAGGACGGATCCGGCTCTGTGACCAATCGTCCCAGTCGTAGATGTGCAAGTCGGTGCCGCAGATGCCGGCCTTTCGCACTCGAATGAGGACCTGGTCCGACCGGATGGCGGGTTGGGCGACGTCGGCGACGGCTAGGCCGGGCGCGGCCTCCTGCTTTACGATGGCTCTCATCGCGAGACGGCGTGCTCCACGGGAACAGGGCTGGAATGAACGGGCGCGTAATCTGCCGGGGCCGGTGAAGGCTGGGCAAGCGGGGCCGGTGGAGGCTGGGCAAGCACCGCGAGCGACCGGCCAGTCGAGGGAACTCGCAGGGTACACGTTTCGTAGGAACCACTGATGGGGAGGGGAAGCGGGCACCGCGCTTTGGATGGCGTGGAGACCGAGAGGACGATGGAGAAGAGCGACGACTCCAGACGGTCCGCGCGAGCGGTGCCGTCGGTGCGACACGCCCGAGAGGCCCGCGCTGCCTGGTGGGCCGGTCTCGCGGCGTCGCTCGTCGTGCACGTTTTGATCTTTGTCCTGTGGCGGGGCCAGATCCCGTTTCCGATCGAGCAGGTGGAGGGCGCGAGAGCGGCCACACCGGTCGGGGGAGGCGGTGCACTCCAGGCCATGCATGCCAGCCTTCCGGCCGTCCGCGAGATCCCTCCGCCGGCCCGTCCGGTGCTGGCCATCGAGACGCCCGACGTCGAGATCCGCGATGTCGAGGTGTCGCTTCCCGGGCCGGACCTCGCGCCTGCGGGTCCCATCGGGAACCTCCCGGGCATCGGAGGGGGGTCGGGTGAGGGCGACGGGGGGGACGGCTCCGGCGAGGAGGACTACGTCTCTCCGATGCCTCGTTCGATCCTCCCCCACTGGGACCCGCCCAACTCCGTGAGGGGCATGGAGGTCACCGTGCGGATCCACGTCGACGCATCGGGCCGCCCGACCGGCGAGGTCGTGCTGGATCCGCCGACTCCCGATCGCGGGTTCAACCGCGAGATCGAAGAGCGGGTCAGGCGGATGGAGTATCGGCCGGCCTCGCGGAACGGACAGCCTGTCGACGGGTGGGCCGAGATCACCTTCATCTTCTGAAGGGCGACGCCCTCCGTCCGTTGAAGACCGGTTGACCTCGCCGGGCACACTGGGACGAACCGTCTCGGGGAGGTGTGTCCGTGCTGGACCTGAATCGCTCTGAGCGCCGCGCCCTCTCCGCGGCGGTTTTTCTCGTCGGACTCGCAGCGCTGTCGCGCGCCGCCTGGGCGCCTTCGTCGACCGATGTCCAGTGGAAAAGTGTCGACCCGCTCGGAGCCGGCGGCTCGCCGCGTGACGAGGTGGCGACCGCTCTCGCCCGTGAGGCCCGGGCGCAGACGCCCTTGGAGCCCGGCGAGACGATCGACCTCGCGACTGCTCCCCCCGAGGAGCTTCGGAGGCTTCCGGGAGTCGGCCCCAACCTGGCCCGGGAGATCGAGCGCGAGCGAGCAGCCCGGCCGTTTCGGACCGTGGAGGATCTGGAACGCGTCCCGGGTATCGGCCCGACCACCCTGGCGCGCCTGCGGGATCGCGTTCGGGTACCCGGGGTCGCGGCTTTGAAGGCGCCCGCCCTTCCGGGCGAACGGCCGGCCGGGGGATCGTGCGGAGCCGATCTGGTCGACGTGAACACGGCCCCGGCGAATGTCCTCGAGACTCTCCCGGGCGTCGGCCCCGCCCTGGCCGGACGGATCCTCGAGCACCGTTCCAGGCACGATCCGTTTCGATCGGCGATGGATCTGGAAGCGGTCAGCGGCATCGGCCCGTCCCTAACCTCACGCCTCGCGTCTCTGGTCTGCACGCGGTGATTGGCGAGCGAGCTGGCGAGGGAAGGCATGCTTCTTGACCTCGGAAGCTCCTAACTCAAGCGATTTGCGCGATGTACGAGCGCCGGGATGGGGCACCCAGGGGAGACGATGACCCCGGAAACCGACACGGTACAGGAACAACACGTCACCTTCGACGCAGACGAGCTGACGACCGGGGAACGCCGGGTCGTCCAGCGGCTGCTGTCAGATGGGCTGATCGCACCGGCCGATCTGGAGAAGGCCCGCGTGGAGCAGCGCGAATCTGGCATGCGCCTCGGGTATTGCCTGGTGCATCTGGATCTGATTGCCGAGAACGATCTGACTCGCATCGCCGGGCAGGAACACCGGGTCCCGGCGATCGATCTGAGACAGGTCAAGGTCGATCCCAAGATCCTCACGCTCGTTCCGGCGGATTTTGCAACCAAGCACCTCGTTTTGCCCCTTCGCCGTCTCGGACGGACACTTACGGTCGCGATGGCGGAGCCGACCGATCTCAACATCGTCGATGACCTGAAGTTCATCACGAGGTTTGACATCGAGCCCGTCGTGGCCGGCGAATACACCTTGCGGCAGTACCTGGACAAGGCATACGAGTCCGCCACGGGGCAGCTGGGCGAACTCCTCTCCGAGCTCGAAGCGGAAGACATCGAGCTACTCGAGGACGAGTCCGAGCAAGACTACTCCGACGCAGCATTGCGGGCGCAGGTCGACGAAGCCCCCGTCGTCAAGCTGATCAACGGGATCCTGAGCGATGCGGTTCGACGCGGCGCCTCGGATATCCACGTCGAACCCTACGAGCGCGAGCTTCGCGTCCGCTATCGAGTCGATGGTGCCCTGCAGGAGATCATGCAGCCGCCCATGCGGATGACGGCGGCCCTGACGTCGCGCTTGAAGATCATCGCCGATCTGAACATCGCGGAGAGACGGGTCCCGCAGGACGGCCGTATCAAGATGAAGATCGGCCAGCGCGTCATCGACTTCCGTGTTTCGACGCTCCCCACGCTGTTCGGCGAGAAGATCGTTCTCCGTATCCTCGATCGCGGGAACCTCGCGCTCGATCTGGAGGCGTTCGGCATGGAGGAGCGCGCGGAGCGTGCGTTCCTCGACGCGATCGCCAACCCCTACGGCATGGTCCTCGTGACCGGCCCGACCGGATCCGGTAAGACGACGACCCTGTACAGCGCGATGAGCCGGATCAACACCGACGAGGTCAACATCATGACCGCGGAGGATCCGGTCGAGTACAACCTGCGTGGGATCAACCAGGTCCAGGTGCGGCCCGACATCGGGCTGACGTTCGCGTCGGCCCTGAGGGCGTTCCTGCGTCAGGATCCGAACATCATCATGGTCGGTGAGATCCGGGACCTCGAGACGGGCGGCATCGCCGTGAAGGCGTCGCTCACGGGTCACCTCGTGCTCTCGACCCTCCACACGAACGACGCCGCTGCGACGATTACTCGAATGATCGACATGGGGGTCGAGGCGTTCAACGTCGCGGCCGCGGTCACCGTCATTACGGCCCAGCGACTCGTTCGACGCATCTGTCCGAACTGCAAGGTGGAAGCGAACTACCTCCCCGAGATGATCCGGGCCGCGGGCATCTCCGACCCGGAGCTGCCGGAGTACACCCTGTATCGGGGCGAAGGTTGCGACTCCTGCGGCGGCTCGGGATACGCCGGCCGGCAGGGGCTCTACGAAGTCCTGCCCATGACCCACGAGCTGCGTCGGATGGTGCTCAGGGGTGCCTCGTCAGACGAATTGAAGGAGCAGGCGGTCGATGAAGGCATGATCACGCTGCGGCAGGACGGGATGCTGAAGGTGAAGCGCGGAATCACGACGCTTGACGAAGTGCTCAAGGAAACCGCGGCCTAGGGGAGCGGAAGAACCCAACGATGGAACAGACGACGAACACTCAGGTTTCGCTGCGCGCTCTGCTGGATGAAATGATGAAGCGCTCGGCCTCCGACCTTCACCTGACGGTCGGGGAGCGTCCGAAGCTTCGGATCGACGGCCAGTTGATCGACGCGGCGATCGACACGGTCCTCAAGCCCAAGGACACGATGGCGCTCGCCTATTCCGTCCTCACGGAGCAGCAGAAGAAGCGCTTCGAGCAGGAAGACGAGCTCGACTTCAGCTTCTCGATCGAGAACGTGTCGCGATTCAGAGCGAACATGTTCAAGCAGCGGGGAAGCATCGGCTGCGCGATCAGAATGATCCCCTTCGAGATCAAGAGCTTCACCGACCTCGGCGTCCCGCCGATCATCTCGAAGCTGGCCGAAAAGCCGAGAGGACTGGTGTTGCTCACCGGGCCGACCGGTTCCGGTAAGTCGACTACGCTCGCTTCGATGGTCGACAAGATCAACACCGAGCGCGCGGCGCATATCATGACGATCGAGGACCCGATCGAGTTCGTGCATTTTCACAAGAAGTGCGTCGTCAACCAGCGCGAAGTCGGAAGCGATACGCGGAGCTTCCCGACCGCGCTCAAGTACGTCCTTCGTCAGGACCCGGACGTGATCCTGGTCGGTGAGATGCGCGACCTGGAGACGATCCAGGCCGCATTGACCATCGCCGAGACCGGCCACCTCGCGCTGGCGACGCTACACACGAACTCGGCCGCAGAGTCGATCAACCGCGTGATCGACGTGTTCCCCGCTCACCAGCAGGAGCAGGTGCGGGCTCAGCTCGCGTTCGTACTGGAGGGCGTGGTCACGCAGACCCTCCTGCCCAGGGCAAGTGGCCGGGGCCGGGTCGTCGCGTGCGAGGTGCTCGTCGCGACACCCGCGATTCGAGCGCTGATCCGTGAGGAAAAGGTCCATCAGATCTACTCGGCGATGCAGGCCGGTAAGAAGTTCGGCATGCAGACCCTGAACGACGCGCTCTATCAGCTCTACGTCCAGCGACAGGTCACGCTGGAGGAGTGCCTGCGGGTCAGCGGGGACCAGACGGAGCTGAAGCGCATGGTCGGTGCTCCGGTCGAGGCCGCCGGATAGTCGGATGCTCGTCCGCCGGCCCGACTCGCGTTTCGCCACGCGAACCGGCTCTCCGGTTGGTAGCGGGCACGGCCGCTAGGAACGGTAAAACGCTGTAAATAAACGAGTTACACGCCTGCATCCCCCGAGGACGGGGATGGGCACCGCGCTTGCAAACGAAAAGGTTGGATTCCCTTGGGAAACCGACGACATGTAGACCGGCCGCCGGCGGTCGACGGGGTGGATGATGTGGGGGCTGGCGGTCGGTCTCTTTTTCTCGTGACAAGCAGGATCCTGATCCTGGAGAACACCTGATGCCTGTTTGGACCTACAGCGCACGTTCGGTCGGCGGCGAGATTCGCCGCTCGGAGGTGGACCTCCCGTCCAAGGACCACGTGATCGCCTATCTGCGCAAGCAGAAGCTGATCCCGGTCTCGGTTCGTGAGAAGCCGAAGGACATCTCGCTCGGTCAGCGGAAACGGGTGAAAGCCCGTGACCTCGTCATCTTCACGCGTCAGTTCTCAACCATGATCAACGCGGGTCTGCCGCTCGTTCAGGCTCTGGACATCCTCGCGCGTCAGACCGAGAACGCGATGCTGAAGAAAGCGGTCGGCGACGTGGTGTACGACGTCGAGGCGGGGAACACCCTCGCGGACGCGCTGAAGCAGCACCCGAAGGTATTCTCCTCGCTCTACACCAACATGGTCTCGGCGGGAGAGTCGGGTGGGCTGCTCGATACGATCCTCATGCGTCTCGCCACCTTCCTGGAGAAGTCTGAGCAGCTCCAGCGCAAGGTGAAGGGGGCCATGATCTATCCGGGCGTCGTGCTGAGCGTTGCCGTCCTCGCGATTGCGATTCTGCTGCTGTTCGTCATCCCGGTCTTCGAAACCGTCTTCGCCAGCTTCGGCCAGACGTTGCCACTGCCGACGCGGATCGTCATCGGGCTCTCAAACGCACTCGAGTCCTACTGGTGGATGATCCTGCTCGGGATGGTGGTCGCGGGCTTCGGCTTCAAGCGTTGGATCAGTACGCGCAACGGTCGGCTGCAATTCGACCGAATGTTGCTGCGAATGCCGATCCTCGGATCCCTGGTGCGCAAGGCCGCAATCTCGCGGTTCACCCGTACGCTCGGCACCATGCTGTCCTCCGGTGTGACGATTCTCGATGGACTCGAGATCACGGCGCGGACGGCCGGAAACCGCGTCATCCACGACGCCGTCATGCAGAGCCGAACGGCAATCGCTGGTGGTAAGTCGATCGCGGAGCCGCTCAAGGAAAGTGAAGTGTTCCCGCCCATGGTCACTCAGATGATCCACGTGGGTGAGGAGACCGGTGACCTCGACGGAATGCTCTCGAAGATCGCCGACTTCTACGACGACGAGGTCGACGTGGCGGTCGAAAACCTGCTCAAGGTGCTCGAGCCCGCGTTGATCGTGGTCCTCGGTACGATCGTCGGCGGAATGATCGTCGCCATGTACCTGCCCATCTTCGGCCTGGTAAACGCCATTCAATAAAAACACAATGGGGCGGAACCGAGGCCGTAAAACGGCGGGGTCGCTCAGGCGGTCCCGCCGTTTCTTCATCTGCTTTCCCGCCTCACGACGGCCCCTGTCTGGGGAGTCAGCCGTCATTGGCCCCGCGAGCCGATCGCCTCAGGCGTTTTCAAGAGATCACTGGCAGGCTGCGATGGATGCCCGTGGTCGCCGCCCCACACCTCTCTTCGGCCGACCGAGCAAGTCGTTGATTCGGGACAGGTTGTGTGCGGTGGGCCCGAAGGGCCACCACTTGCGCAGCAACGACGGACGGTCGTGTGGGGTCGCCCGGATCCGCGATTCAGATCCGGGGCGAACCAAACAGATGTACGGTTGGGTCCGTGGGTTCTTCGGGCGCCCCCGCGATCGTTCCTTCCTCTCCCGGTCCATCGGTTTGCCAGACACGGCGTACCGCGCTAACTCACCGGCGTGACCGAGCGGCAAGCGGACGGGCCCGATCTCGGGCAGATGCTGGGTATGGGGGGTGACGACGTGCGTGCGCGGTTGGGAGACCCGGAGTCCGAAGGGACGATCGGTCGGGATACCTGGCTGGTCTATTCCGAAGGAAACACCCGCATTCGGCTGAGGCTCTCCCCCCGGACCGCGGACGCCGATCCGACGCTGCGTTCGTGGACCTGCGAGCTGTCCGGGTTGGTCCACGATCTCCCTTCCGTCGCTGAGGGCCTGCGCATCCGCCTCGGGGGTCCTGTCGACAGTCCTCCCGAGGCCGAGGGACGGTTGCTGCGGTGCGAGGTCGTCGGCGAGCTGACGAAGGCGTCCCTCACCGCCACGCTCCGAGAGGGACGGATCGCCTCGGTCACCGTCTTCGACGAGGCGCCCGACTGGTTGCCGGAGGACACCCGATGAGCGGGGACGATCGCGCGGCGGACCGCTACGACGTGCGCCGGGTTCTCTACTATGTATACGCGGGCCGGATGGTGGTGGCGCTTTCGGTCTACGGCGCAGCCCTCCTCATCGGCGAAGACTGGCTCTATCGACCGGTGGGGTTCACGGTCGTCAGTGTCCAGGCCCTGGCAGTCGCGGTGCTTCTGTCTGCCGCGCTCGTCACCGCATGGGGCTACTGGTACAGCCACCAGCGTTCCGGGACGCCGGGCACGCGCTTTCTGCAGGCCCAGGCCGGCTTCGACGTGCTCCTCGTCACCGGTGCCGTGCTCCTGACGGGGGGGAGCCAGAGTGTCTTCCCGCCGCTCCTCTATATCGCGCTGGTGTCGGGCTACGCTGTCATCACGCCGCTCGGCACGGGCGCCCTCATCGCGGCGGGGTGTGCCGTCAGCTATCTGACGGTGATCGCTATCGTCCACCCGTCGCAGATGGGGCCGGGTGTCTTCCTCCAGACGGCGATCTTCGCCGCCGTCGCCGTCGTGTCCGGAGTCGTGGGCGGCCGGCTACGCCAGATGGGCAGCCGGCTCTCCAGCGTGGAGGGAGAGCTCGACCGGCTTCGCGTGGGGACGTCGGATATCCTTCGGACGATCGACGCGGCGGTCATCACCGTAGACGAGGAGGGGCGAGCGGTCTATCTAAACCCGGCGGCCGCCCGGATCCTGGAAATCGACGTCGACGAGTGGGCGGGGCAGCCCATCGTCGAACACCTGGAAGCTCGCACGCCCGGCATCGCGGAGATCCTCACCGAAACGCTCGATTGCGACCAACCGATTCGCGGCCGCGAGATCGAGCTCGTGAGCGACGAGCCCGGCGCGCTGCCCTCTCGGTCACGACCGCGGTTCTCGAGCGGGAAGGGGAGCCCACGCTCGCGACGGTCGTGCTGCAGGATCTGCGGCTCTCCAGGCAGCTCGAGGAGTTGAACATCCGGGCCAACAGGCTCGGCGTCGTCGCCGAGCTCTCAGCCTCCCTGGCCCACGAGATCAAGAACCCGCTTGCGTCGATCCGTAGCGCCGTCGAGCAGATCGGCGACCCCGAATCGGAACCCGCGGATCGCGAGACCCTGACTCGACTCGTGATCCGCGAGGCCGATCGGCTCTCGAGGTTGCTGGGCGAGTTCAACGATTTCGCGCGGGTAAACGTGGCGGAGCGCAAGCCGATCGATCTCAGGCGCGTCGTGCGTGAAGCCGTCGAGATGGTGGCACAGCGGCCGGAGGCACACGATCGCGCGAGATTCGACGTCGAGATCGACGATGGGCTTGACGATCTCTGGGGAGATCCGGACCTTGTTCACAGGACGCTGACCAACCTCATGCTGAACGCGGTTCAGGTCAGTGACCAGGAATCGTCCGTCACGGTGCGGATCATCGCGGATGCGCTAAGTCCGGATGTCGCGCCTGTGGGGATCGGGGCGTGGATGCCAGTACGGGTCCGCGTGATCGATGACGGACCGGGGATTCAGCCCGAGGACCTGGGCCGAATCTTCGACCCCTTCTACACGCGGCGTCAGGGGGGAAGTGGGATGGGGTTGGCGATTGCGCACCGCGCGATTCAGGCTCATGGCGGAGCCCTGCTCGTGAGTTCCACTCCCGGAAACGGGGCGACCTTCGTCGTCATCCTGCCCAGACGAGAGCCAAAAGCGCGAAAAAGCTTCGAGTCAGCGGGCGGAGAGGATCGTCTGGTCGAGCGCGACCCGGGCGGCCTCGCACCTCGGACCGCCCACCCGGACGAGTCGGCGGCGCTCGACGGGATGGCAGACCGGCTCGCATGACCGATGGGACCGCGGCTCCCCAGGGGGACGCGTGAAACGATAGCGCAGTCTCGACAGGGATGGCGGTGTGGCGGCCCCGCGGGGCCAACGGGAGGAGTTCCGAGAGACATGAGCACCAAGCCGAAGGTATTGGTCATCGATGATGAACAAAGCATCATCGAGACGCTTAGCGTTCTCCTGAAGAAGGAAGGGTTCGACGTTCTGGCCGCGCTTTCGGGCACCGAGGGGATCGAGCGTTTCGGAGAGCAGAAGCCCGATCTCGTTCTCACGGACGTCCGGATGCCCAAGGTGTCGGGTGTCGATGTGCTCGAGGCCATCCGCGAGCGCGACCCGACGACCCCGGTCGTGCTGATGACCGCGCAGGCGTCGCTGCAGTCCGCTATCCGTGCGGTCAATCTCGGCGCTACGCACTACGTGCAGAAGCCGTTCTCCAACGAGGAACTGGTCACCATTCTCCGCCGGTCGCTCGACATCGGGCGGGTGGAACGCGAAAACGTCCAGCTCAAGAAGGAGATCAAGAAGACGCGGCAGAAGGGGATGGTGCACCCGATCGGAACCAGTCACGAGTTTCGGAAGGCGCTCGAGTTGGCCGAATCGGTCGCGGCCAGCGACTCCACGATCCTCGTGCGGGGCGAGAGCGGGTCGGGTAAGGAGGTCTTCGCCCGATACATCCACGAGCTCTCGACGCGCGCGGATCGGAACTTCCTCTCGCTCAACTGTGCGGCGCTGCCCGAGGGACTGCTCGAATCCGAGCTCTTCGGACACGTTAAGGGATCGTTCACGGGTGCAGTGCGCGACAAGGAAGGGCTCTTCGTCGCGGCTTCGGGCGGGAGCTTCTTCCTCGACGAGGTCGGCGAAATGGTGCCGTCCACGCAGGTGAAGCTCCTCAGGGTCCTGCAGCAGCGAGAAGTCATCCCCGTCGGGGCCACGAAGCCCCTTCAGGTCGATGTCCGGCTGATCGCGGCGACGAATCGTGATCTGGAGCGCGACATCGAACAGGGTCGCTTCCGGAGCGACCTGTACTACCGCCTGAACGTCATTTCGGTCGAGCTTCCGCCACTTCGGGCGCGGCTGGATGATATCCCGTTGCTCGCAGACCACTTCTTGTCACGGGAAGCGGAGAGAGCGGGGGAAAAGACGAAGAAGATCGCCGACGATGCCATGGGGATCCTGCAGGAATACGAGTGGCCCGGCAACGTGCGCGAGCTCGAGAACGTAGTCGAGCGGGCCGTCGTTCTTACGAACGGGACGACGATCAGGGAGGACTCACTGCCCCCGCGTCTGCGGGAGCAGCCCGAGCAGCCGTTGATCCAGGAAGCGCCGCCGGCGAATCCGACGCTCGAGGTGATCGAGCGGGCGTACATCGAGCACGTCCTGCGAGCCGAGGCGGGCAACAAGAGCCGGGCGGCCGAGGTCCTGGGGATCGATCCCAGCACGCTCTATCGGAAGATCAAGAGGTATCAGCTGGACGTCTGATTCCGCAGTCGACGGAGGCGGGCGCCGGGCACCCCAGGCGTCATTTGTTTTGCGTCGCAGGCCTGGCACCCGCTCGTGCATAGTGCAATGCCCACCCCCCCACACGGGGGGGCATCGCAGCAGACGAGAACCCCGTAACTCCTCGCTTTCCAAACAACTACGGGTCCCGGGCCCGGGCGGGCATACGCGTTGCCCTTCCAACCCCATGCGTGAGGCGGAGTCGGTTGGAGACTCCGATGCTCGGATTCGCCCCGGGTATCAACCAAATGTAAAGCGAGGAGCAACATGCTGCGCAACTCAAAGGGTTTCACTCTGATCGAGCTGCTGATCGTCGTTGTGATTATCGGCATTCTCGCCGCGATCGCGATTCCGCAGTTCGCGAGCACCAAGGAGAAGGCTTTCGACGCCGCCGCGAAGAGCGATCTTCGTAATCTCATGACGTCCGAAGAGGCCTACTTCAGCGACTTCCAGGCGTACACCGACGCGACCGTATCGGCGGGTAGCACGGCGGACCTGGATGGTGACGGTAACGATGACTTCTCGGCCAGCCAGAGCGTGGCGCTTGCTTCGACCGCGTACACGGATGGCTACCAGATCACGGCTCAGCACACGAGTTCGGCCAAGACCTGGTGCGTGAATTCGTCCGCTACCAACGCGGCCGGCGCGATCGGTCAGATCGTCAGCGGCGCGAGCTGTTGACGGACGAGGTCTTCGGACCGAAAAGGGCGCGGCGTCAGCCGCGCCCTTTTTTTTTGTCCCCGGGCCGGCCAACGTAAGCAGACACACGTGGGGTGGGGGGATTGGTGAGGGCACGGGAAGTCTTCGAGAAACCAGGGGTCCGAACGACGCTGCCGGCGATCGTGCTGGCACTCGTGGGTGCAACCTACCTCTGGGAGGTCCTGACCCTCGCGGGGATCCCCGTCGCCCGCGACATGCAGATGTTCTTCGTCCCGCAGAAGTTCCTCCTGGCGGAGGCGCTGAGCGCGGGCCGAATTCCCCTCTGGACACAGTATATCGGCACGGGGTCCCCCTTCCTCGCCAACGTGCAGTCCGGCGTCTTCTATCCGCCCCACTGGCTCTACGCTGTGCTGCCGTTCTACGCCGCGTTCAATCTGTTGATCGTCCTTCACTTCGTGCTCGGCGGCTGGTTCGCCTATCTGCTATGCCGGCGTCTCGGGATGCGACCCGCCGCCGCCTACATCGGGGCGGCCGGCTGGATGTTCGGTGGCTATTTCGCGTCTCTGCTGAACCTTGTCAACGCCCTCCAGGGGGCGACGTGGGCGCCGGGGCTCGCCTGGGCCGCGCTTCGCCTGCTCGATCACCGTTCGCACCGCTCGGCGGCCATCCTGGTCCTGATCGCCACGTGTGCCATCGTCGCGGGCGAGCCGCAGTCCTTC